>JAKEHU010000013.1 GCA_022614855.1 Chlamydiota bacterium
ATTTCGCAGGACATACTTAAATTAAGTAGGCCAAGAAATGGCTTTAAGATATGGGAAAAAAGGCACAAAAAGCAGTTTTTTGAATTATCGGATAGGTTCATGGTAAATATTTATTTAAGAAAGGAAGTTATTATAGTTAAAATGAGAGTGAGAATCAAGTAAAGTT
Organism: Chlamydiota bacterium; assembly: GCA_022614855.1. GTDB lineage: Bacteria > Chlamydiota > Chlamydiia > Chlamydiales > Rhabdochlamydiaceae > JAKEHU01. The sequence continues at coordinate 167 of JAKEHU010000013.1, forward strand.
GAGTGATTCCAGTGTAGGAAATATTTTATCGAAGGCCTTTCTTCGGTGGGAGATGCGGTTTTTGGTCTCTTCCTCGAGTTCGGCAAAGGTTTTGCTATATTCATGTTTGATGAAGATGCTGTCATAGCCAAACCCTTGGCTTCCGCGCTCTTCTTCAGTGATGGTTCCTTCGCAATAGGCCCGGACGGCTTTTTTGAGACCTTCAGGAGAGGCTATGGCAATTGCACATTCAAAATATCCGCTGCGCTGATGGTCTTTAAGATCTCTCATTTCTAGCAGAAGTTTTTTGCGATTGTCTTTATCAGAGGCTCCACTTCCCGCATAGCGGGCTGAAAAAATCCCCGGTGCTCCTTTGAGTGCTGGAATGACTAGACCAGTGTCATCGGCGAGGGTCATGCATTGCAACTCTTTAGCGGCGTGGGTGGCTTTTTTGATGGCATTTTCTTCAAATGTTTTCCCTTTTTCTTCGGGAGATTCATAATTGGGAAAATCAATGAGGGATAAAATATCTAGTTGAGGTAAAGATTTGAGAAGATTTCTCAGCTCTCGGATTTTATGTATGTTGTTGCTTGCGATGATGAGTTTCATATGAAATTTTCAGTGTAACATAGTTTTTTTTTATTTCCTAAAAAAGAATTATTATGAACCTATCCGGAAATTCAGAAAATTTGATTTTTGATGAATTTTCTTCACAGATTTTAAAGCCATTTCGCAGGGCATACTTAAATTAAGTAGGCCAAGAAATGGCTTTAAGATATGGGAAAAAAGGCACGAAAAACAGTTTTTTGAATTTCCGGATAGGTTCATAGAGCTGAGCGAATTTGGGTGATCTGTAGTTGCTCGCCTTGGAATTGGAACTTATCTCCTACTTTTAAATTCGCCATGGTTTTGGCAAGTTTGGATTGGAAGGAGAGGATGTTTTTTTCAGGATCTGCATCCCAAGGTCCGAGGAGGGTATAGGAAACTTGCTCTCCATTTTTTTTCCTGCAGTCGACAATTGTCCCAATGCCAACTCTATCTGTATGAATTTCTGGTTTTGTAATGATTCTGGATTTATTTAATTGATCAGAAAGAAATTTTAATTCAGCTTGCAATCGATCTCTTTTTTCTAAAGCAGATTTGAACTCAGCATTTTCTCTCAAATCTCCATGACCTCTTGCAACCTCAATTTCCTTGGCATTTTCTATGGTTTCAACCGTTGCAATTTGTTCAATGCGCTTTTGCAGGTTTTGGTAACCTTCTTGTGTTGTCCAGATGATCTCCTCTTCTTCTTCAACGGCGGCTTTCGTCTTTTTTTTCGCTAAGGATGGATGAACGACTTCAGCAAGAGAGTGGAAAATTTTTAGGTCATGATCACTTAAGGAGCGGCATTTTGAGGCGAGCAAGAGAAATTCTTGGACATCTTTTATCGATGCATCTTTCATGATTTTGCGCACACTTGCAAATCGTCCTGAAGAAAGGATGGTGTGAATTTTTTTGATTAGATCGCGCTGCTCCGCAGCTTGTTCCAAATGGCTTAAAAGGATGAGAAGGCTTTCGAAAAAGCGGTTTTTCTCCTCTTTTTCTTCAAATGGTACAGTTTCGTTTAAGATTTTTTGGAAGTACCAGATAAAAGCATCTGGATAACGGAAAGGATAGGCGCAAAGTTCTTGAATTTTATTTTTTAATTCTTTTTGGGTTTTGAGGGTTAATAATTCCTCGAGAAGGTAATCCTTAAGCGAAGAAGAGTCAATCATAAGTAGAAGATCTAAAAAGATGGCTATCCAATCCTCTCTTTCCTTTCTTATTTCGATTAGAGTTCTTTTTTTAAAGGCTTGTACTGTGATCTCCTGAATCAATTTTTTAAGGTCTGAAGAGGCTTTGAGAAGTTCGATCATAGGAGAAAAGGCTTTTTCACCGTTTAACTCTTTTAGAAAAAAGAAAATTTGGATTTTTTGTGCTTCTGTGAGTTCCGGGAAAGAGATCACTTCTTGGAGTTTCGTATTTAAAATGGATTTAAAATTTGCATTTTTGATCGCATCAGGAAAGTCTTTGAGAAAGGAATAGACCATCTGAATCAAGGTATTTGCATCAGGTTTTTTGTCAAAGACCTTTTGCAATCGCTCTTCATGGGAAATTTCTTTACTACTCAATTCAAATGGTTTGCTCAAATCTTCTGGAACGAGAATTCTTTGATCTTTTTTTATTTTTGTTCTTACAGATTGCCACCATTTCGTCCATTCTTGAGTAGGAATAGTGAGTTCGCAAAGTTCATCTTTTATTTCAGCTGCTGTTTTTGGTCCTAGATCTTTGAGGAGTAGGTAAATTACATTTACTGGATCTTTTTTTGCCATTGCCTCTAATTCATCGGGATTGCCAAATCTGAGTGCCAAAAAGTGGGTTTCAGGAATTGGAATGAGAGAGGAAAAACAATTTTTAAAAGAAATATCTTTTTTTCCAGGGACATAATCAAATTCAAAACTCGCTTGTTCTCTTATGTAAGAAATTTCAATGATTTCACCAACACCCCAACCACTTGTATGAAAAACAAATTTTTTAGATTTTAAATGAGAAAGAAGCTCATAGTTGCTGATCGCCCCCTTAAATTCCTCATGTTTGCCTCTTAAACCGACAAGGCGCATTTTTTCATTGTGATGAGGCGAATCTTTAAATTTACTTTCTAAAAATCGGTAAGCAAGTTGTCGAAGAAGGTCACTACCCGTCATTTGAAGATCGATGATGAATTTTAAAGCTTCTTCTTTTTCTGGAGAGTCCTGCAATTTTTCCCATAGAGGAAGAATTCTTTCAACGTGACGTCCGATGTAATCAGAGTGAGGAGAGGTTTTGATTGCTTGTAGGATTAATTTTAAATCTTTGGCATCTATTTCTTCACATCTGGTATATTCTTCCCATAACTTGACCAAAGAGGGGGGATCTTGCTGGATCAAGACTGCATTAAAGTCTTCGAAATACCCCATTTCTACATTTATCCCTTTTTCTAGTTGAAATGTTGTCATAATGGCGCATTTACCCCAAGGCTATAAATAGCATAAGAGGTTCGATCAATTATTTTCAAATCTCTTGAGTTAAAGCCTGCTCAGAGAAAAAAATAACAACTTAGATTTGACTATTTAAATTAAAATTCAAATTTTTCTTTTATTAATGAAAATTTTTCTTTTAATCGTTTTTTTCTCTGTTTCCCTTCTTTTTGGCCATGAGGGTGATTTTTCTTCGCTTTCAAAAGATCTTCAGCTTGTAGAAAAAATCAATAGCAAGATCAATGATCGGCTTCCCTTCTTTTATAATACCTCATTCATGGGAGGTTATTTCAATATGCCTTCCGCGAGAATGGCAAGTACGGGAAATTTTTCTTTTGGGTGGGCAAGGGTTCCTCCTTATGACATTTTTGGAGCAAATTTTCAACCCATGGATCGAATTGAGGTCTCTGCCAATTATCGAATTTATCGAGGTATTTTAGAGAAGGGGTTTGGAAAAATGGGATTTGGGGATGATGCAGATCGAATTGCCAATGTAAAATTTGGAATTATCAAACCAGAGGATGGGTGGAGTTTTTTGCCCTCCCTTGCATTTGGTCTAGATGATTTTATCGGCACAAAACGGTTTAGTTCCAAATATCTGGTTTTGACAAAGGAATGGATGGATAAAAACATTGAGATTTCTTTAGGTTGGGGGTCTGGAAGAATTAGAAAGTGGTTTGGAGGAGTTGTTTGGACTCCCTTTCGCAAAACTTCTCTTTTTTTTCTCAAAAATCTCTCCTTGATTGGAGAATATGATGCGATTAATTACAAAAAACATTCCTTTGAACATGAAAAAGGAAGATCTGTCCGCTCAAGGATAAATGGAGGGGTTGGGTATATCCTAGGGGATACTCTTCAATTTACTCTTGGCTCAGTACGAGGGAAAAAGTTAGGGGGTTCAATATCTATTAGATATCCCCTTGGTCAAACATCAGGATTTTTTACAAAAACTGAAAATCCTCTGCTTTATCATTACCCAGTTGATATTCATCCTTTGGGTTTTATTAGATCTGAAGAAATGGCAACTTGCGAGCTTGCATGCGCATTTCGAGATCAAGGGTTTGATCTGCAATTTTTAAAGCTGGTTTCAGAACCTAGAATCGAGATAGGGTCTAGGCAAAAGATTTTTTGGATCCGGTTGATTAATCAGAGATATCGAAAAGAACAAGAGGTACGAGAAAGAATCGAAAATCTTCTCGCATCTTTAATCCCTTCTAATATTGATCGGACGATCGTCCAGATAGAATCCGAGGGAATTGTTAGCCATGAATATCAGTTTCGGACCTCTGATTTGTATGCATACAGACAAAAAAAGATGGGGAAAGAAGAACTCGCAGTCCTCTCTCCAATGAAAGAAGCAAGAGCTGTTTCTCATTCGGACAATGTGCAAAAACTATTTGAAAAAGATAAGGAAGCTTGGACTTTTTCCCTGTATCCCAGACTCATTACTTTTTTTGGAAGCACACGAGGGAAATTCAAATATACCCTGGGAGTTGTCTCTTCTTTTGAAGGATATCTTTATGGACAAGTCTATTATAAGTTGCAGGTAGGGTATTCTGTTTTTTCCAGTATGAAGGGTCTCAGTGGAAGTGATCTGCTCAACCCTTCAAAGTTATTTCAAGTTAGATCTGACTCGCTCAAATATTTTCAAACGCAAACTGTTTCCTTAGAAAAAGCCTTTGTGCAAAGAGGTTGGAATTTGGGAAAAGGATGGTTTTTTCGTTTATCCGGAGGATATTTTGAGCCAGCTTATGGTGGTGGAGCAGGAGAATTGCTTCTCTATCCTGTAAATTGCAATTGGGCTATAGGTGTGGAAGCTGCAACAGTTTTAAAGAGAAAATATCGGGGTTTTAGTTTTTTTTCAGAAGTACCGAAAGTTATTCATGGAGAAATGGTAAAAAGACGTTTTGTAGGAATTCAATATTTTCTTGATCTCTATTATGACTTTAAACCACTCAATCTGAATTTCAAAATCAATGTGGGTCAATTTCTCGCCAAGGATAAAGGAGTGAAAATACAAGCGACAAAAATCTTTTCCAATGGTTTGAGATTTTCTCTATGGCTGACATTGACAAATGGAAAGGATATGGTAAATGGGCGTACTTATTTCGATAAGGGGTTTGCTTTTGTTATTCCATTTGACTTCTTCTTGAAGAAAAGTAGCCGCAAATTTGTGCAGTTTGCCATGTCAGCCTGGCTTCGCGATGTGGGCGCAATTTCCCAAACAGGCTCTGGTTTATATGATATCCTCTACGAAGAAAGATTGAACCTATCTCAATAAAATCTCATTAGAAATTTTATTGAGATAGGTTCTTTGGATTGATCTTTCTTTTCTTTCCATATATTCTAGTATTCTAAATACATCTGGCTGTTGATGGAGATTTGGAAATGATTGAAAGTTATGAAGATTTTACTGATGAACAGATCAAAATTCTAAATCGCTATGTCACGAATATTTCAAGTAATATTTTTGCTTTGCGCAACTTGCCCGAGGTGATTAAAGGAGCCCTCTTTTCTCGGTATTCCCGCTCGAGTTTAGGACTTCGTTCGCTTCTTCTTAAAGAGTTCATTTTAAGCGAGGAGACTGCTTTTTCTGCTATAACCGGAGCTACAAAAATCGCGCAGGAACAGGAAATCGAAGATCAAATTATCGCAATTAAAAAAGCACAGAATTTTTATGATCGCATTTTGGATGGGTATGGCGATGATTCCATTGGAGAATTAGGGGGGGCACATCTCGCAGTGGAAAATGTATCGATAATTGCAGCACAAAGTATTGAAGATTGTCGCATCGGAGGATCTCCCTTAGAAAGATCGACGAGATATGTCTATTTCGATCAAAAGGTGAATGGGCAGTATCTCTTTTACCGCGAACCGATCATCATGACTTCTGCGTTTCGAGATCTGTATATTGCAACCTGCAATCGCCTTTTTGAAACCTATTCAAGTTTGATTCCCCCATTAACAACATTGATGGAAAAAAAAATTCCCAAAGAAGAAGGGGTTTCTAAAGTAGCTTATATTGCGGCAATTCGGGCAAAAGTCCTCGACTGTTTGCGCGGATTACTTCCTGCTTCGACTTTGACCAATCTTGGCCTATTTGGAAATGGAAGATTTTTTGAAAATCTCTTGCAGAAATGCAATTGTCACAATTTGGCAGAGATGCAAGATATTGGGAAAAAGGGGTTCCAAGAGCTAAGTAAAGTAATTCCATCTTTTGTCCGCCGTGCAGAAGTCACGCATAAATATCAAAAGAGTTTTTCAAAGTATACAGAGCAAATACAAACGGAACTGAAGAGCATTTCTTCATGCCATACTTCACTTTTAGAAAGCATGGATAAACCCGGAGTTCGTTTGATTAACTATGATTTAGATGCTCCTATCAAAGTTGCAGCAGCTCTTCTTTTTCCTCATTCGCAAGCTGGATTATTTGAAATTCAGGAATATTGCAAAGGTTTAGAAGAGGAGGAGTTGGACCGAATTTTAGATGGGGCCTGTCAGTTTAGAGAAAATCGACGTCATAAATCTCCTAGAGCACTTGAACATGCTTTCTTTACTTTTGAAATTGTTGCTGATTTTGGCATTTACCGCGATTTGAAAAGACATCGAATACTTTCCCAAGATCGGCAATTTTTAACCTGCAATCTCGGTTATTTCATTCCTCATGAAATTCGCGAGACGGAAATGGAAAAACCTTATTGCGAAGCAATGGATTTAGCGAAAATAGCGTACGAGCAAATTGCAGAGGAGCTGCCAGAGGAAGCACAGTATGTAGTTCCGATGGGCTATCATATCCATTGGGTTTTTAATCTCAATTTGAGGGCTTTGCAGTGGCTATGTGAACTTCGTTCTTCGCCAGCTGGCCATCCCTCTTACCGATACATCGCGCAAGAATTTGCAAAAGAGGTTTGTCAAGTCTTTCCGATGTTTGAACGATTTTTTAAATTTGTCGATTTTGAAGGGTATGAACTTGGAAGACTTGGGCAGGAGATTCGAATTATTGAAAAAATGAAAGAGAAACAACATCATGGAAAATTTCACTGAGTCAGTAGCAATTGTTGAAAAAAAAGGAAGTGTTTTTGGCGGGATGCTCCTGATTGTAGGAAGCTGCATTGGAGCTGGGATGCTGGGCCTCCCCATTTTGACAGGGCTTGCTGGTTTTTTTCCTTCTCTCATCATGTTCTTTTCTGCATGGATTTTCATGACTGCAACAGCTTTAATTCTTGTTGAAGTGCATGGAGTGTTTGACAAAAGGGTCAATTTGATCACTATGGTTGGCCATACTCTTGGAAAGTGGGGAAAGATTGCCTGCTGGGTTCTCTATCTTTTTTTATTTTATGCTCTTTTAGTTGCCTACATTGCTGCTAGCGGAAATTTGACCTCTTCTTTTTTAAAGGATTTTTTCACCATTTCTTTTCCTAACTGGGGAGGGAGCATCATTTTGGTTTTTCTCTTTGGATGGGTTGTCTATTTAGGTACGCGTCCTGTTGACCTGCTCAATCGCGGTTTAATGCTATTCAAGATTTTGTCATTTTTAGGTCTTGTCTTCATGGGAGTAAAATTGGTCGATGGATCTCTTTTACTTCGGACAAAAATTTCTTATGCAGTTTTTGCACTTCCTATCTTGGTCATTTCATTTGGTTTTCACAATATGATTCCAAGTTTAGTCAATTATCTTGGAGGAAGTATCAAAAGAACAAGACTGGCCATTATCGGAGGAGGTCTTTTTACTCTTTTGATTTATTTAATCTGGCAAATCATTGTGCTTGGCATTCTTCCTCTTGAGGGTGATCCGGGAATTTTAGAGAGTTTGAAGTCGGGAAAAGAAGCAGCGCAGACAATTTCAAGTTTAGTGGGATCGACTTCAATGAGTTACTATGTAAATGCACTTGCTTTTTTTTCGATTTTAACCTCTTTCATTGCTCAGGCACTCAGTTTGACCCATTTTCTTGAAGATGGACTTAAAATCAGTTACAAAAAACAAGAAAATATTATCATGTGCTGCCTTGCTCTTTTTCCACCTCTAGTTTTATCTTTGCTGTATCCACAAATCTTTTTTAAGGCTCTAAATTTTGCTGGGGGAATTTGCGCGGTGGTTCTCTTTGGTATCATGCCTGTTCTCATGGTGTGGAAAGCCAGATATCAAAAACGGATTAAAACTTCCTATCAGATGAAAGGAGGAAAAGCAGCTCTTGTCCTCATTTTTCTTTTCGCTTTGTTTATCCTTTTTTTCCAAATATCTGATATGGTAAATGCTCCATTTTTACCAAAAATTAAATAAGAACCTATCCCGAAATTCGAAAAATTTGATTTTTGATGAATTTTTTTCATAGATTTTAGAGTCATTTCGCAGGACATACTTGAATAAGTAGGCCAAGAAATGACTCTAAAATATAAAGAAAAAGGCACAAAAAGCAAGTTTTTCGAATTTCGGGATAGGTTCAACTGCGTGTTGAAGTTAACTCATCTTACGCAATGAAGAAAGGTGAGGCTTTAAGTATGTTTAAACTTAAAACACCATTTACTCCTAAGGGAGATCAACCAAAGGCAATTGCAGAATTGGCTTTTGGGGTGGAGTCAGGAAAAAAATCGCAAGTTCTTTTGGGAATTACCGGATCCGGAAAAACTTTTACGATGGCAAATGTGATCAATCTTCTCAACCGTCCTGCGCTCATTCTTGCTCACAATAAAACTTTAGCGGCACAGCTCTATCAGGAATTTACCTCTTTTTTCCCAGAAAATGCGATCGAATACTTTGTCTCTTATTACGACTATTATCAACCAGAGGCCTACATTGCAAGAACCGATACATATATTGAAAAGGATCTGGCAATTAACGACCAGATCGATCGAATGAGGCTTTCTGCAACAAGATCATTACTGGAAAGAAAGGATGTGATCATCATTGCTTCTGTCTCTTGCATTTATGGTCTTGGACTTCCTGAATATTACAGCCAAATGCAGCTAAAAATCAAAGTGCATGAGGAGAGAAGAAGAGATGACATTTTGTTCCATCTTGTTCAAATGCGCTATGAAAGAAGTGATTTTGAGATTTCCAGAGCAACATTTCGAGCTCGAGGAGATATTTTGGAAATCATGCCTGCTTATGAAGAGGACATTGCTTATCGTGTGGAGTTTTTTGGCGATCAGATAGAGAGGATCAGTCTCATCGATCCTCTTACTGGAAAAGTGAAGAACCGGGTGCAAGAAGTTGTCATTTTTCCTGGCTCTCACTATGTCACTCCAGAAAGTGTTAGGTTTGATGCAATAGAGAGCATTAAAGATGAGCTTGCAGAGAGACTTGCATTCTTCGAAACAGAAAATAAATTAGTCGAAATGCAAAGGCTCAAACAGCGCACAACTTATGATTTAGAAATGATCAAGGAAATCGGTTATTGCAAAGGAATTGAAAACTATTCTCGCCATTTTAGCAGGAGAAGAGCAGGTGATCCCTCTCCCTGTCTTTTGGATTATTTTCCGCAGGATTTTCTCCTTTTTGTCGATGAATCCCACCAAACTTTGCCGCAAATCCATGCAATGTACAATGGAGATCGCTCTCGTAAGCAAGCTTTGGTCGAATTTGGCTTTCGTCTCCCTTCTGCATTTGACAACCGCCCATTAAAATTTGAAGAATTTTATACACGCCTTCAACAGGTCATCTATGTTTCTGCAACTCCTGGAATTTGGGAAATCAATGAGACAAGAGGCGAGATTGTCCAGCAGATTATCCGTCCAACAGGTCTTCTCGATCCAAACATTGTTCTTAAACCAGCTAAAGATCAAGTTGATGATTGTCTGGAAGAAATTCGGGTAGAAATAGAAAAAGGAGGTCGTGTCCTTGTCACAGTTTTGACAAAGAAGCTTGCTGAAGAATTGACAAAATATCTTTTGGAAATTGGAGTAAAAGCACAGTATCTTCATTCTGATATCGATACTCTTGAAAGAGTACAAATCATCAATGATTTGCGAAGGGGGACAATTGATGTTCTTGTGGGAATTAATCTTTTGCGAGAGGGGCTCGATCTTCCTGAAGTTTCTCTCGTTGCCATTTTAGATGCCGATAAGGAAGGATTCTTGCGCAGCGAAACCTCTCTCATTCAAACATGTGGGAGAGCATCTAGAAATATTCTTGGTAGGGTGGTCATGTATGCGGATACAACGACCAAATCGATCCAAAAAGCAATGGATATCACGAAAGAAAGAAGGCGTCAGCAAGAAATCTTTAATAAAAAACATGGCATTGTTCCCACATCTGCAAAGAGAGAAAAGATGGAAGCTCTCCTTGAAACTTTTGGTGAAATCATTCCACAAGAAAAGGCTATGGAAAAGCCCCATCTTTCAAAAGAGGAAATTGCATTACAACTTCGAGAATATGAACGCGAAATGAAAAGAGCAGCAAAAGAACTTCGCTTTGAAGATGCGGCACACTTTAGAGATTTGATGAAAAAAATGCAAAAGTTACAACTCCTCGAGGATGAACTTTAAAACTTTCTAGCAGAAAGATTCAGCCATCACTTCTATCGACAAAAAATCTTCCACTAAGTGATACTTGAATTCATGAAAATTGTAATTTTGGCAGGTGGAAGTGGAAGTCGCCTTTGGCCTCTATCAAGGCGATCTCTTCCCAAACAATTTTTACATTTTGGAGATGGAGAAACTCTGCTGCAAAAGACAATTAATCGTTTTTTAAAAAAATACAAATGTTCTGATCTTCTCATCGTTACAAATAAAGACTACTTTTTTCATGTAAAGCATCAAGTAAATGAAATTGATCCTCTATTAGAAAATCAAATTTTAGTTGAACCTTTTAGAAAAAATACTGGTCCTGCTATTGCCCTAACCGTAAAATACATGCAAGAGAGATTGAAAATACCTTCTGACGAATGTTTTTTGGTTTCTCCTTCTGATGCTGTGATTTCTCCTGAAGAAGAATTTCTCAAACACCTTCAGTCTGCAGAAAAAATTGCCAATAAGGGATTTCATGTTTTATTTGGAATCCATCCCAGCAAACCTGAAACAGGATATGGCTATATTCACTATTCACAAGACCCTGCTCATAAAGACAGTTTTTTGGTTAATGATTTTATCGAAAAACCATCACATGAAAAAGCGTTAGAATTTCTTCTCCAAGGAAATCATCTTTGGAATTCAGGAATTTTTCTCTTTCAAATCGACCAATTGTTAAAAGATTTAAAAACCTATGCTCCCAATATTTCCTGCTATTTACAGAGCAATTTTCATGAAATGTATGAAGATTTTGAAAAAATGCCAAATATCTCCATCGACCATGCTCTTTTAGAAAAGGCAAAAAGGAGAAAAGTCATTCCTATTAACGTAAGCTGGTCTGATCTAGGTTCGTGGGACAGCATTTACGATTCTTTTGAAAAAGATGAAAATCAAAATGTCATTTTTGGAAATGTACTGAGCAATGATACAAAAAACTGTCTCATTTTTTCTAAAAAAAGAATGGTTTCTACACTGGACATCGAAGATCTACTGATCGTAGACACAGAAGATGCGCTATTTATTGGAAAAAAAGGATCATCTCAAAAAGTGAAAAAAATCATCGATCAATTACAACTAAATCATGCTTCTCTTGTCAATGAACATCCCACAGTGCATCGCCCTTGGGGAATCTACACAGTTTTGGAAGAAGGAAATGGTTATAAAATTAAAAAAATCACTGTTTTTCCCCAGCAAAAATTGAGTTTGCAAATGCATAAATTTCGAAATGAACATTGGGTCATTGTTCGAGGGATGGCTAAAGTGACTCTCAATGAAAAAATATTTTTTTTAAATGAAAATGAAAATACCTATATCCCCAAAGAATCTCTACATCGATTAGAAAATCCACTAAACGAACCTTTGGAATTAATCGAAGTTCAGCTAGGTCAGTATGTCGGAGAAGATGATATTATTCGTTTTGAAGACATTTACGGTCGTCCCATGGAAAAAGAACCTGCCTTAAAACAAACTTAAACGAGCATTTATGAAAATCAAAGAGCGTGCTACTTGTAGAATTTCTGGTGGAGAACTAATTGATCTTTTAGATCTAGGAAATCTTCCTGTATCTTGTTTTCCACGTCCCCATGATCCTTCTCCTGAAGTGCAACCTTTGCAACTTTGTTTGAACAAAGATTCTGGACTGGTGCAATTAAAACATACAGTTGATCCTGATGAAATATATCATCAGTATTGGTATATGTCCGGCATCAATCAATCTATGAAAGTAGCGCTTCATTCCATCGTAGAACAGGCAATCAAAAGGTCTCTTAAACCTCTCGCCAAAAATGATATCGTTGTCGATATCGCATCAAATGATGGAACGTTGCTTGCTGCCTATCCCAATACCATTTTTCGAATTGGTATTGATCCGGCCAAAAATATTAAACCTCAAGCTTGCGACCTTCATATCAACACCTACTTTAGTGGTGAAGTTTATAAACGACATTTAGGAGAGAAAAAAGTCTCCATCATCACGAGCATTGCGGTATTTTATGATCTTGAGGATCCAATTATATTTGCGCAAGGAGTTGCTGAAATTTTAAAAGAAGACGGACTCTGGATTATGGAAATGAGTTACCTTCCTACAATGTTAAAAAATAATGCTTTTGAAACGATTTGTGCAGAGCACATTGAATACTATTCTCTCACTTCAATTGAATATATTTTAGATCGAGTAGACTTGAAAGTTGAAGATGTAGAATTAAATGATGTAAATGGAGGTAGTTTTAGACTTTATATTAGACATAAAAAGGCTACTAGGGAATCAAATGCGGTAAAAAAAATGCGCGAAGAAGAAAAAAAAATGAACCTTTGCGAACCTAGAATTTATGAACGGTTTGCGCAAAATATTCAAAAAAATAAACAAGAAATGGTTGCGTTTTTAGAAAAACAAAAA
>JAKEHU010000014.1 GCA_022614855.1 Chlamydiota bacterium
ATGAACCTATCCGGAAATTCAAAAAACTGCTTTTTGTGCCTTTTTTCCCATATCTTAGAGCCATTTCTTGGCCTACTTAATTTAAGTATGTCCTGCGAAATGGCTCTAAAATCTGTGAAGAAAATTCACCAAAAATCAAATTTTCTAAATTTCCGGATAGGTTCATCATCTTCTACCCTCTGTGTGCTCTGTGACCTCTGTGGTAAGTAAAAAGCTGGCATGTAAAAGTATGCAGGATGAATGGTGAAGTATGAACCCTCTTTCTTTTTTTAGCCTTTCCTTAGAATTGTTTTCTGCCTAGGAATGCTTGAGCAAGGGTTCCTTCATCGATGTACTCCAAACTGCTGCCTAAAGGAAGTCCAAAAGCCAGTCTAGAGATGTGAAGGCCGTGACTTTCTAACTCTTTTTTTAGAAAAAGAGACGTTGCATCTCCTTCAATAGTGGAATCTAGAGCAAGGATCACTTCTTTAATGGTTAATTCCTTTATTCGATGAATTAAGTTGGTCACTTTATTTTGCTCGATAGCTTTTCCTGTCAAAGGAGATAATAAATTCCCAATTACATGATAAAGTCCCTTGTAAATGCGCATTTCATCAAAAACATAGGCTTCTCTAGGGGAAGAGATGATGCATATTTGATCCCTGTGTCTTTGATTGGGGTCGCAAAATTCGCACTTTGTTCCGCTCATTAAACAACCACAGTCTGAACAAAAGTGAACTTTTTCTTTTAATTGATATAATTGTGAAGAAAATTTTTGAACTTCCTCTTTATTCCAGGAGAGCAGTTCAAAAGCAAAGCGTTCAGCGCTTTTTTTACCTACTCCAGGCAGTTTTCGCAAATAAGCAAGGATAATGGTGAGTTCATACGGATATTTTGCCATTCACCCTATGCTATTGACTTTTGGGGATAAACTCAAAGAGGAAATTCTTCTTTTTTTTTTAATATATTTAGGATAAAATTAAAGGGTATTAATACAAATTTTTTGAGTTTAAGTGAGAAAAGCAAAAATTATTGGAACCGGTTCTTATTTGCCAAATAAAATTTTAACAAATCAGGATTTGGAAAAAATCGTTGAAACTTCGGATGAATGGATCGTAAGCCGAACAGGAATGAAAGAAAGGCGCATTGCAGGAGCTGAAGAATTTACCTCTGATATGGGTTTGAAAGCTGCTAAAAAAGCTTTGAAAAATGCGCGTGTATCTCCCGATGAAATAGATCTGATTTTAGTAGCAACTTTGACGCCAGACTATATTTTTCCCAGTACTGCTTGTCTCATTCAAGGACAGTTAAAAGCTTCTAAAGCTGCAGCTTTAGATATCCAAGCAGCCTGTACAGGATTTATTTATGCCCTTTCTATCGCTAAAGCATTTGTAGAATCGGGATTATATAACAATATACTACTCATTGCTTCGGAAAAACTCTCTTCCATTGTCGATTATCGCGACCGGAATACCTGTGTTTTATTTGGGGATGGGGCCGCTGCCTGTGTTGTCACAGGAAAAGAAAAGAAGGGGTTATGGATTCGCCATTGTTGTTTAGGATCGGATGGCGACCAAAAAGATATTTTAATTTTGCCAGCAGGGGGGTGTCGTTTTCCTGCATCCAAAGAGACGGTTACATCAAACATGCATTTCATCAAAATGGAGGGAAAAGAGGTGTTTAAACATGCAGTTCGCAGAATGGAAATGTCTTCCAAAGAATGTCTTGATAGTGCCAAGTTGAGCGAAACAAAAATTAGTTGGCTCATTCCCCATCAAGCAAATATTAGAATTATTGATGCAATTGCAAAAAGATTTCAGGTTCCAAAAGAAAGAGTCTTTATCACTGTTGATAAATATGGAAATACTTCAGCGTCTTCCATTGGAATTGCCCTAAATGAACTATTGAATGAAAAAAAGTTAAATCGAGGAGAACATCTTCTTTTGACTGCCTTTGGCGCAGGATTAACTTGGGGGTCAGCAATTTTGGAAAGCATATGAATAAAAAAATAGCCTTTCTTTTCCCTGGACAAGGGGCACAATATCCTGGAATGGGAAAAGATTTTTTTTCCCAGTTTTCTGTAGCTCAACAGACATTTGCAGAAGCGGATGATCTACTAAAATTTTCTCTTTCCAAGCGAATTTTTGAAGGCTCTCAAGAGGAGCTAAAGCAGACGAGAAACAGTCAACTTGCAATTTTTGTGACGACCATTGCGATTTATCGCAGTTTGCAAAAAGTGGTTCCTGAAATTTCTCCTTCTTATTGTGCTGGCTTAAGTTTAGGGGAATATAGCGCTTTAGTTGCTTCGAATCGACTTTCATTTAAAGATGGCATCTATCTCGTTCAGGCAAGAGCAAACTTCATGGATGAGGCATGCCAAGTAAAAGAGGGAGCTATGGTTGCCGTTTTGGGCCTTGAAACCAATCAAGTAGAAGATGCGGTGAAAGACCTCCAAATTTGGGTGGCAAATTTGAATTGTCCAGGCCAGATTGTCATTTCGGGATTAAAAGAAGATATGGAAGAGGCCATTTCCCGTCTGAAAGAAAAAGGAGCAAAAAGGGGAATTTATCTAGATGTTTCAGGAGCTTTTCATAGTCCTCTCATGAAAGAAGCAAAAAATCGATTGAAGCCCTTTATTTTGGGAGTCCCATTGAGAAATGAAACAGAAATAAAATTGATCATGAATGTTTCTGGAAAAGAGCCAGCTTCCATTCAAGAATTGAAACAAAATATCATTGATCAGATTACCCATCCTGTAAGATGGCAAGATAGTATACAGCAGATGGTGAATGAAGGAGTAGATTTATTCATAGAAATTGGGCCTGGAAAAATTCTTCTGGGATTTAATAAAAAGATAGGCCTGACTTCTCCCACTTTAAATGTGGACAAAATTGATGAGATACAAGTAATTTCTAACCATTTGGAAAATTATGTTCATGCTAAGAGGTAAAAAAGCTCTCATCACAGGTGGTACTGCTGGCATCGGCAGACAAATCGCAATTGTTTTTGCAAAACAGGGAGCAAGTGTAGCCATTTTTGGTACAAATCGAGAAAGAGGAGTGAAAGTGGTGGAAGAGCTGCAATCATGCCGCGTTGATGAAGGCCAAGAATTTCTTTTTGAGCCGGTGAATGTCTCTTCTAAACAAGAAACTGAGATGGTGATCCAAAAAGTTTTAGAAAAATGGGAAAAAATTGATGTTTTAGTAAATAATGCAGGAATTACAAGAGATGGTCTTTTGATGAAAATGAGCGAACAAGATTGGGATGAAGTGATTGATGTGAATTTAAAATCTGTATATAACACTAGTCAAACTTTGATTCGATCGATGCTAAAAAGAAAAAGTGGAAAAATCATCAACATTTCTTCTATTGTAGGATTAACAGGTAATCCTGGGCAGGCAAATTATGCGGCTTCCAAATCGGGAATTATCGGCTTTACAAAGGCCTTAGCACAGGAAGTGGCAACAAGGGGAATTAACGTCAATTGCATTGCACCAGGATTTATTGAAACTGCGATGACTGAAAAACTCACTGAGCAGCAGAAATCGGAGATTTTGAAAAAAATCCCTATGTCGAGAATTGGAACCCCTCAAGATGTAGCAGATGTCGCTCTTTTTCTTGCAAGTGATGCATCGAATTACATTACGGGTCAGGTCATTACCGTAGATGGCGGAATGGTCATGTAAAGTTTAATGTTATTATAAAAAAAGAGGAGAACAATGAGCAAAGCAAAAAATACTCTTTCAAATACAGCAAAAGAAGTCATTGATATCATTGTCGAACAGCTGGGTGTTGAAGCAAGTGAAGTTACACCTGAAAGTTCTTTTGCTGAAGACTTGAATGCAGATTCTTTAGATCAGACAGAACTCATCATGACCTTTGAAGAGCGTTTTGGTTTTGAAATTTCTGAAGAGGAAGCAGAGAAGCTAAAAACGGTCGGCAATGTAATTGATTATATCGAAAAAAGAAAAGCTAGTTAAAAGTTAATAATCCATTGCTTTTTTCATGAACCATCTAGTAAACTTTTCGTCTCTTGCAACTATTTTGGTTACAACCATTGTAGGTGCAGGAGCTTTTGAAAAGGAGGATGGTATGTCTGGTATATCTGTCGATATTTGCAACTT
Organism: Chlamydiota bacterium; assembly: GCA_022614855.1. Lineage (GTDB taxonomy): Bacteria > Chlamydiota > Chlamydiia > Chlamydiales > Rhabdochlamydiaceae > JAKEHU01. Next base: position 4,104 of record JAKEHU010000014.1, read on the forward strand.
AGATTTAATTTATAATGATAATTTTAAATATTCTCTTCCGAGGAAATTTTTAGAAGAATATTTGTGCGGTAAAGGTTTTGGTAATAAAGACCAATATTCCCCAGAAGAATTTAAACAATTGGCCAGGATATTAATGATTGGTATGCGCAGGTAATGTCTACTAATCCAAAATCTGATGAACCACCCATCTTTAAAACTACGGCTGGAGCGCCAGGTGCTGGTAAAACAAAAATACTCGGAGAAGTGCAAAAAGATACTGGCTTCCCCTACCTTTGCTATGATAATGTTGGTCTGAAAAACATGCGAATCTATAACAAAAAGATTGAGCATAGTGATGGGTCAAAAGAAGCTCATCTACAAATTTATAACTATTGTAGACCAGGAGCAAATGCTTTTACTGAAATTCTTAAAGCACATTTTATTAAACAACAAATTTCTGTTCTTTTTGATTCCACATCCACCAGCCCACACATCGGAACATTCTTTGACTTTTTAAAAAAACAGGGATATCGCATAGAGATAATTTATGTTGCAGCTCCAGATGATGTGCGTTGGGAGTCAATTAAAAAACGAGATAAAGAATTTGTTCAGACAACTGAGCAAGATATTGTGGAAAAAGGGAAACTCCTTCCTCAGCGCATTCCAGATTATCTAAAATATGCAGATAAAATCGACTTATATTATCGCGGGAAGGTTGACAACCCTGCGGTTTTAACTGCGACATGGGAAAAGACCATGTTGTTTCAAAAAAAAGGAAAGCTTCAAATAATTGATCAGCAACATTATGAAAATGTTAAAAAGATCCATAATGAGGCGATAAAAGTTTTAAATAAACCTGAACTGTCTTGGGAAAATACAGTTGAAGCAAATTCCGTAATTTTCGATCAACAACTAAAGGAACCACAAGTGTGGTTTTCCTCTGATTTTGAAATGATGCACCCCCATTAATTAGACATCTTTACTTCTACCCAAAGGTCTCTGATCTCTTTCATGGGTGCTAGGTTTTTGAAGAAGTGGTATTTGCTAAAATCTTCCTTTGTTCCAAGAATCAGACGCCGGTCAAGTTCGTCTTGAATATCCTGGACTTTTAAAGATGCTGGGAAAAAGCCGAATAATTTGTAGTGTTTTGTCATCGATTCAGGTGTATAGAGATAGTTGATGAATTGATAGACGAGCTCCTCTTTTTTGCTGAGGATGGGGATGCAGAGATTTTCAATGGTGATGAAGGTTCCCTCTTTGGGAATGACAAATTTAATGAAAGGGAAAATCCGTTTGGATCTCCAGATATAGGAGCTGGATGCCAAGGCAACGGGACAGTTCTTTGTAGCAAGGAAATAATCTGCTCTAAAATCGGCATAAGCTTCTACCGATTTTTTTTGTCCAATCAATAAGTTTCGCACGCCAGCTAATTCTTCTTGAGAGAGTTTTTCTGTATTTTGGTAAAGGTAAAGGGCTGCAAAGGATACTGCTTCTACTGGATCGTTGAGCATTGCAATTTTGTAAGGAAAGGTCGGTTCAAAGAGAAGTTGCCAGCTGGGTTGAAAATCTACATTGTGAAAAAAATCTTGATCAACTCCAAGGCCAAAGATTTCCCATTCAAAAGGGATGGAGTATCGATTTTCAGGATCGAAAAAATGGCCCATTAAAAGCGGGTTCAAATCATTAATAAAGGTGAGCTTGGTTTTAGCTAATTCCTTGAGAAGGTTTTCTTTTATAAGTAGAGGAACTGCGTAGTCAGATGGAATGATGAGATCATATCCAAGAGTTTCTGTAGCTCTTAACTTGACGAGGAGCTCTTCATTGGAGGAGTAGAAGTTTAAATGAATTTTAATTCCTGTTTTTCTTTCAAATTCTGAGATGATTTCTGGATCGAGAATATCGCCCCAAGCAAAAATCGTGATAGAATTTTTTTCATAGGGGGCCAATTTCCAGTTGGGAAAATAGAGAGCCGCAAAGATAATCCCAACCCACAGCAAAATCACGACAATGTGGAAGAAAAGTTTTTTTATGTTCATTTACAAAAACCTGATTCGCGTTTTTAAGGAAAAGAAGGTAAAGACTAGAAGACTGCTCAAAAATAGCAAAATCGCAGAAAGTGCATTGACGACGGGAGATACGCCAGAGCGAATCATGGAGACAATATAGAGAGAAAGGGTCTGTGCAGAACTTCCCGCACAAAAATAGGAGAGGATGAAATCATCAAAGGAAATGATGAATACCAGTAGTCCCGTCATGATCAATGTTGGACGAAGAAGAGGAAGAGTCACCTTAAAAAAAGTTTGGATCTGGCTAGCCCCAAGAACGAGTGAAGCTTCTTTCAAACGCAGATCTAATTCCAGGTATCTTGCGTAGATAAGAGGGATGACAAATCCCATGGCAAGAACGGTGTGGGCTAAAATTAGCGTAGTCAGCCCAAGAGGAATGGAAACCGATGCAAAAAAGGAGAGTAATGATACTGCTAGGACTGTTTCAGGAATGATGAGATTTCCATAGAATAGACCTAAATATTTTCCTACTCTTCCTCCCTGTGCAGCGTAAAAAATGAGTAAAATTCCAGCAGTCAAGCTGATCAAAGTGGAAAAACCAGCTACGATTAAAGAGTTGGAAAAAGCTTTCCAGAGATAAATCGATTCAAATAATTCCCCATACCATTTAAAGGTAAAGCCTTTCCAATGAGAGGGAAATTTTCCTGTATTAAAGGAAAAGATGAGCAAAATCAATATGGGGATATAGAGAAATAAATAGGTCCCTGAGACGATGAAAAGAGAAATGATACTTGAATAGCCTCTTTTTTTTCCGATCATCTTTTAGCAAAACCCTTCTTGAATAGAAAATAAAAAAGAGAGACAAAAATCAGCAAACAAAGAGAGCTGACAAGGGTAAAAGCAGATCCTAAAGATCCTGTTCCTTCGCCGAGAATATATTGGGAGATCACTGTACCCACAAATATCTTTTTATCGCCACCCATGAGTTCTGGGATGATGAATTCTCCGAATGAGGGAATGAAGACAAGGAAAAATCCCGCTTGAATTCCACGTTTTGTCAGAGGAAAAATGATCCGCTTTAATGTTTCAACAAAGTTTGCTCCCAAATCATAGGAGGCTTCAATCAATCTGATGTCAAAGCGCTCCAATGCTGAATAGATTGGCAAGACCATGAACGGAAGGTAGTAATAAACCATCATGATCATAATGGCAAATGTGGAGTTGAGAAGGCTGCTCGGCTCATCGATCAAATGTAAAAGCAGTAAAATCTGATTGACAAATCCCTCCTTTTCTAAGACATAAAACCAGGCATAGACATGCAAAAGAAAATTTGTCCAGAAAGGAACAATGAAAAAGAAGAGGAGGAGATTTTTAGATTTTTTTGCCCGAAAAGCTAAGTAGTAGGCGAGAGGATAGGCGATCAAAAAACAGAAGATGGAATTGGAAAGAGCGAGCAGTAAAGAGGATGCAATGACTTTCAGATAGAGGGGATTGAGAAATTGAAGGATATGACTTAGGGTAAATCCTTCAAATGCTCCGGTTTCTGATAGGTGTAAAAAACTGGAAAAGAAGATGAGCGCAAGAGGGAGATAAAAAAAGATAAATTGCCATATTAAAGAGGGCACACCAATTGCAAAGGGAAAATTTTCTTTAATGATCTGTTTAGCTGCCTTCATTTTTCTAAGACCTGTGCGTTCTCCTTTTGCCAGTAGAGATATACCTCATTGTCATAATCGAAAATTTCTTGAGGGAAATGTTCCTCATTTTGTTCAAAAACTTGGACCTTCATCCGATTTTTTAAAACGACATTGTATTGCGTTGATCTTCCATGGTAGACAATCGATTGAATCGTCCCTTTGAGCCTATTTGAAAATTTGTGAGACATTTTTTTTGTGATGAAGATTTTTTCGGGTCTAATGCTCATGATGATTTCAGCTGCTTCTTGCATTCCAGGTTGTCTCTTCGGAAGGTAGATTTTGAATCGCCCGAGATCGGGAACAACGATTTCCGGCTCTTCTTCTCCTGCCTGAAAGGTGAGCGTTCCATGAAAAATGTTGGTAGTGCCCACAAAGCGAGCTACGAAAGAGGAGTGGGGAAATTCGTAGATTTCTTTGGGAGTGCCGATCTGCTCAATTTCTCCCTTTGGGTTCATGATTGCCATCTGATCGGCAACGGTCAATGCTTCAAACTGGTCATGGGTGACATACATAAATGTTGTCTTTAACTGGTCTTGGAGTTCAATGAGTTCCACGAGCATTCTCTCTCTGAGTTTAAAATCTAATGCAGCCAATGGCTCATCTAAGAGAAGGACATCTGGTTCATTGACGATGGCCCTTGCCAGAGCGACCCTCTGCTGCTGTCCTCCTGATAGCTGGCTTGGAAATTTATAGACATGTTCTTCGAGGTGGAAAGCCGCAAGAATTTTAAACACCTTTTCTTCAATTGCATGGCTGGTGAGTTTTTTTAATTTCAAACTATAAGCGATATTATCGAAGACATTCAGGTGAGGAAACAGAGCATAATTTTGAAAAACCATGTTGATTGGCCGTTCATTGATGGGAAGATCGGTAATATCTTCATCTCCCAGGAAAATTTTTCCCGAATCGGCATTTTCTAGCCCTGCGATTAACCTGAGAAGAGTAGTTTTTCCACATCCGCTAGGGCCGAGCAGCGCAAAAAACTTTGCTGCAGGAATGAGTAGATTTACATTGTTGATTACGCGCTGATTATTGATGGATTTGGAGAGATTTTCTAATTTTACGCTTCTCATTTTTCCTCTAACACCTCAATAATGAGATTTTTTCAAAAGAAAATGAAACAAAAAATGAAAAAATTTTCCCCATCTACCCTTTTTCTTAAAAATGGCCAATATTTTATTCCCATTTATCTATATTTTCCTAGATCAAATATTGGCGAATCGGTAAAACTTTTCTCTATTTCAGGATAGGTTCATAAAAATGGAAAAACATAAGCTTGTGATCATTGGATCTGGACCCGCTGCCTATACTGCAGCAATTTATGCTTCTCGGGCCAGACTCGCACCGATTCTCTTTGAGGGATTCTACTCATTGCCGGGTGGGCAGCTCATGACAACTACTGAGGTGGAAAATTTTCCTGGATTCCCTCAGGGAATCATGGGTCCCGAGTTTATGGAAATGTGTAGAAAACAGGCCATTCGCTTTGGAACAAAGATTCTCACTGAAGATGTTGAATCTGTCGACTTGAAGACTAGGCCATTTATCGTAGAAGGGTCTAAGACAAAAGTAGAAACAGACGCTCTTATTATTGCAACAGGGGCAACTGCGCGCAAATTAGATATAGAGGGAGCAAGAGAGGGAGAATTTTGGCAAAAAGGGGTTACCGCATGTGCGATTTGCGATGGGGCAGCACCCATTTTTAGAGATAAACATCTCTATGTCATTGGCGGGGGAGATAGTGCTTGCGAAGAGGCGACTTTTTTAACAAAATTTGGAAGCAAAGTGTTTATTGTCCATCGAAGAGACGAGCTGAGAGCTTCTAAAATTTTGGCAGAAAGAGCATTAAAACATCCAAAAATTGAACTGGTTTGGAACCATATTCTAGTTAAAATTTCAGGAGATAAAGTTGTCCGCTCCGTTACACTTAAAAATGTAATCAATAATCGAGAGACAAAAAAAGAAGCCGGCGGAGTCTTTTTTGCGATTGGTTTCGATCCAAATACCAAATTTTTAAAGGGACAGCTCGAACTCTTGGAAAATCAATATATCAAAGTACAACCTGGAACGACAAAAACTAGTGTAGAAGGGGTCTTTGCAGCAGGGGATGTGCAAGATCATGTCTATCGACAAGCTGTAACAGCTGCTGGAACGGGTTGCATGGCAGCCCTTGATGCAGAGAGGTGGCTTTCTGAAAAGGGATTGCTTTTGGAAGTTTCTTAAAATTCATGAAAAAATGGCACTTTTCCACAATCTATTTTTTGCTCTTCTTTGGAACTCTCTATTCATTGGAAAAAAAACCCTGGTTTCAAGATCTCTATGAATTTGAATTTTCTGCCTACTATTCCTACAGTCGATATGCCAAAGTGCAAAATGCAAAAAAGCAATTAAAAAAACCTTCCAATGACCAATCTCTTGCTTTTGATTTGGGTATGACTATAGCTCCTACCTTTCATGGAGAGATTGAGATGGAATTTGTCGATACTCCCAGACAATCATGGGGCTATCGAACAACTGCACTGCAGGGAAGATGGAAACCTTTGGATGATATCTTGGGCGATCCCGTTGCTCTTACTGTAGGAGGATTAATTCGAGAAGTCTCTTCGCATAGTTTAAAAGATGTCAGCTGCCCTTATAGCAGCCGCCTCAATTTTGAATTCTCTGGAGCAGTGGGAAAAGAGTGGAGCCAAGAGGCCAGCTGGTGGATGCGAGTATTTGGATACCTAGCTCTCGGATTAGGGAATCGAGGAGCTCCCTGGACAAGAGCTGCTTTTGCCCTTCAAGGTAATGTCGAAGATCGCCATTATGGACAACTTTTTCTCTTGGGAAATTTCGGTTTTGGAAGCAAAAAACATGTCAATGTGAACCATTTTTTTGGTTGGGGAAAATTTGCCCATCGATCTATCGATATTGGTGCAGGATACGATTACCAAGTCTACCCTTGGGGAAAGCTAACAATAAATGCCACCTACAGGCTTTACGCTAGGACTTTTCCTGAACACCTCTTCTCGATTACAATAGGCTGGATCTTGCCCTTTTCCTATTTTTAATGATTTCTATTTGCGATAGAATATTTTTCCATTAGACTTCTTTCGAAACTTAGCTTTACTCGAAAAAAATAATGATTTTTCAGCAAATCTAAAAGCGGCTTTTGAGCAACAATGTGTAGAGCACATGGGCGAAAAAGCTGATTTTAGAGATGCTAAAAAGCA
>JAKEHU010000015.1 GCA_022614855.1 Chlamydiota bacterium
AAGAGGATATCCTCTTCAGAATATTTAGGAAGAAGATATTGCCAATGTTTTCCTATCCGTTTTAATGAAACGATTTGATTTTCATTTAATGGAACAATGGCTCCTTTTAAAAAGTCTTCCAAGTAGATCCATCCCGAATTGAGAACTCGAAGGATGCTTTTTTCAGCTTCACGAATGGTTTTTTCAGAGCAAAGTTCTGTAGGGAGCTCTTCTTTGGTTAAAACAGGATGGCGGTATAGAGAAAGAGCTCGATTTTCAAGCGACAGCTTGAGCCATTCCAGCCCGGTTTCACTAGGAACAAGTTGTCCATTTTTTAAATCAGCAAATTTTAACAGGAGAAGTTTATGAAGAACTTTATCTGCATCTCTTTCAGCAAAACCAGGATAAATTCCACTTAGTGATGAAATGGTAGACTTATCGATAGTTAAATATTTATGTCCACTTTTTTTCACAAGAAAATGAGACTTTTTAGAGAGTTGCAACACACTAGCTAAACATTCAATGAAGCCAAAATCTGTAGGCTTCTCTAAGATGATCGATTTAGGATTTGCAACTGGTTTAGCTTCTGAATTTTTTAGAAATAGCAGATATTCTTTCCATTCATGAAAAGGGGTGACAATATGGAGATATGATTGCCCCTTTTTTTTGTAACTTGAAAAGCAAGCAAAATTAAATTCGAGCTGCAAAAGAATTTCTTCAAATTGGGGGCGAGTCAGATCATATTTCTCTATAATGACATTTGCAGCTACTTCCAAATTTGGTGAAGAATAGACATCGTGTATAATTTGGTTTAAAATCTCTTCTTGAAAATGGAGCTCTTCAAGGTACCTCTGGAAGATTTGCGGTGTATAAAAATATTTTTCAATCAAAGAGTCAAAAATATTATTTGAGGTTCTTGGAATGTTATACCAGGAGAGAAAAGAGGAAAGGGGAACCTTCTTGAGTAGCCCTTGAATAAATTCCATTCCCGGTTTGAAATCCTCTTCAAATTTCACCATGTAAAATTCATAATATTTCCTCATCTCTTTATCGACAGTGATCAACTCATCAGATAAGGTAAAGAGTTTCGTGTGGCTAAGTATCTGTAAAATCGGGAAAAGCTTTTTCAGTTCAATATTGAGATTATTGGCGAGGTCCCGAGGAGAAAAGGTCAGAGGACTATAAAGAATTTCTTCCAAGACTTCCAATTCTAATGTAGAGAACTGGCTCATGACAACGCGATTTTCGATATCTTTTAGATATTCATAATCGGAAAGAGTAATCTTATTTTTTCTATACGAAACGACTTCGAGCATGAACCTATCCCGAAATAACCTATCCCGAAATCCGGAAAGAAAGCAGATTTTTTGAATTTCAGGATAGGTTCATAATTCTAATTAAAACTATAACTAGGAAATTCTTTTGTGACAAGAAAGCAATAAATACTATAATTATTCCTTTTGAATTGGGAAATAAAGCGGATAGGTTCATGGCTAGTTACGATCACAAACGCATCGAACAAAAATGGCAAAAAATTTGGGAAGACAGGCAGATGTTCAAATGCGAAATCGATCCCAAAAAACCAAAGTACTACATTTTAGATATGTTTCCTTATCCCTCAGGAGCAGGCTTGCACGTGGGTCATGTCACCGGCTATACAGCAACAGATATTTTGGCCCGCTATAAAAGGCAAAAAGGGTTTAATGTCCTTCATCCCATGGGCTGGGATAGTTTTGGCCTCCCGGCTGAACAGTATGCCATTCGAACTGGGCAACATCCCGCTGTTACTACTGAAAAAAATATCAACACCTATCGCAGACAGTTAAAATCCTTGGGCTTTAGCTATGATTGGTCAAGAGAAGTGGCCACAAGTGATCCCAAATATTACAAATGGACCCAATGGATTTTCACCAAACTTTATGAAAAGGGGCTTGCCTACGAGGCAGAAGTACTCGTTAACTACTGTCCAGCTTTGGGTACCGTTCTTGCCAATGAAGAGGTGGAAAATGGAAAGGCAAAAGAAGGGGGATATCCTGTAATTCGTAAACCTCTCCGGCAATGGATGCTCAAAATCACAGCTTATGCAGAAAGGCTTTTAAAGGATTTGGATCTTCTTGACTGGCCAGACTATTTGAAGAGGCTGCAGACAAATTGGATTGGAAAAAGTGTGGGGGCAAAAATCTTCTTCACTGAGGTTAATACAGATGAGACCATTTCCATTTTTACTACACGTCCCGATACACTATTTGGAGCAACCTATCTTGTTTTGGCCCCCGAGCATTCCCTTGTTGACTTGATTGTCTCCCCTGAAAAGAGAAGAGAGGTAGAGGTCTATAAAAAAGTTGTAGCGGAAAAAAGCGATTTGGAAAGGACGGAACTAGCCAAAGAAAAAACAGGTGTGTGGACAGGAACTTTTGCCATTAACCCTGGAAATGAGGAGAAAATTCCCATTTGGATTGCAGACTATGTATTGGCAAGTTATGGAACAGGGGCAATTATGGCCGTTCCAAACCATGATGAACGAGACCTCGAATTTGCCAGACAATTTGACCTGCCAATTCGAGCTGTAGTGGATCCTTCTTATGAAGCGATCAGTGCATTAGAATTGGGTCAAAGTCCTGAAGATGTGCGCTTGGAAGTTCTCTCTGGAAAGAGATGTTGGATAGGGGAAGGAAAAATCATTCAATCTGAAAATAAAAAGAAGAATTTTACCCTCAATGGAACACTTTCGAATGAAGCAAAAGAAAAAATCACTGCTTGGCTGGAAAAAATTGGCAAAGGAGAAAGATCGGTAAACTACAAGTTGCGCGACTGGCTCTTTTCAAGACAAAGATATTGGGGAGAGCCCTTTCCCATTTTGCACTTTCAAGATGGCACAAAGAGGGTTCTCGATGCAGATGAGCTTCCTCTTTGTCCTCCGGATTTAATCGATTTCACTCCCAATGAAAAGGGAGAAGCCCCACTTGCTAAAGTAAAAAATTGGGTTGAAATCACAGATCCCAAAACAGGGAAAAAAGCAAGGCGTGAGACCAATACGATGCCCCAGTGGGCGGGCTCATGTTGGTATTATTTGCGATTTTGCGATCCAATGAATGAAAATGAGGCTTGGGACAAGAAAAAAGAGAGATACTGGATGGCTGTTGATATGTATGTGGGAGGAGTCGAACATGCAGTGCTACACCTTCTCTACGCTCGATTTTGGCATAAAGTTCTCTACGATTTGGAATATGTGACGACTGAGGAGCCTTTCCAGACCTTGCGCAACCAGGGCCTTCTTACTGCGAGGTCTTATAAGTTGCCAAAGGGGGGCTATGTTGCAGAAGAAGAAGTTTACGAGGAAAATGGAGAATATTTTCAAAAGGGAACCAGACAAAAACTCCTTTCACAAATAGAAAAAATGTCTAAATCAAAATTAAACGGAGTCTCTCCAGATGACATGATCGAAGATTTTGGAGCGGATGCCCTTCGTTTGTATGAGATGTTCATGGGACCTTTTGAAAAGGAAAAAATTTGGAGTACCGATGCTGTAAATGGATGTCGCAGATTTCTCAACCGCTTTTACGAGATGGTTTTTTCAAGTAAGGTTACAGAAGAGGTAAATGAAACAGCGCTCAAGTTAGGCCATCGATTGATTTCTCAAGTGGAAAAAGACTTGGAATCGATGCAATTCAATACGGCCATCGCAAAAATGATGGAATTTCTCAATGACTTTCTCCCCCTTCCAACTTATCCTAAAAAAGTTGTGCAGATGGCCGTGCAAGCGCTTTATCCTTTTGCCCCCCATTTTGCTGAAGAAGCTTGGCACCATTTGGGAGGAAAAGAGAGTTTGACCTATCTTCCTTTTCCCAGAGCCAACCCAAAATATTTAATCGAGCAGGAAACTACCTATGTCGTCCAAGTAAATGGAAGACTTAGAGGCAAATGGGATTTTCCAAAGGGGATTTCCCAAGAAGAACTCTATTCTTTTATCAAGGATCAACCCCAAATTTCCAAGTATTTGATTGGGGAAATTGATAAAATTATCTTCGTTCCTGAAAAACTCATCAATATTGTGATAAAAACATAAATGTTTTCTTTTTTTTACAACCTTTTCATTTTTCTGATGATGATCGGTTTTTTGCCAAAAGCCCTCTGGCATATGGCTAAACATGGCAAATATAAATCCACTTTAAAAAACCGCTTTGGACTTGACCTTCCCAAAAGAAAAGAAAATAAAGGAAAAACCATCTGGATCCACGCCGTCTCGGTAGGGGAGACAAATGCGATAGAGCCCCTCTTTAAAAAAATTAAGCAGACCTATCCTGATGTACAAATTTTCATCTCTTCGACAACAGAAACGGGAAATAGCGAAGCAAAGAGAATTTTACCCAATGCAGATGGATACTTTTTTCTTCCCTTGGATTTTTCCTGGCTTATGAAAAGAGCTGTTAAACAGCTCCGGCCCGACCTTTTGCTTTTATCCGAAAGCGATTACTGGTATCAAATGGCCAGGTCGGTGAGAAAAAAATCAGGAAAAGTAGCCATTATAAATGGAAAAATTTCTCTAGATTCTATGGAGAGATTTTGTAAATTTTCTCTTTTTACCAAAAACCTCTTTGAACAAATTGACCAGCTCTTTTTGCAAAGCGACCGCCAGCTTGTACGATTTTTAAAAATGGGAATCGATCCTGGAAAATTGCGAGTAATTGGAAACCTAAAGCTAGATAAAGAACCTCTATCCTTAGCAGCAGAAGAAATCGCTTTACTAAAGAAAGAGGTTGGCATCCAAGCAAAAGATCGAGTAATCGTAATTGGGTCTACCCATGAACCAGAAGAAGAACTACTCCTATCCTCATTAAAACCTCTCTGGAAAGAAATTCCTGAATGTAAAATTTTACTCGTTCCGAGACACCCCGAGCGATTTAGCCATGTTGCAAAAGTAGTAGAAAAAAATGGCCTGAAATCCATCTCCTATTCCAATGCAAAAAACAAAACGGGAAAAGAAGAAGTCATCCTAATCGACCAAATGGGACTTTTAAAACACTGCTTTCTCCTTTCAGAAATCGCCATCATTGGAGGAAGCTTCATTCCAGATGTAGGTGGCCACAATGTCTTCGAGCCCATTCTCCATGGCATTCCCGTCATTTTCGGTCCACACATGCAATCCCAACTAGATATCGCCGAGCAGATCCTTTCGCACAAAGCCGGCCTGCAACTTCCCATAACCGACCTCTCAAAAAAAGTCTTATATCTCTTACAAAATTCCTACGAAATAGAAAAACTCAAACAACAAGGCAAATCCCTCATTTCCGCCTCCAAAGGGTCCTTAGAGCGAGTGTTTGAGTCATTAAAATTAGAATTGGGATAAAACAAAGACTCTGATAAGCTTATATAACAAAAACTTTCAAAATTTTTCGCGGGGTGGAGCAGTGGTTAGCTCGTTGGGCTCATAACCCAAAGGCCGGAGGTTCGAATCCTTCCCCCGCTATTTTTACTAACGTGAGCTTAAGTTTCTTGTGGCGGTATAGCTCAGCTGGTTAGAGCAGCGGAATCATAATCCGTGGGTCGCTGGTTCGAATCCGGCTACCGCTATTCTTAATAGTTTGGTAGGAAAAATATTTTATCTCAAAAAATTTGATTGTACTAAAGCAAGCCAACAGTGTGACTTGCGTTCGGATGGCTTCAACTGTGTCGCTTCGCTCGAAAACGAAGTGAAGTGACATGCAAGTAATGAACTGGTACAAAATTCGACTATTGCTATTCATTAAATTTTCTAGACAAAAATGGATCAAAAAATTATTTTTCATGACTAATTTTTAATTAATTAAATTTTAGAGATTGTACAAATAGTACTAAATAATGGTACCATGACGAATAAGAAGCACTTATGAATTCTTGAATCGATTTTTAAAACCCCTGTGCAATCAAATGTTGAGTGGCGCGACTGTGAAAACTTATTGGTACATTTAGGAGCGAAAATTAGTGAGGGAAATGGTTCTCGAGTAAGAATAGTTCTTAATGGAGTTAGAGCCGTGTTCCATCGACCCCACCCACAAAAAGAGATCGACAAAGGTGCTTTAGTATCTTTAAGAAAATTTTTAGAAAATGCGGGTATTAAGTTCGAGGAGAAAAAATCATGATGAAATATAAGGGATATATTGGACATGTTGAGTATGATGATGAAGCCAAAATATTTCATGGCGAAGTTGTTGGGTTAAAAGATATAATTACATTCCAAGGAAAAAGCGTAGAAGAGTTGGAGCAAGCTTTTCAGGATTCTATAGATGATTATCTTGCATGGTGTAGAAAGAGAAAAGAAAAACCCGAAAAGACCTTTTCTGGAACCTTTAATTTACGTATCCCGCCCGAGCTTCACGCTAAACTTGCGGTTCAAGCTAAATCTATTGGAATAAGTTTAAATTCCTATGTTGCTCAAACATTGATGCGAGCACTTTAACGAACTAGGAAGCATCAAATATTTCCCATTTTTCTTTCTTAATGATATAGTGGTTTTCTTTAACCAGGGGTGCCGATTTTTCGGCTGAGATTATACCCTTAACACTTGATCCGGGTAATACCGGCGAAAGGAGAGTTCTAATGCGTATATCTTATTTTCCGGTCATTATGACCGGGAATCTTTTATATCATTTTGATAGAGCACTTTTTGGCCTTCTTATCCCTTTTCTAGTACCTATTTTTTTCCCAGAAGTGGATCCAATTTATGGACTCATTTACATGTATGCAATTTCACCGCTAAGTCTTATTGCAAAACCAGTTGGAGCCATGATTTTCGGTTATTTAGGCGACCGGTTTGGAACACAAAAAATTTTATCTGTCACTCTTTTTGGAATGGCAATAAAAACTGGACTCATGGGTTTTCTCCCAACCTATGAACAAATAGGAGTATTTTCTCCTCTTCTTTTAGCATTTACCCGCTTAGCAGTGAGTTTTTTCTCAGCTGGAGAAACTACAGGAGGTGCGATTTCTCTATTTGAAAATAGCAATCCTCAAAAGAGAAATTTGATGAGCGCTCTTTTTGATGCTTCAGGGATTTTAGGCGTCCTACTTGCTTCTTGCTCGGTATGGGTTTTGCATTCTTACAAAGAGTTCTGGCGAATTCTTTTTTGGTGCGGAAGCATTATCGGGGCAATTAGTTGGTTCATACGGAAATCTGTTATGCACGAGCTTCCTAAAAAAAGAGATCCATTACTACCGATGCGAATTCTATGGGAATATCGGAAAATCGTTTTTGGAATTGCCCTCGTAGCCGGATTTTCCTACGCTAACTATTATCTAATCACCAATTTTATGAATGGGTTTTTGCCAATCATTAGTCCTATTACAAAGGCAGAAGCAATTTCTTTGAATAGCCTTCTTTTGCTTTTAGATTTTTTCTTCTTACCTTTATTTGGTCTAGTTAGTTTAAAAATTAGAAAAGAAACACTGATTCTTATCTCAATTCTAGGAGGTGTATTGTTTAGTGCTCCTCTTTTTCTTTTTCTTAAAGAACCTACCCTTTTCAAAGCCGGCTTTATCAGAATTATTCTTATGATCTTTGGGGTAGTATTAGCAGCCCCTTACCATGCTTGGGTATTCGAGAAAACCCCTGCTGACCATCGCTATCTAATCGGCGCTTTTAGTACTACAATAGGAGGAAGACTATTCGGATCTCCAATTCTTCCAATTGGTCTATGGCTATATCATAAAACTGGCCTAATCATAGCTCCAACTTTCCCAGTTATCCTGATAGGAATATGTTCATTTATCTTTTTTTTGAGAGAAGAATTTGTAAAATCCAAGCGTCCTGCTTTTACAACTTTGAAGAGCTAATGATGCTATGTTGATAAATTATAATAGTAATCTCTATCAATTGAAGGTTTGCAGTTAAAATCTCGTTGTACCCGTTTTTCAGAATCTAGATATTCTCCTACATGCGTATAGAGTTTGATGGCTTTTAAACCAATTTGACCAGAAACATAACCAGATTGGTCATGCAATTTTACTGAGCTTTTTGGATCGGATGTAAGAGTGTCATAGATTGCACAGTGTAAAAGAAGGTAGCCAAAGCCACGTCCGCAATATTTCTCCATAACTTCAATATAATTTATTTCATATAAGTTGGTTTTACGTTTGAGTTTTTCATTGAATGCAGTAAATAGCTGTTCCAGGCTCAAATTTGGCTTTCGAACTAGTAATGGATTTTTTACAACTCGCACAAAACCGATGAGAGGCGAACTGCAATCATCCGGATTTTCTCGCAGTTCATAAATTCTAAGCTCTTCCACAAGTCCACCAAATGATGGAGTTGTTTTAAGAAATCCGTAAAATGAATTTTCCTGATTGGTTAGCAAACGATAAGCACCCATTGAAACTTCTCCTGCTTCAACGTGAGATTTTTTAAAGACAAACTTTCCTAGCTCATGTCTATTTTGTACGAGAAAATCTAAAGTCTCATTTTTACCGATAGGTAATGAGGCGGTGAGCATAGAGAAAAATTTACGATAATTGCGGTCTTCCATAGTAAGTTCAAAGTCTTGCATTAAGTTGAACTGGGTAGGAGTATCAATAAAATAGGGTTGGATAGATGGTGTCATATTGTTACATTATTATATTAAAATTAGTTTTTTTATTGTATTAAAATAAATTTCTATTTTAAATGATAATTATGCTATTTCTTATTAAGAATAAGATATTTATGAATAAATTAAGGATTTAATTTAAAATTCATAAGCAAATTGTAAGTAAAGCGAATGGTCTTGGAAATGTTTTTGGAATTTTCCTTGATAGAGAAGGGAAAGTTTTGAACAAGAATCGTTCATTATCGCATGAAAACCTCCATTTGCACCTAAAAGAGAGCGAGAAGGGTAAAGACCTTTTACATCGAGAGGGCATCCTTGAAAAGTAGCTTTCTCTTTTTTACCAGCAAGCCGATCTTCCCAGATATAGCTGGCTCCCATAAAAGGGGTAAATTCTCCTTTGGGACCACTAATGCAATACGACAAATCAACACCTCCTTCGCCAATGAGAAGAATTGAATCTTTTTTCTTTATACGCAAATTCAGGCTTTTGGCTCCTTTTTCTTTAAAACTATTTTCATAAAGATATAAGAAATCCAAACTGGCAAATGGAGAAAAAGTAAAGGATCTGATACGACCCATCAATCCTGCTTTGAGATGGGCAGAGGCTTCGGCTCCACTGTGATGGCTATGGGCGGTGCGATGGATAGGTTGAGTGGGGGTTCCAAAATGGATTTTTCGATCGACTTCGTACCAATTATAAGCTCCAAGAAAAATAGATTGAAGATAAAGGCGTCTATTTCTCAGCTGAGAATAAAGTGCGCCGTAAGCTGAATGGATATTGGCTACTCCTCTAGAGCGTTTCCAACGAAGATGGCTGTAGGTATATCCTGCTCCAGCTCCTAGTGAAAAATTGGAAGTAAAAGAATGGTCTACTCCGAACAGTGCTCCTGGAGAATTAGAATGAAATCCCGGTTCTTGTTTCAGACTCTTTTGCTTTGAAAAACCTCCGAAAGGAGTAATCCATAGAGAAGTCTGAGAAGGGCATTTAGAGAGACAAGTATAGAGGATTTTATCAAGTTTTTGGAAAATGGCATTTCTCACGTATAAAGTATCATTTTCCTGAGAGGCTGCTAATGATGTGAAAGCCGAAGGTTGCAGTTGCAACAAGGCTTCTTCTACCTCTTTCAAATTGGGAAGCATGCGTAGAGCACCGACTACCATTCCTAAATCGCTATCGCTGGTTGGGTCTAAAAAATCAAGGCAAAATGCAACTTCTCCACCATTGCCATCTTTAAAAAAATCTGTGAAATTTAAAATTAAAAGCTGCAGTAGTACTTCTGTTGGAGTGTAAACAACATTTGGCAAAAAAAGCGGAAGGGGATTTGTCACTGTAGAAAAGGTTCCTGTTACTCCTCCTGTGGTTGTAACAATGGTATAGGAAAAAAATGGGACGAGATAATTGCCAGAAATAGGAATCAACTCAAAAGTAGCTCCAGGATTAATGGTATACGTTCCGGTAATATCAACTAGGTCGTTGGATGTGGGGCTAATTTCAATCCTCAAGGTAGAGCCAGTGGCTTGTATTACATCGCCGATAATTACCAACGTATCGATGCTATTGCCAGGCGATAAAATTCCATTTACTGTAATGTTTTTGGAAATAGGCCCCATACCTCCTAAAGTCGCTCCTGCATTAACGATGAGAGCGCCTGCACCCCCTAAACTGTTATTGACGAGAAGAGAGCCAGCAGCAACAGTAGCAACTCCTCCTATGCTATTTGTATTTGTAAGAGAGAGGGACCCAGATCCTTGTTTGACAAATGTCCCAGTACCACTCATCATTCCCGCATAAGTTCCTGTAAAATTTTGATCGAAGACAAGATTGGAGTTGTTGACAATATTTCCCACAAGGCTATTGCTATGGCCTTGAAGAGTTCCTGCAGTGATCGTGATGCCACCTGCATAGGTGTTTGTTCCAGTGAGTTCTAATGTGCCAGCCCCGATTTTAGTGATCCCACCATTGCTGGTAACACCTGTAATCAACATATCGCTAGAAGCAGTTCCGTTAGCAATATTAAATGTAGTGACAAGGCCACCCAAATTGAGATTGCTATCTATTGTTGCTGTACCATTATTCGCATTATCAAAGACCACAGTTCCCCCACCAGTAAGCATGACAGTTCCAGGAGTTGGAATTGTCGTATTTCGCATGGTCAGAGGTGTGACCGCGCTTGTTAAGGTAAGAACAGCTCCTCCAAGCGTGCAACTCCCTCCATTAAATGTGTAGCTCGTAATGGTTTCACTATTGCCATTCATCGTAAAAGCACCGCTGGATTCAGTTACAGTTGCAGTGTTTGCAATCTGGTTGGCTTGCGACCAGAAAAGTGTGCCACCAGAAATTTGAACGTTTCCCACTACTGCTGTACCACCGCCTGATTTATTGAGATTCAATGTCCCGCCATTAAGAGTCGTCAATCCTGTATAGGTATTAGAAAGCGCTCCAGAGTATTCCAACGTTCCACCGCCGATGAGGGTGATGGCGTTTGCTCCGGAGATAATATTGGTTGAATTCACAATGGTAGCTCCATTGACTTGAATGGTTACATCACTGGCAACTTCCGCTCCTCCAACCCATCCTATCTGAATAGGGCCAGACAGAGTGTTGCTTCCACCAACATTATGAAGAGCTCCTGCACCGGCTACTCCTGCACCATTTAAACGAAGGGTCTTGATCAAATTAATGCTATTTTGCACTTCAAGGGTTGCGCCTCCAAGCACAAATGTTCCGCTATTTGTACCTGCTACTCCTAGACCACTTCCATTTTGTACATTGATCATTCCACCTGATATAAATGTGCGGGAAACGTGCGTACTTGCACCACTCATGGTAAGAGTAGAAGAGCCGCTTTTTAGAAATCGATTCCCTGCATTTGGAGCGAAAGAAGCACTAGCATTTCCTCCAGAAATTGCTCCCGAAAAAGTGGTACTCAAAGTGCCAAGTACATCAATGAAATTTTGGGCTCCTGCTCCTACGCTCATGCTTACTGCACCACTTCCTTGTACTGAAGTGAGTCGTACATTTTGGTTGTTGGCCTGGAAAAGTGTTCCATCGGAATTGATCGCCATGCCAAGCGCATTTGGAGCTGTGATGGAGTCATTAATTCTGAGTAGTGCAGCTGGAGCAATTCCATCGCCAATTGTGACAGCGCTAACTGCAGGAATAGCTCCATTGGTTTGGTAGTTGACATTGCCAGCATTGATCAGGGTTGCTCCCAGATAGGAATTAGCACCAGAAGATAAGACAAGGGCACCTGCGCCGGCACCTATTTTTGTTAGGCCACCTGCTCCTGAGATACCTCCGGAGATAGTGAAATTTGCAGTAGTCGTATGTGACATGACAAGGGTATCATTTAAAGCAACACCACAGGAAATGGTGTGGGCCCCATTCCCGTTCACATTTGTCACGCTAAGACTTGCAGTACCTGCGCTCACATCATAGAACAGAGTATTTGCTCCAGATGCAATGCTATAGTTGTTGTTATCATCAAAGTTGTGAATCCCAATTGTAATATTTTGTCCCAGTGTAACCGTTCTATTGGCAGTAATGATGTTCAACATATTTGCCTGGGCATCAATGGCATTTGGGAAAATGACGGGAGCTGTCCAGTTGCCATTGACATTCCAATTGCCATTGGCATTTAAATTCCATGTAGCAGCAAAAAGGCTGGATCCAAAGGGAATGCTAATACAAATAAAAATTCTTAAAATTGCCATCTTAAATTCAAATTCAGTTCTTGCTCAATTCGCTTGTTTGCAAATTCTCCTTTATATCCAAAAGAGAAAAAAAACATATCACCGCCTACAAAACCAAGATCAAAAGAAAAAGCCCCTGCAACAAAAGCATGATCGCCGGTTTTTACGGTGAAATTTTCTGGAAGTCCAGCAAACCGGCTTTTTATCTTGGTACCAGAGGGGTTGGAAAAATAGATAACACTGATGGTTCCTTCTGGAATAAGAACCCCGTGGGCAGTGCAAAACTCTCTGCGAATTCTTAATCCTGACTCTGTACGAAAGAGATGGTCACTGTGGGATCTCACATCTAAATCAAGAGCGTTTGCTCCATGTTCTTTAAAATCACTATAGAAAAGAGAAAAATATTTACCTGATGCATAGGGATAAATTTTTACCGATCGATAACAAAATAGATAAGAAACGCCAAGATGTTCCATGACTCCCCACCAATGTTGTTTACTTTTTGCTGTGCGATCTACAATAGGAAAATCAATGTTTCGTTTGCAATGGGAATGAAAAAAGTTGCCCAAAATCGCAAAATCAAAAGAAAAATGGTTGATATTCCAATCTCCATAGCCTCCGAGATAATAGGTACTCATATTTGTTTTACCAGCATGATTTTTCCAATTTAAATCAGTATAGGTATATCCCGCTGCTGTTCCCAAAAAAAGATTCTTATATACTCGTCCATCCATGCCAAGCAGGGCTCCTCCCGTTAATGTTTTAAAACCGCGGAGGCGACTTGCCTTATCTTGGAGAATATTATTTCCCAATTCTGAAAACCAGATGGCGAAAGGTTTGTCATCTGGGCAACAAGTAGGGGAGCAGGAAAAAGCTTTACTATTCCTTCCACAAAAAGAAAAGTGTTGGTTGACCATTGTAGAAACAATTTGACTCCCTAAAGTTGCATGGTTCCAGCTCCAAGCTCCAAAAAGTCCAGGGTGAAGCTGATCAAGGGCTTCTTGCAGTTTATCCTCAGTAAAACCAGTTAAATCGAGATTATTTAACGCAGTAATGATCGGACCAAAACTACTTGTTGGAGAAATATCCGCTCTTTCAAGAATCGAGCGAATTACGCTTCCATTGCCGCTGATAAATGCATTGGGAACTCCAATTGTGTTTTGTTGAAGAATGATCTTCGCTAATTGTGGAAAATATTCTACAGAAAATGCGAGACCGTTTGATGCAATAATTTGAGAAAAAGTTCCATTTATAAGGCCTCCTGTTGTGAGAAAGAAAAATTGCGCTCCTTTAAAATACATTCCAGGAGTAGGAATAAGGAGAAGAGTACCATCGATAGAAGCATATTTCCTACTTCCAAAAGATCTGTGCTACCAGGAGGCTGGATTTCGATTTCTAGCCTACCTGTGGGTGTTTGCACATAGTCGCCCGCAACAACCATTGTTCCAATGGGAAGCCCAGGCCTTACCGCTCCAGAATTCACTAAATCAGAGAGAGTAGGTGTTCCTTTTAAAGCTCCCAGTGGGTTGACAATCACTGGTTCACCCAAAGACCCATCAAGGATCAATTCTCCTTCATCAACTACTATGTCCAACGCAATGGTAGGAATCGTGGCTAAGCTAAGAGAAATTGTTCCAGGTCCTCGTTTAAAAATATTAGAAGCGCCGTCGATTTCCATATGCGATATACCAGGAAGATCGGATGAAAGAATGGTTCCACTCCCATCTTCAAAAAAGATGTCCAGCCCAACATTAGGTGGTACACGCGAAAAAGAGGTGTTGTGAGCAGTTACCATTCCATCTTGTTCAACCGACACTGCTCCGACATTGACCTCAGTATTACAATGGCAAAAACTAAAATGGGAAAGAGAGACATCTGTTCCTGTGCTCACAAGTAATGCAGATCCAGCTACACTCGAATTAGAATCTTGAACATTGAGATCATGAATTGTGACTGTGCCTCCCGTCACAGTAAACACATGGTAAATTGAATCTCCATCAATTGTGACTGCCCTGGATGGAGGACCAAAAATGGAAAGATTGGCTGTAATAGAAGGAAGAGAAGATTGCAAAAGAATCGTCCCTGAAAGAGAGGAGTCAAAAGTAATGACATCATTTGCTGCAGCATTGTTCAATGCTTCGCGCAGAGTGTTGGATCCACTATCATTTAAAGAAGTGACGATAAATTCCTGCGCGTGAACTATGATTGAAGAAAAAAAAATTTGGATTAGAAGATAGATTAGAATAATCAAGGGATTAAATAAAAAGTTGTGTAAGTAAGATTATAATTTATAAAAAAAATGCGCAAGAATTTTAAAGATTATGCTGAGTGCTTTAAATTATCAATATCGCGCTGGACTTTGTTGCGGTTTTGATCAGTGGGATTATCGAGATAATTTTGGTAGTCTTGGGCGAGCTTATCTTTTAATTTCATTAGCTCTTTGTTCATCAATGCACTGACAGCATCTTGGATTGCTTCTAAGGACTCATTTGCAGATTTTTCATACTGCTCTTTTTGCTCTAGGAATTTAGAGGTTTGAATACCTTTAAAATCCTTTTCAAAGATTTGAACCCCTCTTTTGACTTCTGCGCGATAGGCAGCGCTGTCACCAGGTTTTTCTACTTCCATAATTCACCAATATGTTTTATTTATAACTAACAAAAAGAGAAAAATCTGGCAATGGCCTTGAAGTTAAATTTATTTGCCCTATCTTTTTTTTGTATTTCTGTTAGTTTTTTGTATGGACAAGAAGAGGTAGAAATTAAGTCTCCTGAGGAGATTCAGCAAGAGCTCGACCAGGCTCAGCGCGATTTTGAAATTGCACAAAAGATGTTCATTCCCTGGTATACGGGCCCTCTCATCACTGGTTCTGCAAACAATGTGCCAGCTGGGAGATACAACATTCAGCCCTATCTTTTTTTCAACGAGACTTATGCGAGGTACAATGGCAATCGCAAATCGGTCGATATTCCCAATATCTTTACCTTTAACCCTCTGGTAGTTTTACAAAGGGGGTTGACCAGTTGGCTCGATATTACTCTAGTTCCGCAGGCTTTCTTTCGCTGGAGTCAACACAAATCAACGCAGCAATTTGGGGATACTGCAGTTACTTTTGGATTGCAAGCCCTAACACAAACACCCTACGCTCCCTCTATTCGATTCACAATAGGAGAAAATTTTCCCTCAGGAAAATACAAGCGTCTCAATCCCAATAAAAATGGCATCGATGGAGTTGGCGCAGGGGTCTATTCAACAGTCTTTGGAATTAATTTGAATAAGATCATTTGGCAATTTCCACTCCATCCGATCAGTTTGCGATTTTCTGGAACTTACCAAGTACCAAATAATCGAGCACCAGTCAGGGGATTTAATGCCTACGGCGGAGGATTTGGCACAAAGGGAAGAGTCAAAGCGGGTCAAGTATTGAATTTAGACGTAGGAGTAGAGGTTAGCCTCACACAAAGATGGGTTTTGGCAACAGACTTTGTCTATACCTATTCATGGAAAAGTACCTTCTCAGGAAATCCCGGCATTTCTCCTCTTGGACTTCTCGCTGCAAATGGGGCTCCTTCTTCTGACCAGTTTTCCATTGCTCCCGCTATTGAATACAACGTGAGCGAAAAAGGAGGCTTTATCGGAGGAGTCTGGTTCACTCTCACCGGTAGAAATAGCTCCAACTTCATCGCACTCGTCCTCTCCTATACATATTTATTTTAACAAAAGATTTTCGTGACTTAAACATTGTATTTATGTAATAGTACATAGATACATTTTTTTAGAGGGAATTATGCAAAAAAGTGAAACCAAATCCGAAGAAGGCTGGTGGCGATTTATCAGCCATCTTTCTTCTCTTAAGAAGAGGGGAAATGTTGAGCTTTTCTTGGATCTGTTTTTAACACATGAAGAGAGACATGACTTGGGATTGCGCTATCTCATCATTGAAGAGCTGATCAAAAAGAAAAAGACACAAAGAGAGATCGCCAAAGAGCTCGACATCAGCATCGGGAAAATTACTAGAGGATCAAATGCACTGAAAAGTGCACCATCAAACCTAAGGAGGATTCTAACAAAATAATGGGTAGCCTCCTTGGGTTTTTAACAAAAAAAACCAAAAGGAGGTTTTTATGGCTACTACGACACCCATAGAAGATTTGTTCCGTATTATCCGAGACGAGGTTAAAACCTATACTCGGAATACTGGCATTGAAGAAACAAGGATTATGCTAATGATTGGAGCAATTTATGAAGAATCGAAAAACCCTGATGTAAAAGAAGGATCGATTCTTTTAAAAGATATTGGGGTCTATGAACAACATGATCCTTTTATCGTTTCAATTGCAAAAAGAAAGCTAGGAATTGTAATTGAACCTAATATTGTTATCTCATCACCTATATCAAATATGATAATTAGAGAACCTGGTTTTATTTTAAAAGCAAAATACAGATCTTATAAAGAAAAGGTCGGCTCTCATTGGAGCCGATCAATTTTTTGGAAGGTTGTAGATTGGTTGATGAGCTCCTGAAGTCATTGGCAAGCTATCAGGTTGAATTGCAGGATATCTCAAAATAATTTCATCTATTACTCTTCCAGTGAATGGTAGATTATTATATTGAAAACGGTCTTGAAGTCTAATTTGTGAAATTTTCATAAGTCCTTTTGTAAGAAGGTTGTTAACTTCATCAAGGGTGATAGGTTCTATTTTACCAAAATGCAAGTCATAAGCCGTTGAAGAAATAATTGTTTTTGCCTGATTTTGCATGATATGGACCACTACTCGTCTTTCATTGTTAAGTGTACATGTTTCACAAGGGATAAAAAATTCGAAGTTTTCATTTCGGACGATTGTTTCAGGGAGGGTGCCTTTTTCTGCCTCGCTAAATGAATATTCCCCTGCATCCTCTATTTTGACGGTCTTATCTGTTCCTCCGAAAAGCTCGCGCACCTTTTTAGGACAATCCAATTGAACCCTCATATATTCTATCACTTTCATATCGATAAATGGGATTTCAGGTTGATTATGAAGTGCTGTGAAGTATTGTTTTCGATAATCTTTGCTCAAAATGAGAAGGGCGATTTTTGTAATTGAGCCAATGAGCAGAGAGGGAAAGGAAAATAGAGCTGAAAGAATAAAATAGTGAATTTTAAAAACCTTAGCTTCTTTAGAAAATTCAATGACTTTGATCTTTGCCTCTGGATCTACAAGATATCTCGATACATCCATGAAATTTCCTAAAAAATATTGGAAAGGGTAAAAGGAGGTATTGGAAATCTTATGAAATATTGTTTTCCAACCTCTGTCCACTTCAAACTTGTAATTGTCTTCTATGGTTGTGGTAAAAAAAAGAGATACATTTTTCATAGCAAAATTTCTCCTATAAATTTTTCGAGATGCGTTTGATTTAAGGGGGTTTGCCTGTAGCCGACATAGAGATCCGGTCTGATGAGGTAGGCAGCCGTGAGGTGTGCTCCATAAATGGCATGGGCAGCACGTGAAGAATCGAGGAAAAGGTGAGAAGAGGGGATTTCTGCGGGTGGTTCAGAAGCATCAATGATGAGCAGGGGAGTGATGAGATCTGAATATCGAGAAGTGATATGAGTGGCAATTTGGGAAAGAAGCTGTAAGTTTTTTGGATGGAGGCCGCTAAAGAGAAGAAGGTGGAATGGGGTCCTTTTTCTCCAAATGGTATAAAAATCGATCGGATCCTCTTTCTTAAATACGAGTGCATTTGGCGCTCTTGTTCCAGCTTTGGGACCTGCATGGAAAATACCTGCTTCTGCAATGAAATCGCTTTTAGAATAGCGGAGGGCAATTTGGGAAATTGCTCTGGTGAGTTTTTTTTGGATAAAAGCATAATTAAAAAGTTTGGAGATAAGGTAGTTTCGAAGAGAAATTGCAAAAGAATTGCGGATAGTTGCTGCACGAGAAGCGCGCTCGGTTGCTTTAAGCAGATTTTTTCCTACTTCGTGTCTTTCTTGATGATAAGAGTCGAGCAGTTTGGGATTTGCTTTTTTTTGATGAATGAGAGCTAATTTCCAGCCAAGGTTAAATGCATCTTGAATGCCGGTATTCATTCCTTGTCCTCCAACAGAGCTATGAAAATGAGCAGCATCGCCAGCAATAAATATCCTTCCTTTTTGATAGCTAGTAGCTAAGCGGCTATTAACAACCCAATTTGTCTCCCATCTTTCGAGCTGAAAAACTAGGCGATAGGGGGTTTTTCCAGATATGGGGATTGTGGCCATTACCTCCTCTGCATCAAAAAAAATCGAGAATTCATCACCCGGTCGATTCCCATCGATTTCCATATCAGCGAGAGAAAAGTTATCGGAAAAAGCCTTTTCTTCAAAGGGTAAACTCAAGTTTTTGCGGACGAAGCTGTGAGCTCCATCACAGCCAATGATCCAATCGGCTCGTAAGGTTTCCTCTTTACCTGGATGCTTTAAAGTTGCATAGATGGCATCTTCATCTTGTGTCAATGCAATCAGCTCTACTTCGCGCTCTATTGAAAGATGAAGGGAAGAGAGGTATTTTGTGAGAATCTGCTCTGTTTTGCTCTGCTCTACACTTAAGACAAAGGGATAAGGTGAGCTCAGTTTTTTAAAGGAGAGGTGGGCAAGGGGTTTTGCTTTGCTTATTAAAGTTGCATCATAGAGTTTAACTCCTTCTGCAATAAAATCTCGCACAATTCCAAGATGGTCGAAAATTTCTAAGGTTCTTGGTTGAATGACTAAGGCTTTAGATTTATCAGAAGGTGTTTTTGCCCTATCGATGATTCTGCAAGAGAGGCCATGTCGGGCAATTTCTGCTGCCATCATGAGGCCAGTTGGTCCTGTTCCTATGACGAGAACGTCGGTTTTTTTCATGTTTGGGATGGACTTCTTCTAATCCATTGAGCAAATTTAATGAGAAGAAGTTTTCGATAAGTATCGATAGCAATGTTGTGAAGAACACCTGCTCGAAAAGCTCCTTCAACACCATTGCTGTCACCAACCCATTCAATTTTGTCTGAAAGTTCACGTATCATATTAAGCCAAGAAAAATCATGATCATATATCTGCCATACACTAGGAAGATGAATAGGGGATCCATTTTGTTCAAAGATCTCCGATGGACCGTTTTGCCACAAACTCACGAAATCATAAATCGTACTCAAAGTATCATTTTTCAGTACTTTGATTTTATACCTGGTAAACAATATTAAGTTTGTAAGGAAAGCTCCTCGGATAAAGAATCGGTTAATACGTTCACTTTGGCCTATTTTAGAAAATATGATCCCACCAATGGTAGCCTTAGGAAAGCGATAGATCTGGACTCCTATAAAAAAAGCTGGAACTAGATAGTGAAATGCAAATTTGGCAATTTTTTGGACCTCTCTTACTTTGGAAGGAGTTACCTTATTTAATCCACCAGCTAAAAGTTTTTCTAATCTATTTTTCAGACCCTGCTCTGAAAGTGTTTCACCCTTTTTTGGCAAAATCTTTTGATCCAATAAATCTTTTATGGTTTCTATTACATTTTGTTTGAGTAATGTTTCAACTGTTTTAAAGGCATTATCTCCAATCGGGAGATCCAATTCAGTTAAAAGCTTTGTGCAAAATTCAAGAGTAAAACCATATGGCCCAAGTGAAACAAAAATATCATCATCTAGATCATCTTCTATCTTTTTTTCTTTAATGGATTGCAAAAGCTTTTTTATGCGCATTAGAATATTTTCCTGTTTAGTAGCAGTTGAAACGGAAATGGCATTGAAACAGGTTTCAATGTCTTTTTTATGATTCATAATTTCATCGATAAGTTTTCTATTAGTGCGATGATCTGTAGCTGAACGGCGGCATAGATATATGCAATTTTCATTCAACTCCTCATAAATTTCTTGCAGCCTTTTACTCCATTGAGAATTCTCATTAAGACCAGCTGCTTGTTCAGCTTTTTTAAGCTCCTCTTCGAATCCACTTATGCAGAGAGTGATTCTATCTACCTCTTTCATCTTCTTTTCGTCGATCTCTTTTCCAGATTGCTGCAAGAGACTAGAATGGTCTTTAATAAATTGACACAACTCTTTAGCCTGGTCTTTAAGAATTTTGATATGTTTAATCAGCTCTTGATTATTTGGGTATTCTTTAGAGACAAGGAACAAAATACTTTTTAATTGAGCAATGTATTTAGAAGCTTCAACGATTTCTTTATGAACTTCTTGCAAATCTCCGAGCAGTGGAAGATTATTTTTTAGATCTGGCTCCTTTTCAGCTTTTGCAACTAATTGTTGCCAATTTGTTAAGTTGTCGCTAATCAGCAGGATTTTTTCTTTATTAAATGACTGTAGTTTGGGAGTTAAAACCTCTTTAATTTTTTCGTCTGGCAGATTATCGGACAAAAAGTAAAATGTTAATATTCTTGGGAAGCGTTCAATGAGTCTTTCTAGATCCTCATTTTTATAGACAAATGGTAACCTTACTTTAAAAAAATTTTCGATTTGTTCATCTGAGGCTTTAATAGCATCAAGTGTGTCCATCTCTTCAATAATGCTCTCAACAATATCTCCATTTTCCTTGTGAAGTTTTTTGACTGCTTCTACAAGAAAATTAAAAATTATGCTAGGCTTTTGGACCGTGCGAATAAAATCCGCGACCACTTTGACTGCTTCATCTGTTTTTTTCTCAAGGGAGAAAAAAATTTGAAAGAGAGCCAATCCAAAAGGAATTTCATATCCAATTGCATTTAAAATTGCGCCAATCTTTAACAGACCTTTTACAAATAGATCTACAGTCAGTTTTTGATTGTTGGTAAATAGATGGTACAACAATTGGGTCTTGAACAGGGCGTATGCGGTTTCATTTGCCAATCTTATTGCACCAAACCCAAGAATTATTGTTTTTAAAGAGTTTAAAGCTGCTGTTACCTTTTCTTTTCTTTTACCTTGATCTTGTTCCAAACTGGTCTTAGATAAGGAGTAGAGTTGTCGATAGACCAGATAGGCCCCTAACCAATCTACGATGAGGGCTCTGGCTAAACTGATTAACTCACAATTTCTCTTGTTGAGACTTACGTAAAGGGTTGTTGCTCCCGCTCCAGCGGCTAAAACATAGGGAAAGTATTGACGGATATTTTGAACATTGAGCTGGGGTAGGCAATTTGTATAATTTTCAATTCGAGGAAAATAAATCATAAGTAAATATTATCTTGAAAAAATTAGTAAACATCAACACCTACTTTTCCATTAAAACTTTTTTTTAAAGTAATTATCTTGCTACTAATTAAATTGATATTATACAATTCTGTAACTATATAAATTAAAAATGGAGAATAATAATTATGACTTTTACTCCTTCTCGTATAATCGATTTTCTCACAATTTCGGATGACTCTGTCCCCAATTTAAATAATCCTGATCTTTTTGTAGGAAAAAACAAAGAGGTAACTATTACTCTTAATAATGGATCGACTAGTCAAACTAGAGATATTGTCGTTTTAGGAAAATTGAAGATTCAATCTTCAGATGAAGATCAACTTCTTAAACCTAAGCTTATCTTTCAAAACTGTATTGTCGCTGGAAAGTTACACTGTTACAACATAGAGTTTAATGGTGAAGACATAGTGGTTTTTGAAAGTAATGAAGAATTCCGCAAAAAATTATTTCAACTTTTTATCGAATGGACAGAACTTCAAAGAGAATCTGTAGAAAAAATTGGCCTAACATCAATACTTTTTAAACCTTTGTAATTCTCGTTTTTAGCCTTTAGCTTTTATACTTTAGCCTTTTTAGTAGCTCGTCTTGTCAATTTTCACTTTCCCCCTAAAAACTTTATAGACGTAAGATCCATAGAAAAAGCTTAAGGGAATGCCGGTTAAGCCGATGATCGCAATAACGATGAGAGCAAGATGAGAGGCAGAGCTGTTGTACAGGGTCATCGAGTTCGTCTCTGGCAGGACAGAAGAGTAGACGATATTGGGAAAGGTGCCGATGATGAAGAGGAGGAGTAAAAAGACGATGCAAAAACAGGAGCTAAAAAAGGCCCAGCCATCTCGTTTTTTCATCAGATTTCGCACGATGAAAAAGATGGAGCCAAGGCTTAAAGTAGGAAAAATAAAAAGGATCGGGTAACGGAAAAAGGGGACTACCATGTAGGGCTTAAAGATGAAGGTAGAAATGGTCGCAAATGCCCAAAAAAATAGGAAAAGTGCGAGGATTCTATGTGTCCATTTTCGAATTTTTTCTTGGAAAGGACCTTCGGTTTTCATCAAGACGTAAATGGAGCCATGCATGGTAAACATGGAGATTCCAAAAAGGGCAATTAGGATGGGATAGGGGGTAAGAAGCTCGATCATACCTCCTTCATATTCTCCAAGATCATTTAAGGGCATGCCTTGAATCATATTTCCCAGGATAAGGCCAATTGTGATTGCAAGGAGAATGCTTGCAAGGGAAAAGGCAAAATCCCAAAAATAGCGCCATGTTTTACTAGCCCCTTTGCTTCGAAATTCTATGGATGCAGCTCTGAGCATGAATCCAAATAAGAGAACCATTGTCGGTGTGTAGAGACTAGAGGTTAAGTTGGCAAATACTTTGGGAAACCCGGCAAAAAGCACACCACTTCCAATTACAATCCAG
Source organism: Chlamydiota bacterium (assembly GCA_022614855.1). Taxonomy (GTDB): domain Bacteria; phylum Chlamydiota; class Chlamydiia; order Chlamydiales; family Rhabdochlamydiaceae; genus JAKEHU01. The sequence continues at coordinate 22,842 of JAKEHU010000015.1, forward strand.
GTGGTATTTCCATCCCAGACAGGTCCGATAGAGTTGATCATGATGCGCCGTTCATTATCTCCTTTTGTAAAAAGATGCAAGGTACCAACACCCAAATCAAATCCATCTAAAGTGGAATAGGCGATGATAGAAAAGACAAAAATGAAGTAGGTGATGAGCTGCAGAAATTCAAAAGAGATGGTCATTTTTTCTTCTTCTCCTCTTTATCTTTATATACGTCTCGATAGGGAAGTTCTTCTTCGATTACCTCTGGCCCATTTTGAATTTTTCGATTCAAAAGAACGAGAAAAAGAGCAAAAAAGAGAAGATACATAATGACAAACATTGTTAAAGAACCAACAATTTGCCCAACGGTGAGGTTTGCAGAAAAGGCATCTTTTGTTTTGAGAAGTTTGTATACAATCCAGGGCTGTCTTCCCATACAGGAGCTATACCAACCAGCGATATTAGCAATTTGCGGAAATGCAACAGAAACGATCATAAACCATAAAAAAATGGGTCTCATTTTCCATCTATTTCTCACCCAATAATAAATGCCAGCTGCCGAACCAATTACCATAAGTACCCACATCATGACCATTAAATGATACGTTTGAAAGACAGCTGCTACCCAGGGCCATTGATCCTGAGGAAATTGATCCAGACCGGGGACTGGCTTTGTAAAGCTTCGGTAGACGAGAAAGCTTAGCACTCCCGGCAATCTAAGGCCATAGACTTTTTGCTCTTCGGAGTTAACCCATCCAAGGATATAAATGGGTGTAGAAGGGGTAGTTTTATACACACCCTCAAATGCTGCCAACTTTTCTGGGTTATGGTTTGCAGTTTTACGGGCCAGATTGTCTGCAGAGACAAGTTGAAGGAGAACACAGCTTCCCGAAATGAGCAGCCCAATTTTCATCGATTTTTTTGCAAATTCTAGATGGCGATCTCGCAAAAGGTAGTAGGCTGCAACACTGATAATCAAAAAAGCTCCTGTCAACCAACAGGCTAAAAGCACATGGGTTAAATGGCTCAAATTTGTCGGGCTTAAAAACATGTCGAGCCAATTTGTCACCTTTGCAATGGTTTCATTTCCCTGTTTGACAAGTTGATAGCCAGAGGGTGCTTGCATCCAAGAGTTGGTGCTTACAATCCAGATCGCGCTAAAATGAGCGCCAAAAGCAACAAAAAAAGTTGATAGGAAGTGAATTTTTGGACTGACACGGTTCCAACCAAACAAAAGCACTCCTAAAAATCCTGCTTCAATGAGAAAGGCAAAAAATCCCTCTGCACCAAGGAGGCTTCCAAAGACATCCCCAACAAACCGCGAGTAGCGTGCCCAATTTGTACCAAGAGAAAACTGAAGGGGAATTCCCGTTGCTACACCTAGTGCAAAAGTGAGGGCAAATACTTTTACCCAAAAGCGGGTGATCTTTTCCCATATTGGATTTTTAGTTTTAAGATACATTCCCTCCATGAAAATGAGCGCCAGAGAAAGGCCAATACTAAGAGGAGGATAAATGAAGTGAAAGGTGATGGTAAAAGCAAATTGAATTCGAGATAGTAGTTCAACCATAGGATCTCAAAATAGGGTTTTATCTTTCCTTTCTGCAAGTTTTAAATATTTGTAAAAAGCTGTTTGTGCATTGTAGGTAGAAATCAAATATCCCTCTTTTCCTCCTAAAATTCCTCCCTTTATGAAGAAATTATGAATGAAAGAAGAAAAGCCATGAAAAAGAGCTTTGGCAAAAGAGGATTTTTTTTTCTCCCGGTTTTGCTCTGCATATAAAGAAGTATAAAAATCCATTTTCACTAAAAAATCGCTGATATCAAGATAGGGTGTATGGATAAGAGGAGAAGTCAATTTCACTTCTTGCAAATTGGCTTGGATGACTTTTTCATGGACAAGATCGGAAGAAAAGTGGGTTTTTTTTCTATGGAAAAGACGCACCGGCTGATCTTTTCCCCAGCCATTGCAATAGCGCATTTTTTTTCCATTAAAATAGTTGTGGCGTGGCATGCTGTATACGCAGGAAGGATCTAGAGAAAGTCGATGAATTTCTTCCACTAATTCTTTTGTGAGAATTTCATCGCTGTCAAGAGATAAGATCCAGTCATGAGCGGCAAGCTCAGAGGCGAGATTGTGCATCGACCCAAATCCGATAAACTCATTAGCATGAATCTGAACATTGGAAAAGGAGTGGGCTATTTCTAGAGTTTTATCTGTTGAACCTGAATCTACAACGACCACTTCTTTAAAAGTCAAAGTAGATTGGAGAGTTTTCTCAAGAGTTCTTTGAGAATTTTTTGTTAAGATGGTAACAGAAATCATTAAGTACAATAATAATATTTTTATGAAAAAGGTTCGATTAAATTTTTTATTTCTTTGTTTTTGTCTGCTTCTCTTTGGTTGCGCCAAAAAAGAAGTGGAGAATAAACCAGAGCCAAAAGTAGCCACATCATCTGTAACAGGAGATGCTGACGATTGCGCAATTTGGATTCATCCCAAAAATCGCAATTTAAGTGTGATCATTGGAAACGACAAGACAAAAAATGGAGCTTTGTTTGGATGGGATTTAAAGGGCAAAGAGCTCTTTAAAATCCCTTTGAAAGAGCCAATGAATATCGATATTCGGCATAGCGCAGGTTTTTACAATGAAAAATGGGATATTGTGGCCTGTCCTTTACAAGGGCAAAATAGGATCAAGGTTTTCAAAATGGATCCCAGAACAAGAAAACCAATCGATATCACTACAGAGATGGGAATTCTCACAGGTTTCGACCGCGATCCCTATGGGTTTGCACTTTATCATCAAAAATCCACAGGAAAGCTTTATGCTTTTGTAAGTCAGATGAAAAGCAAATCTGCCATCAATCAAATTCTTCTAGAAGAGGATGGCATGGGAAAAATAAAAGGAACTTTTATCCGTTCTTTTGGACAGGAATCAATCCAAAATATTGTAGAAGGAATGTGCGCAGATGATGATCTAGGATACATCTACTTAGCCGATGAAAAATATGCAATTTTGAAATTTTTTGCTGATCCAAAAAAAGAGGCAACCCTCATTCATTCTTTTGCGCATGAAGATGGAATTATAGGGGATAGAGAAGGAGTTGCTCTTTACACTTGTGAAGGAGAAAAAGGATACCTCCTCCTTTCTAGCCAAGGAAATAGCACCTTGAAAGTCTACGAAAGAGGAGGAATGAATAATTTTGTAAAAACTATTGAAAAAAGAGGGTCCTCAGATACAGATGGATTAGCCGCAACCTCTTGTGCAATTCCTCCAGAATTTCCCTTTGGTTTTGTCGTTTGCCACAACGATAAAAAGAAGAATTTTGTCATCTATAGCTGGGAAGAGATAGCAGGAAAAGAGCTCCAAAAATGTTTTTGTCATGAGAGAAAGTAAAATTTATGGTTGATGCTCAAACAAATTGAAAACTGGTATGATCATACCTAGTTATGCTGTCATTATTAAAAAATAAATTTAAAGAAATTGCACATGGTATCGCAACCTTTTCTGTGCAAGAAAAGCTCTTTATCATCTGTGCGATGTTGTGTGGATTTCTCATCTGTAGTGAATATGCCATCATTCGGCCGGTTAGCAACTCTCTTTTTATCCATGCCTACTCATCGAACTTTTTTCCTTACGTCTGGCTTGCGACCATTCCAGTAAATCTGCTCTTAGTCTCTCTCTATAATTATCTTTTGCAAAAGTGGGGGTGTATCAAGCTCTTTTTTATTGTTGTCTCTATTGTTATAGCTGTGAATTTCACTGCGGCACTCTTTTTTCAAAAAGCTTCTTTCATTCCCTTTGCTTTTTATATTTGGAAAGAAATCTATGTCCTTCTCATGTTCCAGCAGCTCTGGTCTGTCATCCACTCCACCATAAAAATCGATCAGGCAAAATATCTCTATGGACTCTTCTTTGGGATGGGATCCCTAGGAGCGGTCTCGGGGAGCTTTTTAGCCAGCAATTTTGCTACCAGCTTGGGATCCGAAAAGCTCTTATTTTTTACTCTTCCCATCTATTTTCTCATGGCTCTCATCTATCGAAAAATGGTGAAAAATAGTTCGGCAAATTCGATACAAGCTGAGCTCTCAGAGCAAAATACCCCCTCGTTTCTTCATGGAGTTAGGCTGATTAAAAACTCCAATTTTCTCTTGTTAATTTTATCTGTTGTTATCTTCATGCAGGTCATCTCTTGCATTGTCGATTTCCAGTTCAACCACTATTTAGAGATAAATTATCCCAATAAAGATTTTAGAACGGAATATGCAGCAAAAATTTTGTCCGTTGTCCATGTCGTTACTTTATTTCTCCAATTCATCGGGAGTTTTGTGCTGATTCAACTCCTAGGTTTAAAAAGAGTACACATGTTTGTTCCTCTATTTTTAAGTTTAGGAATCATCGGAGGGTTACTTTTTCCCTTCATCTCCTTCCTAGCCTTTTCTTTTGTTGCTGTTAAGTCGTTCGATTTTTCTCTCTTTGGAGTGATCAAAGAAATGCTCTATGTCCCTTTAAGTCCAGAAGAAAAATTTCGCGCTAAATCACTCATCGATGTGTTTGCTTATCGCACTGCAAAAGGCCTTGCTTCTATTATGATTCTTCTATTGCAATTCATCGCCTTTTCTCAAGTTTTTTACCTGCTTCATTGGATTGCTATCGTTATTTTTGCTATTTGGATAGCCATCATGGCAATTATGTTTAAAAAGATTGAAATTCCTGCTAAAGAATTGTTTTGATGAAAAAAGTAATTCTAAAGCTTCTACCTCACCAGATCTTGAGCGAACCCCTTTGCAATAAAGGAACCGCTTTTACACAAGAGGAAAGAGATGCATTGAGATTGCATGGCTTTTTGCCAAACCACATTTCCACAATCGAAGAGCAGGTAAAGCGAAGATATGCCAATTTTCGCGATCAACCCAATAACCTTGCAAAGTATATTTTTTTAACAGCTTTGCAAAACCGCAATGAAATCCTCTTTTATCGACTTCTTTTAGAACATGCCAAGGAAATGGTACCGCTCGTATATACGCCAACCGTTGGGGATGTTTCGATCAATTACAGCCTGATGTACCGAGAGCCAAGAGGTCTTTATCTCGCGTATCCACTAAAAGATAAAATGGAGGAAATTTTCAACAACTTTCCCTTCCAGGAAATCGATGTTGCAGTCGTGACCGACGGAGAGAGAATTTTGGGGCTAGGGGATCTAGGAATAGGAGGAATGGCCATCTCACTTGGAAAATTAATCCTCTATAGCCTTTTTGGAGGGATTCCCCCCGCTTGTGCCCTTCCCATTGTTCTTGATGTAGGAACAAATAATAAAACTCTTTTAGAAGATCCTCTTTATATTGGATGGCGCCACGAGCGCATTCGCGGAAAAGAATATGACGAATTCATAGACCGATTTATCAAAGCACTCAAAAGACGCTATCCAAATATTCTTCTTCAATGGGAAGATTTTGCCAAACCCAATGCTGGAACTCTTCTCAATCGATATCGCAAGCAGATCTGCTCTTTTAATGATGATATTCAGGGAACTGCTGCTGTTGTTTTGGCAGGAATTATCACTGCGATCAAAGTATCCAAGAGTCGTCTCAGTGACCAAAAAATTGCTCTTCTAGGAGGAGGGTCTGCTGGAATTGGAATTTGCGATCAAATCTTAAGAGCAATTGTCCATGAAGGGATAGTCAAAGAAGAGGAGGCAAAAAAGCTATTTTATGTGGTGGATATTCACGGTCTAATTCACACGAATATGACAGTGGAACCTCATCAAAAACCCTTCGCACAAGATCATGCCAAAATTGCTGAGTGGAAGGTGAAAAATCCCAAAAGGATTACTCTGCTTGACGTGATTGAAAATGTTCATCCAACAATTTTGATCGGCGTTTCAACCCAGGCAAATAGTTTCACGCAAGAGATGGTAGAAAAAATGGCAAAATATGTGAAAAGACCGATTATCTTTCCTCTTTCTAACCCCTCTTCACATAGCGAAGCACATCCCAAAGATCTACTCCATTGGACAAAAGGGGAGGCAATTGTTGCAACAGGTAGCCCTTTTGCAAGTGTGCAATACCGAGATAGACTTTATGAAATCGACCAGTGCAATAATTTTTACATTTTCCCTGGGGTGGGCCTTGGGCTCATCGCAGCAAAAGCCACTTACGTAAGCGATGAGATCTTTTTAAAAGCAGCCCATGTTCTAGCTGACCATTCTCCCATGCACAATAATCCATATGGCAACCTCTTTCCTTCCCTGGACAAACTGAGAGATTGCAATAGAGACATTGCCATTGAAGTGGCAAAACAGGTAGCAAAAGAAAAAAATGCAAAGGTAGAATCTTTTGAAAAATTGATCAAAGAGAGAATGTGGTTTCCCGATTACCCTATATTTACTAGCGCTTAAAAAGTGCTTTTAAGGCTGCGTCGTAATTTGGCTCTTGCGTAATTTCCGGAACAACTTCCAAATAAGCTACTTTATCATTTTCATCTAAGACGAAAACAGTGCGCGCACAAAGACCAGCGAGCGGTCCATCGGCAATTAATACTCCATAATCCTTTGCAAAATCTTTAGATCTTACCATAGATAGAGTAGTGAGGTTGTGAATATTTTCCGATCCACAAACCCTTTTTTGCGCAAAAGGTAGGTCAGCAGAAATGACCAGTACCACTACTTCGGGATGTCCTGCTATCTTCTCATTAAATTTTTTCGCAGAAGTAGAGCATACAGAAGTGTCCAGACTTGGAACGATAGATAGAAGTTTTCTTTTTCCTTTAAATTCCCTGAGCGATCTGCTTTTCAATTCTTGATCGATCAAATGGAAGTCAGGCGCTTTTTCTCCTACCTTTGGCATTGAACCGGAAAGAGCAATCGGTGAGCCTTTAAATTTTACCTGCATAAGTTTTAAATTCTAATTCCATAGAGATATATAAGTCAAAAAGCTTCTTGAATAAATTCAGAGATTCTAGTTAAATCTTTCTAAAATTTTTTATAGCAAGTATTTTGTGAAAAAAAAAGTGGTGGATGCTCCTAAAGAATCTGCAAAAAAAGTTAGCAATCTTCACAACAAATTAGAAAATGATTCCCTTCCTCTTTCAAACATCTGTTGCAACCACGAATTTACCCAATTCAAGTCTTTAAATTTTTTAGCTCATCTGAGAAAAGAAAATAGAAAAAAACCTGGGAAAAAATGGACTGCAGTCAAGTTCAAAAATAGTCCTTCTTTAAAAGAGCAATTCTCAGAAAATTTAGCCTACTCTGGACTTTTTCTTCTTTATATGAACTATCTTATCTCCCTTTTTGAAAATAAAAAGCTTGAGGGAAAAAGGATTAAAAGCCTTAAATTAAAAGAACATTATGCTGCTTTTTGCAACTTTAAAAAGACAATCAAATTTACTAACTGGATAAATGATCAATTTAAGAAAAAAATCAAAAAAATAGACCTTAAAAATGAGTTATCTTTAGAAGGAAAAGTTCATGATCCTGCCTATTCCAACCCAGTTTTGTATCCAAAACAGCAGATCACAGACATTACAGCACTTTAATTGCGTACCCAGAATACCCGGTTGCTAAAGAAGGGGTAAAGGTAAATTGAAAATCAGGTTCAACTTTTCGTGTGAGCAGCATTTTCCAAAATGCCGAGTGTTTAAAATCTGGGCGCACTCCTAAAAACTGCTCTACCCTCAATCCAACGTTCTCACACATTTCGGATAGCTCTTGCGGCTTGAGAAATAGGGGATAGACATGCATGCGATCTGGAGGGTTGAAAAAACACCATTCCACTCCTTTGATCACCATGAAATAGCTCATGATATTTCGATTAAAAGTGTGAAAGAAAAATAGACCATTTTTCTTAAGCAACCTTGCCGCCTCTTTAATGACGATTGCTGGCTTTTCTACATGTTCTAATAGATCCATAGCACAAATCACATCAAAAGAGCCATCTTTGTAAGGGAGATCATAAGCGCTTGCTCTCAAATAGCAGACGCTTTGTGTTGTGTCTTTTTTTCTGGCAATTTCTAAACTTTTTTCCGATAGGTCAACCCCATGAACCTCGTGTGCCTTCAATGCTAAGTAGTTTGTTAAAAACCCACCACCACACCCAACATCCAAAATTTTACAAAGTGTAGCTATTTTTTCATTGATGATTCGATTGATCCAAGGATTTCTAAGCTCATTTTCCGCGCGCAAAAGAGCAACAGGGTGATCTTTTGAAGTATGCCACTTTTCATTTAGATCATCATAAAAAGCATTGTTTATCGGTATAGTTTTAACTTTTCTTCTTTCCATATGAAATTCCAATATATGATTTGATAACACAAAAAAAGAGCCATAGCAATAACCTGTCCATAGAGAAGATATTGCAAATGCGATGGATTTTCCATCCATTTTACATACCAGTGACTTGCAATTTCCTGAGAAGAAAGGGAAAGCGCCCACCAGATTAAACCTATACCACCAAGCAAAATGGGGTGGTTGATAAAGAGGAGTGCATGGACCCAATTTTCGCTTGCAGGACAGACATGTTTATGGATAAATTCATCCTTTGTCACCATTAAGCAAGAGATAACGCCTAAGCCAAGATACCACTTTAATGCTCCGTCTGAATAGGAGATGAAACAGGTAAAAAGCAGACAGATAAGTAATGATAGTGTATCAATTGGATGGCCAATTCTTTCCCACTTAGGCAAACCTCTTTTGATATGAAAGTAATACTCATCAAAAAGGATGAGAAATGCCTGTACAAAAAAGGGAATTGCAATGAGCCATTTCATACTTTTTGAAAAATTCCTCCCCATACGGTTAAACCAGGACCAAAAGCCAAGCTCACAATCATAGTTCCTTGAAGAACATTGGGATCATTCAACATGCTTTCCCAAATATGGGGGAGCGTCGCAGAAGACATATTTCCATACTTTTCTAAAATTGCTTTGCTGTGCACTGTTTGCCCTGCAGAAAGCCCAAGCTTTTTTTCTATCTCTTCAATTATCTTTGGACCACCAGGGTGGATAGCAAAAAGAAAATTTGTCCTATCAACTGTATTCATTTTGCCTTTTTTAAAGAGCTTTTCCAAAAATCTTTCCAAACAATTCATAAAGAGGGAAGGAACAGCTTTATCGATGGTTAGATAAAATCCATTTTCATTTGGCTGCCAGGTCATTTTGTCAAGAGATTCTGGGATGATTTCTTCCCAGAGCGCAACCACTTTTAATCCTGCTTTATCCGGTTTTTCTTGGACAACATATTTGATGAATCCATCAGCAAATAGACTTTGGACAACGAGCTGTTCAGAATTGTGTAAATAGGGGTTCATATGAAGACTGCACATCTCAGTATGGACAATATCTGTTGGTTCTTTCGACTGGTGAAGTTCATTCACAGCCATGCGAATCGCTGGAAGAGATGCATAGCATCCCATATGATAAGCATGGATAATCGAAACCTTGTCTCCTAAATTTCGATTTGCGATCAACCTTTGCGCACCACTGGGAGCGACGTAACCTGTACAAGTGACATGGATAAGATGGGGAGAAATTTCGCTCTTTTCAGGATAGAATTTTTCAAAAATGGATGCTGTTTCCTTGCTAAAAAAATCCATTTTTTCATTTAGATTTGACATGCAATTTGCTTCTACCGTCGCATGAACCTGTGCTCCTCTGGAAGCAATTTTGCTTTTTGCCAGTCCAATGTAAAAAAGGCGATCCCTTACTTTTTCATAAAAAGCATCCTTTTCTGGACTATTTTCTTCCCAATTTTTTGACTTTCCTTCTGCTTTTACATGGCAATTTGCAAGAAATTCTAGTGTCTCCTGTTGAGAGGCATGAAAATTTGGACGAATGTGATGAAATTTAGATAAATAAGCCACTAAACTCCATTGTTAAATAAGCATGACAATGGCAACGAGTAACAGAAAACCTCCAAAAAATTTTCTCAATTTATTCCCATCAAGCGTATGCGCTAATTTTACTCCAAGAGGGGCGGTAAAGATCATTGATATCCCGATCAGAATAAAAGCTGGCAAATAAATGTATCCAATGCTTTCAGCTAATGCAACATGTTTCATTCCATAATAGAGATAGCCGATTGCACTTAAGAAAGAAACGACAAGACCAATAGCAGCTGCTGACCCAATTGCCTTTTTTTCTTGATAACCCAACCCAATGAGCATGGGAACTGTGAACACACCTCCACCAAGTCCCAAAATACTAGCCGTAGAAGAGATCAAAAGCCCCAACCAGGTTAAGGTAGACTTTTTCGGTTTTACGGGTGTGTGTCTTTTAAAGGTAAAAGGTCTGAAAAAATGGACTGCTAAAATAATGAGGAAAAAAGCAAAAATCATTTCCAAAACAACACTTGAAAGGAACTGGGTAGCAAAAGCGCCGAGAAGAGACCCTAAGATGAGTCCTGGCAACATTGCAATAAACACATCCCAAAGAACAGCTTCTTTTCTATGGTGAAGATACATGGCAATACTGGCTGCTATCACTACAGATGCCAAAGAAGTGCCAAGGGCCGTATGAGCCAGATAAGCCTGTGGAAAATCTATGAACTTTAGAGTATAGATAAGAGAGGGGACGATCACCACCCCGCCACTAATCCCAAATAAGCCGGCAAAAAATCCAGCAAAAGCTCCGATGCAAGCAAAGAGGACTAGCGCAAGAATGGCATCCATACCTCGCCATACTAAAAGTGTAGGAAAAAATTAGCTACAAAATTGTGTTTTACTTGTGGGTGGAAGCCAACCTGGTTTCCTCTGCAATCCAAGATAAATAGCGAGGGTTGCCACGAGTGATATCTACCTGCAAGATTTCCGGAACTTCATAGCTACAATTTGCGATAATATAGCTCTGAATTGCCTCAAAATGATCGATTAAAGTCTTGAGGATGACTTTGGCTTCAATGCTCTCTTCAATTTTTCCTTCCCAACGAAAAATTGATTCAACTTCTGGAAAAATGGAGGCACAAGCAATCAGCCTTTTTTCGAGCAATCCATGAATAATCTTTTTTGCTTCAGATTTATTTTGGCAGGTCCAAAAAATATAAATCATGTTTGTCTCTTTTCTTTTTTGATTCATGCAAAAACTCCATTGTAATTACTCTTCTAAATCATACCCATCAGCTCGCAAAACCTCTTTAATCCAATCCTTCACTTTATGAATTGGAACTGCACCAGAAAGTGTCCCAGGGCCTGTTTCTGCTAAGCCTAGCATTGCTGATATTCCAACTACATCTCCTTCAAAATTAGCAATAGGGGATCCTGATGCGCCAGGAAACACACAAGGGCTTAAAAGAAAAAACTCATCTTTTGTCGAATTAGACCAGCCATCATACCCAAGAATTTTTCCAACAAAAGGTAAAAGCAGCAAGTGATTTGATGAAATACAAGGTCCACTTGAATAGATGGAAAATATCCAATTTCCAACTTGTGGAGTAGAAGATGATAATTTAAGATAAGGAAAATCTGATTCTTGGCGCCCTTCAACTTTTAAAAGTGCAATATCTTCGATCGGATGCTCTGCAATAATAGAAACTTTTAAAGGATGATCAGAACAATTTGAGTAAATAATAGGATCCCAGCAAAGTTTTGAGACATGTTTACAAGTAAGAAAATGGCCTTTTGGTGTGATAAAAAAACCATTTCCATAACCAAAGATCTCTTGATACCACCAGGCTTCTAAAGCCTCAAAATATGTTAACATATCTCTTTCCTTAGATGTTAAGCTAAGAGTGCAAATTGGATAGGTCATTTTTTCAACAAGAGCATCTAGTGATTTAGTTGACAAATTTATAGTTTCTTCACTTGACTTGAGAACAGCATTTTCAAGCATCTGATAATCAAGCGCTTCAATTTTTTGAAAACTAAAAAGAATTGCAAGTAAAAAGAAAAAACATTTCATGACTACCTCTACTAAATGTGGTCATTGATTTTAATTCAAGATTTTAGAAAAAGACAAGAGAAAGGTAGATATCTACAACGTCTGATAATATATCTTATGTATAAATAAATAAGGCTTTGCAAAGTATTTATCAAAATTTGTATATTTTTCTTTTCACTTTAGCTTTGAGGAAATTATGAAAGGCAAAATCTTATTACTCTCGATTTTTAGTTTGGTAGCCCTATCGGGTTGCATGGAAAGCGGATCTTCTATCCTAACTAAAGTGATGCCTAGTAAAAAGTCAAATGAACAGCTTTCGCCGCAACTCTTTGAGGGAATTGCAATTGGCAATGTCACCCGCGTTAGTGAATTATTGGAGAAAAATGTCAGTGTCAACTCGAGAAATAGCTTTGGTGATACCCCTTTGATTCAAGCTGTTCGGTCCAATCAGATCAATATGATTAAGCTTCTTGTTGCAAATGGAGCTGATGCCAATTTACAAGATTTGGATGGTGCGACGCCTCTTATGATCGCTCTTAACAATGGAAATAAACCCATGCCAAAGCCCTTGAATGATGGGTCGACAATATTCATTGAACCACAGGGAAATTTGCACCAATTTTTGGTGGAATTTTTGATTTCTGCTGGGGCAAATATCAACGCAAAAGATTACCAAGGTAGAACCTCTTTAATACGCTCTTCAGCCGCAGGCAATGTGCATGCCGTTAAACTCTTAATTGAAAAGCATGCGGATATAAATTTAACAGATGATCGAGGAAATACAGCCCTGGTCGCCTCTGCAATGAATGGGCATACCGAAACAGTAAAAGCTCTTCTTGAAGCCTCTGCTGATGTAGATGTTGTAGATCAAGAAGGTCAAACAGCGCTCATTTATGCTGCACAAAATGGACATACCGAAATTTGTAAACTTCTCGTGCAAAAAGGTGCCTCTACTCAAATTAAAGACCATTTTGGAGCTAGCGCACTCAAGCTTGCAAAGCTCAGGGGTAACAAAGAGATCATCAATCTTTTGGAAAAAGCTGGAGCTACTGATTAGGAGCTTGTTTTCGAATTGGCGACTTACGAGAGATCAACGACAAAATCTCTAAACATTTCTGTTTCTTCATCTATAAGAGAAACCATAAACTTGGTTTGTAGATCGCAGTTTTTTACAAAGATGATTCGCTGAGTTGTAGAATAAGGTGGAATGATTTCTGCCCGCTTTTTTACCGATTTTGCAGCAAAATCTTTTTTGAGTTTATAGTGGCTGCGAAAGGTTCCGACAGTATCAATTGTCCCTGGAATGAGAAAGGGCCAAAAGAAGAAACCGGCAACTTTAAAACCTATAGATCTGTAGGCTGCACCTTTCATTAACCTCTTTACCACTTGATTGCTTGGGACAGTAGGTAAATCGATCCACTGATCAGAAAGCGAAAGTGGATGACCACTATTATTTTGCACTGAAAGAAAAATCGGTTGAAAGCCTTTTGCTGGAAGGTCTCTTCTCAAATAGCTATTGCTCTCCCCAGAGGAAAGGACTTTAGCTGTGACAAAAACCCCCTCTTTTGCAAAGAAAACCTCTTTTTCCCCTTCAATGGAATGTTTCTTTACAGCAGAAAGGAAAATTAAACTAAAAATTATAATAGAACAAATAAGTTTATTTTTCATAATAAACAGTATATTATCTTTATAGTTATAATTCAAAATAAATAGAGGCTGTCTACAAATTAATCCTATAGAGAATTTTTGAGAGATTTTCGAGAAGAATTGATGCTGCTATCTGAGGACAATATGCGAAGCTGCATATGACCGAAGAGAACAGCATCGATTATCTTGGAAAGCTCCAAAAATCTCCTAGGAGGAATTTATAGGCAGCCTCTTAAGATTTTTCTCTGTTTTTTAAACTAATTAGAACATAGTTTTCAAGAAATTCCTTTGCCTCTTGCTGTGTATTAAAGATTTCTCTACCAACTAGCATTTGACAGGTATCATCTTCATAAATGGCTGCTTCCCAATAAGAAATGGGGCTGCCCTCTTTGATTTCAAAAATTTTAGACACAATCAGATGTTCATAATCTTGCAGGCGAAAAAAATCATCATATCTCAAATCCTGTACCCAAATAAAGTCCCTTCCGTTTTTTTCTCGGTGTTCATCCATGTTTTGCTTGCTTTTGTTTAGCTAAAATCACATTGACCAGTCCCCCAGCTAGAACCTCTTCCTTTTCTCTCTCGCTGAGAGAATGGCGGACTTGAAATCGTCTGTTTTTCGTTTTATTAAAAACTTCAAAGGAACCATTTTCGACGATGTTTTTATGAATGTTTTCGATGATGAGCTGGTCGCCTTTATCGATCCTCTCCAGATCTTTTTCATCGGAAAAAAGTAAGGGAAGGATACCAAAGTTAATCAGATTTTTTCGATGGATACGAGCATAGCTTTTTGCAATGACAGCTCTCATCCCTAAAAATCTCGGAGCAATTGCAGCATGTTCTCTACTTGATCCCTGCCCATAATTAGAACCTGCTACAACAATGAATCCAGTTTTTTGAAATGGAATAGTTCGTTCATAAAATTGCTCATCAATCTGGGAAAAGGTAAATTTGCTGATCTCTGGAATATTGCTTCGAAAAGGCAAAACTTTAGTCCCAGCCGGAAGAATTTCATCTGTTGAAATATTATCCTCCATTTTGAGCAAAACAGGTCCATCAATTCTATCTTCTAGAGAGGTGAATTTTGGGAAGGGCTTGATATTTGGACCCATCTCTAGTTGCACATCTTTTCCATCTTTAGGTGGAGGGATTAAGGCATCGTGACAAAGGAAATATTTTTTGGGTTCGACAAACTTAGGATAGGGAATTTTTAATTTTCTCGGATCTGTAATTTCCCCCTTCAAAGAGGCAGCAGCCGCAACTTCAGGACTGCAAAGATAGACGAGATCATCTTTCGTTCCCGATCTTCCAGGAAAATTTCTGGGGACTGTGCGAAGGCTTATTTTTTTACTGGCAGGAGCTTGCCCCATGCCGATGCAACCATTGCATCCAGCTTGGTGGATTCTTGCACCTGCAGCCAGAAGTTTTTCCAAATATCCATGTTCCGTGAGATTTTGCAAAATTTGTCTTGATGTTGGAATGATATCTAAGGAAATTCTCTCATGAATTTTTTTTCCTTTCAGAATTAAAGCGGTGATTGCAAAATCACGAAGTCCAGGATTTGCAGAAGAACCAACCATGGTCTGGTAGACGGGTTTTCCTTCGACTTGGGAAACGGGAACAACATTTCCTGGACTATGTGGGCAGGCAATCAAAGGTTCTAACTTAGATAAATTTATCTCCTCATCTTCATCATAAAATGCCTTTGGATCGGGAGTGAGTTGAATCCAATCTTTTTCTCTTTTCTGTGTTTTTAGAAATCTTTTCGTGATTGCATCGGAGGGAAACACCGTCGCCGTTGCTCCGAGCTCTGCTCCCATGTTGGCAATCACATGGCGATCCATTGCACTTAAATATTGCAGTCCAGGTCCATGATATTCAAAGATGCGTCCAACTCCCCCATCGACATCATGTCTTCTCAACATTTCCAAAATAATGTCTTTTGCGCTTACCCACTTGGGGAGCTTTCCTTCAACTCTTACTCCCATGATTTTCGGCATTTTCACATAAAAGGGTTCTCCCATCATGGCAAGAGCGACTTCTAACCCCCCTGTTCCAATTGCAAGCATGCTAAGCGATCCTCCAGCACAGGTGTGGCTATCAGAACCAACCAGTGTTTTTCCAGGTATGCCAAACGTTTCCATATGGACAGGATGGCTTACTCCATTTCCAGGCCTACTAAACCATACACCAAATTTTTTGCAGGCGCTTTGCAAAAAGATATGATCATCCGCATTTTTAAAATCGGTCTGCAAAATATTGTGATCCACATATTGAGCAGAAACCTCTGTTTTGACCTTTTTTGCTCCCATTGCTTCCAGTTCGAGCATTACCATTGTGCCAGTTGCGTCTTGTGTTAAGGTTTGATCGATCTTAAGTCCAATTTCTTCACCTGGAGCCATTTTTCCCGAAACGAGATGGCTTTCAATCAGTTTTTGAGCGACATTTTTTCTCATACAAAATTATCCAAATTTTTTTTTCAACATACAAGTATTAGAAAAAAATGTCTAATCTCAATCGCATCGAAAAAACATGGTTGAAAAAAACGTTGATATGGTTCATAAAAGGGCGAAATCTCATTTTTTATGGCACGAGCAAAAAAAAGAAAATCTCCATGGACTGTTCTCATTGCCATTGTTCTTGCAATAATTATCGGCACATTAACAGGTAAACAGACAACCTTTTTTGGAGTAAATCTCTATTCTCTTTACGATACTTTTGGAAAACTTTTTATCAACGCTTTAACATTGATCGTCGTGCCTTTGGTTTCTTCCTCTATCATCACTGGAATTGCAAGAATGGGAAGCGAAGGCTCTTTTGGAAGAGTAGGACTAAAAACATTTGGCTATTTTCTATCTACAAGCTTTATCGCAATTCTCATTGGCATTGCTCTTGTCAATCTCATTCAACCTGGAAAAACTTTAACTGTTCAAATTCCTGCAACAGATTCAACCAATATTTCAGCGCTTCAAATGCAACTAGAAGAAGGAGGAGTAGGTAGAATTAAAGAGCTCATTTTAGACATCATTCCTTCTAATGTGCTTGCAGCGTTTGCTTATGGGAATATGCTGGGTCTGATCTTTTTTAGCCTTTTATTTGGCTATGCTCTTTCCAAAATTGAATCCCACTCTGCAGCTCTACTTGGGTTTTGGCAAGGGGTATTCCAAGCAATGATCTACATTACGCATATCATCATGCGCTTTCTTCCCATTGGAGTCTTTTTTCTGGTCGCAAAAGTCTTTGCAGAAACTGGTCTTGAATCTCTTACCTCTGTCACCTTATTTCTCATGACAGTTTTAGTTGGACTGGGTATTTTTTCTTTTATTGCTCTTCCCGCTCTTTTAAGATTTCTTGCGAAAGTCAACCCTCTTCGCCATTTTCGTGCCATGAGCCCAGCATTAATCACCGCTTTTTCCACAAGCTCTTCATCTGCTTCGCTTCCCATTACGTTGGACTGTGTCGAAAAAAGAGTTGGAGTTTCCAATCGCATCTCCAGTTTAGTAGTCCCACTTGGAACTTCCATAAACCTATCGGGATCTGCTCTCTATGAAGCGGTTGCCGCTCTATTTGTCGCTCAGGCATATGGACTTTCTCTTGGAATTGGCACACAAATCCTCTTTGCATTCATTACACTCATCACTTCGATCGGTGTTGCCGGAGTTCCTTCCGGAAGCCTTGTTGCCATCATCGTCATCTTAAAAGCAATGGGACTTCCCATTGAAGGAATTGGCCTTTTCATCGCAGTTGATCGAATTTTGGATATGTGTAGAACAACGGTCAATGTTCTAAGCGATAGTTGCTGTGCAGTTCTTGTTGCCAAGTCTGAAGGAGAAAAAATATCCTGACCAAAACTATTTTTGAAGAGAAATAATGATTCCACGAGAAAAGTTATTCCAAAAGCCTTCTTGCATGGCAATAAAAATCAGTCCTGATGGTCATCGCTTAGCTTATGTAGGAGCTGATCGAAATGGAACAATGAATGTGTATCTCACTTCTGGACTTTCTTTAGCAGAATTTCAACAAATTACAGATTTTAAAGAACCTGAAATTAAAGGTTTTTACTGGCTTCATAAAAACAATATCATTCTCCTTAAAGATGCTAATGGAACAGGACAATTTCGATTATATTCAGTTGCTTTGAACTCTGGCAAGATTAAGGATCTTACCGCTGAGTATAAAGAAATTAATGCTAAAGTATTTCAGGTCAATTCAACAGAAGCAAAGGCTATCATTGGAATTAACAATCGCAATCCAATGTTTCATGATCTCTACTTGCTCGATTGTAAAAATAACTCGCTTTCAAAAATTTATCAAAATGATCAATTTATCAATTTCGTTTTCGATAGCTCTTTGAATTTAGTTATAAAGATAAAAATGAATGAAGATAGCTCGATAACTTTATTAGATAAAGAGAATGATGTCCTTTTTAATATTTCTGCTGAAGATGCATTTCACACAGAATGTCTCCGATTTAACGAACACGAAAATGCTCTTTATCTTCTAGATAATAGGAATTGCAATACGACACAATTAAAGAAAATCATTTTCAATGAAACTCACACAGAGATTTTATTAGGTGAGGATCAATTGAGTGATATATTAGATGTTCATTTTGAAAATAACAAGCCGGTTGCCTACTCTACTTATTTCATGCATCAAAAATGGCATCCTCTTAACGATAAGATCAAATCCGATCTCGATTATCTTTCTATACAAATAGGAAAAAATTTTGAAATTTTCGACCAATCAAGTGACGATCAATCATGGATTTTAAAAAATAGTATTCCGGATCAAGGCATTGAATTTTGGCTCTACAATCGTCCAACAAAGCGTCTTGCTTTACTTTACTCATATCCGGAGATTAAAAACCTAGCCAAAATGTATGCTTTGCTAATACCTTCTAGTGATGGATTGAATTTAGTAAGTTACTTGACCCTACCCAAGGACATGGATCAAGGAGGTAAACCTAAAAAACCTCTTCCATTAGTCGTAGTTCCACACGGTGGCCCTTTTAAAGTTCGCGATATTTATGAGTATTCTCTCGACCATCAATGGCTTTCTAATCGAGGTTATGCTGTATTGAGCGTAAATTTCCGATTATCTTCTGGATTTGGAAAAAAATTTGTCAATGCTGGTAACGGACAATGGGGAAAAAGAGCCCATCAGGATATTCTCGATGCTGTAAAATGGTGTATCAACGCAAAGATTGCTAAAAAAGACAAAATTGCTGTCTTTGGGGGCAGCTATGGTGGTTATGAAGCCTTAGCCAGCCTTACCTTTTCTCCCGAAGTATTTGCCTGTGCTGTTGCTATCTGCGGACCTTCAAATTTAAAAACAGTTCTAGACAAAGTTCCCTTTTATTGGGAATTTCCAATTTCTACTCTTTCCGATAAAATGATGTATTTTACAAAAAATGCTTTTATCAAAAGCATGGGAGGTAATCCCAACGATGAGAATGAGATTCCCTACCTTCACAGCTGTTCTCCCCTAAATCATGTAGATAAGATTCAGAAACCTTTGTTATTAGTCCATGGGGTTAATGATCCTATTGTTGCTGCTTCTGAATCGGACCAGATTTTTGAAAAAATGCAACAAAAAGAATTACCGGTTACTTATATTTCTTTTCCGGATGAGGGACATGGCATTACTAAGTTCGATAATATGATGTGTTACCTGGCTTACAGCGAATGGCTCTTAGCGCAGTTCTTAGGAGGAACTTATGAACCTCTTTCTGAAAAAGAGGTTCAGTCTTCGAGTGCTGTTATACGTTCTCATGGCATGATCCCTAAAGAAGTAATATCCGCTGATAAAAAATAGAAGATAAATAATTAACTTTGAATAGGAATAAGCTTCCAAAGGTAATGTTGCAATCTTGCTTGTAAGAGAAACATTGCAAATCCACTGATGACTTTGCATCCTCTTTCTTTTGCAGATAGGATAAAAGAACTTTTTCGATGAGCCTGTGTAATATCCATGATAAACCTATTTGGAAGGATAAAGTCTGTAGAAATGGGATGGGGATTTGGGGTGCAATTAATGAGAAGATCGTAATCTAGCTTCTCCATATCTGCAAAATCTCCCCAGTTTGTTGAAAAATCTTCTCCTGCCCGTTTAGCTCTTTCTTTATTTCTATTTAAAAATGTAACCTCTGCTCCTCTTTTTTTTAACTCAAAGCCAATTGCTCTTGCTGCTCCCCCTGCCCCCAAAAGAATGGCTCTTTTTCCAGCTACTTGCAAACTTTGTTCAATTGCCAGAGCAGCTCCAAGTCCATCAGTATTGTGTCCAATGATTTTCCCTCTAGGAGAAAAAACTAGGGTATTTACAGCTCCAATCAATTTTGCATCTGGTTCGATCTCATCGAGAAAATCGAGAATAGCTTCCTTCAGTGGCATTGTCACGCTGAGTCCTTTAAATCCGACTGTTTTTGTATATGCTAAAAGATTTGGTATCTCTTTTGGACTACATTTCATTTTCACATAGACTGCATTCAGCCCTTTTTTCTTAAAAAAAAGATTATGGGTAAAAAAACTGCGGCTCCGATTTACTGGATCGCCGATTAAGCCGTAAAGGTTGGTCTTTTCATTCAACTGTTTGTAAGAATAAAAATAGTGCATGGCAAAAATAGAAAGCTGGGAAGCTATATCAACATTTCCTCCATATTGAAGAAAACTTCCAAAAACTGGTCCTAAAACTCTTGAAAAAGTCCCATTTTCTCCCATTGCAATCGCAATGATTTTTTCTCTCTTGCTTTTTTCTTTTGCAAAAGTAACCAGTCGAAATGCATCTTCCGTAGATAATGGCTCTGTTGCAAATTTGTAGGCAAAAGGTTGTCTCTCTTTCATCTTCTTAAAAATTGGTTCCAAATCCTCTGGCGTTTTCTCAAAGTTGTGATAAGAGCAGATAATTTTAGTTTTATCTCTGAGCATGAGAAAAAAAGAAGGGTCTGTATCGTATTCAAGATCTAAATACTCTGGCTTTAACTCCATCAGTTTTAAAATCAAAGCTTGCCGACTTTTTTCACTCCCAGTAAACTTCCCTCCATGAGCTAGCTTTCTAAGAGTGAAAATGGTTGGTTTTGGGTAACTCTTGAGCAGTGAACCAAGTTTGGGGATATCAATGGTTTCCAAGTGGTCGATGCGCAGCTCAAACCCATCGACAAGAGGATCTACCTCCCTCATGAGATCAAAGGCTTTATCAAGTGAAGATGTTGCAATTGTGGCAAATAACATGAAAGTTCTGAATGCTACCTTTATCACTCCTCCTAAAAGTACAAAAGTCTATCTGGGAAACCAGATCGATCTTCCAAGCCAAATTTCTGCTTTGGAAAAAAGGAGCAAATTAGCATTTATTGCTGATAAGAAAGTCTACCATCTCCATAGAGAAAAAATCACTTTAAAAAATCGATCGATTCCCCTTTTTCAGTTTCCAGCAAAAGAAAAAAATAAAACGAGGAAATTGAAAGAAGAGATAGAAAATTGGCTTTTTGCACAAAAAATGGATAGGCAAAGCTGTCTCGTAGCAATAGGGGGAGGAACTACGCTAGATGTTGCTGGTTTTGTTGCTGCTACATACTGCCGGGGAATCTCCCTCATCTTTATTCCTACTACTCTCCTTGCAATGGTAGATTCCTGTTTAGGTGGAAAAACAGCAGTAAACATGCCTTTTGCAAAAAATTATCTTGGAACTTTTTATCCTGCAGAAGAAATTTGGATTGATCTGCAGTTTTTATCTACCCTTCCTAAAAATGAACAGTTGAATGGCATGGCTGAAATGATCAAATATGGATTGATTCGGTCTGAAAAATTGTTTAATAGACTTCTTTCGAAACCCGCTTTACTTGAAAAAAATAATGATTTTTCAGCAAATCTAAAAGCGGCTTTTGAGCAACAATGTGTAGAGCACATGGGCGAAAAAGCTGATTTTAGAGATGCTAAAAAGCA
>JAKEHU010000016.1 GCA_022614855.1 Chlamydiota bacterium
AGAGTATGTAAGCATCTGGTCTATCGTTATGAATAAAGCATCAGCTAGCCGCTTTCGAGTCCTCTTTTTTATTTTAATCGTCTCAACAATCCTCTTTGGTTTACTTGTTGGATGGCTGATTTGGAAATTTTACCCCGTCTTGCGAAAAAAAGGTGGATTTAAAGAATTGCTAAATCCAATTCCTTTTCAAAATAATGAGAAGCCCGAAGAAAAAAAAGAGGGTGAATAGGTTCATAATAACTAGGTCAAATGAATCGTGCAGCTTGGGTTGTATGCAAAGCTCTACTCCAACAAGTAGAGCCTCATGAAAAAATGGAACTTCTCCATTTTTTATCCGATGAGCAGTTTGATTTTGTCAGTGAAATTCCTGAGACATTTGTCGTAAATGTAAGAGATAAAATAAAAGAAGCAGATTTAGAAAAAACAATCCACGCAGTTCACCACTCCTGGTTTGCTCCCTACTTAAGAACGTTCACCCAAAATGAAATCATTTTTTTTCTTTCTGCTTTAAGTGCAAAACAGGGAGAGGGTCTGCGATCAGAGCTGCGCATGGCCAACCATCCTCCCAAACTTTCTTTAATGGGTAAAACATTTTTACTCGAAAAACTTTTCCACCATCTATCTGAATCTAAGCCGGATTTGCTGCCAAGTTTTTTTCTTCCGGGATCTTCTTTAAACTTTCTTTTGGATTTAAAATATGAATTTTTAAAAGAGCTTATTTTTTTCTTGGGCCTTCACGATCTTGCAGTTGAATTAAAACAGATCATTGAAACGGCAAAATTAAAAAAAGTTTACTCCGTATTGAATGTCAATGAAAAAAACTATTTAAATTTTATTTTAAGCCAACCAGAACCACTTGTATTCAAACGTTTTTTCTTTCAAACTTGGGATGGAAAAAGAGAAACTTTGGTCGATCTATTGGAAAAAAGAGGGTTAAATAGATTGGGTAGAGCTCTGTACAATGAAAATACCCACCTTGCTTGGCATTGTTCTCGCCACTTAGACCTTGCAACAGGACAAAATTTGTTAAAATGGTGCATGCCCACAGAAAATAAAAGAGCCGGACAAATTTTGCGAGATCAAATCATTAAAATTTATTCATTTTTCAAAACAGAGAAGCTATAGACCTCTTGCTTAACCTAAACGAGACTGATAAAATGCATCTTTTTATCCATTTTTCTAGATTCAATTTTTCGCCTACTCTCTCATTCGAGTATGTCAAAAAATTGAATCTAGAAATCTGAATAAAAATATTCTATTTTCTCAGCATCGTTTAGGTTAAGCAAGAGGTCTTATGAAATTTTTTTCACTAATTTATCAAGGGGATGTTCATCTTGCAGAGGATGAAAAAATCATTCCAGCAAAAACATACAGTGAACTTCTCGATGCAAAAGAAATCCTAGAAAAAGCAAGAGAAGATTCAAAAAAATATAAAAAAGAAACAGAAGCTGAATGTGCACTCTTAAAGGAAAAAGCAGAAGAAACAGGATTTGAACAAGGGCTGGTTAAATTCAATGAACACATCATGCAGATGGACAGCGATTTGCAAAGAGTTAGACATGAAATTCATAAAACGATTCTTCCAATCGCTCTGCAAGCAGCAAAAAAGATTGTCGCCAGACAGCTAGATCTTGCACCTGAAACAATCGTCGATATTGTACTACAAGCATTAGAGCCAATCCGCCAAAACCATCGAGTAGTGATTTTTGTAAATCGCAAGGATAAGGAAATTCTTGAAAAAAAGAAGGAGAAAATTAGAGATATTCTTTCTCAAGTTGAGCTATTATCCATACAAGAAAGATCTGATGTAGAGCCAGGTAGCTGCATCATTCAAACAGAAACGGGAATGATCAATGCAACACTTGAAAATCAATGGAGATCTCTTGAAAGAGCCTTTGAAAAATATCAAAAAGAACTAGCGAAAAAGAGATGAATCTATCTTGAAATCCAAAAAATTTGATTTTTGATGAATTTTTTTCACAAATTTTAGAACCATTTCGCAGGGCATACTTGAATAAGTAGACCAAGAAATAGTTTTAAAATATGGAGAAAAAGTCGCAAAAAGCAGGTTTTTTGAATTTTCGAGATAGGTTCATGATTGGATATGTCAACGGAAAAAAAATTCACAAAAGAGAAGACGCTCTCATTTCTGCTTTTGATTTAGGGTTTTCGCGCAGTTATGCAGCCTATGAATATCTCAGAACTTATGGGAAACAGCCTTTTCATATCGATGATCATCTTGCAAGGCTTTCCTATTCTTTACATGAATTAGAAATCCCTCTTTCCATCTCTCTTTCTGAATTAAAGGAAAAAATTTTAGAGCTAGTTGAAGAGGCGCCATTTTCCGATGCTAGCATTCGCATTTATGTCACTGGAGGAGAAAGCACAGATGGGATGCTCCCAAATAGCACTGGATCTTGGATGATTTTTTTAACCCCTCTTTCAAAGTTGCCTTCCACCTGGTATGAAGTTGGAATGAAAGCCATTCTCAGTACAGCAAATAGGAATTTTCCTCACTGCAAAACCAATTCTTACTTAGAAGCTGTCCTTGCAATGAAAAGAGCAAAAAAACAGGGAGCAGAAGAATCATTTTATTGCACGCCTCAAGGAGAATTACTGGAAGGAACTACGACCAATATCTTTGCATTTAAACAAAATCGACTGATTACTTCTGATTCAAAACAAATTTTATTTGGAGTGACACGTGGAATCATTCTTCGGTTAGCAGCTCCTCATTTTGCAATTGAAAAAAGATCCATATTGCTAAATGAAATCCAAGAAATCGATGAACTCTTCATCACTTCAACGACAAAACAGCTCGTTCCTGTAGTAAAGGTTGAGAATTTCACCATTGGAAATGGGAAACCCGGAAAGCAGACGCAATTTCTCCATAAATTATTTAAAGATTATGTCATGTCAATGCAAACTGAAATGTCTTTAAATTAGTAAATTTTATATTCTTTGCATTTACGGATAGATGCATGGATCGCTGGAAAAAGTTTTTCATTTTTGTTTTTCTCATTGGTTGTTTTTCAACTGCTCTACTTGTTGGACAAGAAGCAGACGCCCAAGCTTTAATCCC
>JAKEHU010000017.1 GCA_022614855.1 Chlamydiota bacterium
ATCTATATGAAAGAGAAGAAAAAACGACGGATCGTTGTAACCGGAATGGGCCTCGTTTCCTGTTTTGGCAGCGATCTCGATACTTTTTATGAAAAGCTTTTATCTGGCAAAAGCGGGATTGTTCCAATTCAAGATTTTCCCTGCGATGACTATCCCACCCGTTTTGCTGGATGCATTCGCAATTTTGACTCAGGGGATTACTTAGATAAAAAACAGGCGCGAAGAGTAGATACTTTTATCCGCTATACAGTTGTAGCGGGAAAAAGGGCAATGGAGCAAGCCGGATTGAAAAATGAGGCCTTAGAGAAGCTCAATAAGGAAAAATGTGGCATTTTAATTGGATCTGGAATGGGCGGAATGAATGTGTTTTATGATGGGGTCCAAACAATTTTAAACAAGGGATTCCAAAGATTAACTCCTTTTTTTATTCCCTACATCATTACCAATATGGGAGGAGCCCTTCTTGCCATCGATTTGGGGTTTATGGGTCCCAATTATTCCATTTCTACCGCTTGTGCTACAGGAAATTATTCCATCTACAGTGCTGCTGAACACATTCGAAAAGGGGAAGCGGATTTGATGCTCTGTGGAGGAACAGAATCACCGATTAATCCCATCGGTCTTTCAGGATTTGTCGCTATTAAAGCCCTATCTCAAAGGAATGAAGCCCCTGAAAAAGCCTCTCGTCCTTGGGATAAGGAAAGAGATGGATTTGTGATGGGTGAAGGAGCTGGTGTCTTAGTTTTGGAAAGTTTAGACCATGCTTTGGCACGAGGAGCTCCCATTTTAGCTGAGTATTTAGGAGGAGCTATTTCTTGTGATGCCTATCACATGACAAATCCAAGACAAGATGGACGGGGTGTTGCTCTTTGCATGGAAAATGCAATTCTAAGTGGTGGAATTGACAAAAGAGATATCAACTACATCAACGCGCATGCAACATCGACCATTACAGGAGATTTATGCGAAATTTATGCAATTAAAGAAGTATTCAAAGAAAGCTATAAAAAGATAAAGATCAACGCTACAAAATCTTTGATTGGCCATTGCCTTGGAGCTGCAGGAGGAATTGCCGCCATTGTATGCGTTTTATCGATTTTAAAGAAAAAACTTCACCCAACAATTAATTTGGAAAATCCCGAACCAGATGTAGCGGATATGGATCTTGTTACAAAGCCAACCGATCATGAGACCAAAGTTGCCATGTCCAACTCCTTTGGCTTCGGAGGACATAATTCTTCTATTCTCTTTGCCCCTTATCATGAAGGCTGAAAGCTGAAGGCTAAATTAAAGAATTTCCTTTTTCCCTTTTTGGCCTTTATACTTTAGCCTTATTAAACGCCAGTTCGGGATTTGCGCCCTATCAACGCGCTATCTTTCGGCGTCTTTTTTTGCCAAGATTCGCTTGCTGGCGGCGTCTTCGACGCCAGCGGCACTTATCTTGCCAAAAAATCCATCCGAAATCTTAGCCCTTTCCTTAAGGGCGGTAATCCCGAACTGGCGTTATTAATAGATTTTGGACGAAAGGAACAGCGGGATTAAAATGGCAAATGGTTTCATTCAGGAAGAATCTTTTGGAGTGGTTCCCTTAAAACAAGAAAAAGGAGAGTGGTTTGTCTTTATCATTCTTCATAAGCAGGGAAGACATTGGGGCTTTCCAAAAGGAAAAAAGGATCCTGGAGAAGAGCCAAAGGAAACGGCATCAAGAGAATTAAATGAAGAAACGGGAATGAAAATCGTTCGGTTTTTAAAGGAAATTCCCTTTGTTGAATCCTATCAATTTCATAGGGAAGGAAAGAGAGTTTCAAAAACAGTCCATTATTTTCCTGCTGTTGTAGAAGGAGAGGCCAATTTGCAACAAAAAGAAATTCGTGCAGGGAAATGGGTGCGGCTAAAAGAGTCACTCACACACCTTACTTTTAGAGAGGCTCAAGTAGTATGCGAGCAGGTAATGCAATTGCTCAAGGTATAAGAGATGTTGTTTAGAAAAAAGCCAAAAATTGAAGTTGTGGTTAGACATTGTTTTTTTTCCAACGCGAGCATTCATAAAACACGCCCTTCTTATTTTGATCGAGAGAGTTGTTTTAAAAATATCCTCGAGACAAAGGTGACAAACTCCGTTCAATTCACCTTTTTTCTCGATACTTTTTACGCAAAAAATCAAACTCACTTTTTAGAAAAACAAACCAAATTTCCAGTGATAAAAATTCATGCTGGAGCAGAGGCGAAATCCTTTTTGCAAATGCTAGATTGGGCCACACAGCAGCCTTTTAACGATGATACCATTCTTTATTTCTTAGAAGATGATTATCTGCACAGGCAAGGATGGGATAGAGTTTTGGCAGAGGGGTTTTCCGTTGAAGAAACATCTTATGTTACACTTTATGATCACAGAGATAAGTATCTAGAAAATTATCGAGATATAAAATCCAAGATTTTTTTCACTGATTCCTGTCATTGGAGAACAGTACCATCGACGACGAATACCTATGCAATGAAATTTTCCACTTTAAAAAGAGATCTATCCATCCATAGGGAATTTTCTTTGAATAGAACGATTACTGCTGATCATGAAAAATTTTGTAAACTGAATGAAAAAGGGGCAATTCTCATCTCTTCCATTCCAGGCTTTTCTACCCACCTAGAAACAGAATATCTTTCCCCATGTTTTAATTGGGAAAGTCTTTCTATTTAAACCGCTTTCTTGAGACTGTTTTAATGAGATTGCTCATCTCTTTTGCTGATCCAGCTAGCTTAGTTTTAATAGAAGGTGTATGTATTACGCGATGTTGAACATCGGTGACTCTACTTTTTAATAGTTCTAACCCCTTTGATATTTTTTTCTCTCTGTGGAATTCTGGGCCTTCTTCTTTATGTCTAGTGGGAAAAATTCTAGCCATGATTTTTTACCTCCTATGAACCCATCCAAAAAAGGAAAATTTTTTTTTAGATAGATTCTTTCGATATTTAATAGGCTTGAATTTTTAATACAATGATTTTTTTCTTTTTTTCTTGGGTTTTGTCTTATGGCTTTGTTCTCTTAAAATTTTTGCCAGATTTTCTATGTGATGAGCGTAGCTAAATGATGTTTTGGAAAGAGGGATTATTTGTCTATTTTTCAGGGTGAGATTTTTTACCTCATTCTTTAAAATCTTGGCGGTTTGTTCAACAATCGAAGAAAGAGAAAATTTTTTTTTATCGGGTAGATTCATAATAAAGGTTTACTATCCTTTAATTTTTATTCTGTCAATAATGAGATAGAACAGATTTATATGATCAAAAAGTTTGTGAAAGCAGTTTTTTATTTTGCTTTGTATTGGATTTTTCGCATTGGGGTCTCTTTGCGATACCGAGTTCAAATAAAGGGATTAGAAGAAATTAGAAAAGAAAAGAAAAAGGGGATTCTTTTCTTGCCAAATCACCCAGCTGAAATAGATCCCCTCCTTTTAATGCTTGTTCTTTGGAGAGATTTTCAGCCAAAGCCAATGGCCATCGAACATTTTTATTATCAAAAGGGGCTTCGGTTTTTTATGGATCTGGTTGGGGCTCTCCCTTTGCCGACCATGGACGTGGCAAATCAGTGGAAGCGCAAAAAAATTGAAAAATTAAAAAAGGTGATTTTAGAAAGATTAAGGCAAGGAGAAAGTTTTATCATTTATCCATCTGGAAAGCTAAAGACCACTCCAGATGAGCAGATAGGAGGGGCTTCTTTCATTCATGATCTTTTGACGATTTCTCCTGACCTCTCTATCGTACTCATTCGGACAACCGGTCTTTGGGGAAGCATTTTTTCAAAAGCTTTGACAGAGGGTACCCCTGATTTTTGGAAAATGCTAATAAAAGGGTTCAAGATTGGGATAAAAAATGGCATTTTTTTTACTCCGCGAAGAAAAATTCTGATCGAATTAGAAAAAGCTCCTGAAAATTTTCCTAGAAAGGCTTCCAGAATTGATCTCAATAAATATTTAGAGGATTGGTACAATCGATATCCGAATTCTGGACCCGAACCGGTTAAACTGGTCTCTTATTATTTTTGGAAAAAAGAGTTGCCAGAAGTGGTTATTTCAGAAACCCCATCAACAGAGCAAAAAGTAGAGGTTCCCAAAGAAGTAGAAGAAGCAGCTCTGGAACATCTGTCAAAAATCTCCCGCTATCCCAAGGAGCAAATTCATAGAGGAATGCATTTATCCAATGATTTGGGACTCGATTCCCTTGACATTGCTCAATTGCATATTTTTTTAGAAGAGAGATTTTCTATTGAAGAAATGGCTCCTGGGCAGATGCAAACGGTAAGCGATTTCTTGCGTGCAGCTGTGGGTAAAGCTCGAAAAAAAGAGGAGGGAGAGCAGCCAGTAGAAAAAGTAAAATTATCTGAATGGCCAAAAGAGACAAACAGGCCTTCTCCTCACTTACCTGAAGGAAAAACATTGCAAGAGGTCTTTTTGCGCATTTGTGATCGGATGAATTCGCATATCGCTGCTGCAGATCGGATAACAAAACCTCTTTCTTATCAGAAATTAAAAAAGCTTGCGCTAATCCTTTCCTTTGAAATGCAAAATCTTCCAGGAGAGAAAATTGGAATTCTTCTTCCATCGAGCGTTGGAACTTATCTTTTAATTTTAGCCCTTTTGCTCGCGAAAAAAGTTCCTGTCATGCTCAATTGGACATCTGGTCCAAAAGCCATTGATCATTCTGTAAAAGTCACCGATCTCAAAGTGATATTGAGCTCATTTCGCTTTCTCGGAAGAATAGAAAATGGAGATTTGGGAAGCGTCGACGATCTTCTTCTTTTGCTCGAAGATTTGAGAATGAAAATTTCTTTAAAAAATAAGCTTAAAGGTTTGATCTATCAATTTTATTCCTGGAAATCTCTATTGAAAAAGCTTAATTTAGATAAATTGGATGAAAAAAGTTGGGCAGTCGTTATCTTTACAAGCGGTACCGAAACTCTTCCCAAAGGTGTTCCCTTATCGCATAAAAATATTCTTTCCAATTTTGCCTCTGCTTTTTCTTGTATGCAATTTACATCCGAAGATCTCTTATATGGAGTTTTACCTCCTTTTCACTCTTTTGGTTTTTCAGCAACGGGAATTGGGCCTTTAGTAACGGGAATCAAGATCTGCTTTGCTCCTGATCCAACGGACAGCAGGGCCTTGGGAGATGACATCGCTCATTTTAAACCCACTGTTTTTTGCTGTGCACCGAGTTTTATTAAAAATCTTTTTCGAGTGGTAAAAAGAGAGCAGCTGGAGAGCATCTCTCTTTACATTTCAGGAGCAGAAAAGGCCCCCGATGAGCTCTTTAATTTTGTCAAAAGTCTTGGGAAAGAAAAAAAAATGATTGAAGGATATGGGGTTTCCGAATGTAGCCCCATTGTAACGATGGATCGATGGGATAGGCCTCATAAAGGAGTTGGATATACTATTCCGGGAGTTGAACTTTGTATCATCAATCCAGAGACAAATGAGGTTTTAGGGAAAAAACAAGAAGGAGAAATTTGCATCCATGGTCCCAATGTTTTTGAAGGATATCTGGGTTATGATCGATCTCCTTTCATCATTCTCAATGGGAAAAAATGGTATAGATCTGGAGATCGAGGCTATCTTGAAGAAGATGGCGCTCTTTTCATTACAGGGAGATTGAAGAGATTTGTTAAAATCGGTGGAGAGATGGTCAGCCTGGGCGGAATCGAAGAGGAGATGGAGAAACTCTGCAAAGAAAAAAATTGGCCTCTTCAAAAGGGAGAGGGACCTTCTTTTGCCGTAGCTGCCAAGGGAAAAGAAAGTGACAAGCCAGAAATCATCTTGTTTACCACATTTGATGTAAACAAAGAAGAAATCAACCAGTTTTTTAAAGATAAGGGGTGGAGTAGACTCGTGAAGATTTCCGAGGTAAAAAAAATTGAACAAATTCCTCTAACTGGTACAGGCAAAACCCACTATCGCGCGCTTGAAGAGATGATCAGTTCTTAACTCAACTTACGCACAAAGAGAGGAATGAAGAAATGATAGATTTCGAAAAATCAAATGGGAGGAAAAGCACAGACATATTTGAAAAAATATGGCGAGCATTTTCGGAACATTTGAGATTTGAAAGATTTATTTATTCGTCCTATCTTTGTGCGTAAGGTGAGTTCTTAACTCGCCTTTTGCTCAAATGATAAAAAAACAGATCATATTAAAACTTTACAATACAGAGACAAGAGAAAAAGAGACCATCGTCCCTCTAAATGGACACACCATTCTCCTCTATACGTGTGGTCCAACTGTTTATGACTATGCGCACATCGGTAATTTTCGCGCCTATGTTTTTGAAGATCTGCTCAGAAGAACACTAAAATTTTTCGGAATGAGAGTAAATCAAGCAATGAATATCACGGATGTGGAAGATAAGATCATTGCAAAAGTAAGAGAAAAAAAGTCGAGTCTCAAAGATTTTACTGAAGTTTACATCAATGCTTTTTTTGAAGATTTAGAAACTCTTGGAATTGAAAAAGCAGAACACTACCCCAAAGCGACTGATCACATCGCTGATATGATCGAAATCATTACAGGTCTATTAAAAAAAGGAGCTGCTTATCAAGGTAATGAGGGAAATATCTTTTTTTCCATTTCCCATTTTCCTTCTTACGGCAGGCTCTCCCACTTTACCTTGAGTGAGCTAAAGCCCGGAGCATCAAAAAGGGTTTCCACAGATGAATATGAAAAGGAAAACGTCGCCGATTTTATCCTCTGGAAATCCTACGATCCCAAAAGAGATGCAGGAGTTTTTTGGGAGAGCCGTTTTGGAAAAGGAAGACCAGGATGGCATATTGAATGTTCTGCCATGGCCATGAAAATTTTAGGAGAAACAATTGACATCCATGTAGGGGGAATCGACAATATGTTTCCTCACCATGAAAATGAAATTGCCCAATCAGAAGCCTTTACAGGAAAGCGTTTTGTCATCCATTGGCTCCACTGCAAACATCTGCTCGTCGATCAAAAGAAAATGTCGAAGAGTTTGCAAAATTTTTACACGCTGCGAGATCTTCTTGCTAAGGGATACTCAGGAAGAGAAGTGAGACTCATGCTTCTCCATACCCATTATCGATCAGAATTGAATTTTACTTTTCAAGAAATGGATGCGATCGTTTCCTCCTTGCAAAGGTTGAAAGACTTTATCCATCGAATAAGGGCAATTACAGATAGAAAAGAAAATAGCCAACTTCCCTCCATCCTCGACACCTACTTTGAGCGGTTTAGTGAAGCCCTAGCCGATGATTTAAATATTTCTGCCGCTCTTGCCACTCTTTTTGATTTTACGAGAGAGATCAATACCCTCTGTGACCTAAAACAACTAGGAAAAAAAGATGTGGAGAAGGTTTTAAACATTTTAAGAGAGATGGATCAAGTCTTAGGGATTATCCCCTTAGAAGCAGAAGAAGTTCACATTCCCCATGAACTCAAAGTCGCACTCGATGCAAGAGATCGCGCGCGCAGTGAAAAAAATTGGCTCGAGGCAGACCGCCAACGAGAGTTCATTTTCTCGCAGGGATATCTCATCGAAGACACAGAGCAAGGTTCAAGATTAAAAAAAATAGAAATAAAAAAGTGATAATAGTAACCTCCATTTGCGAAATTTCTAACTAATAGGAGGTTTCCAATGAAGTTTATGAAATCCATCGTTTTTTTCTTATTTATCATCTGTTGTTCATCTTATGCCAATGAAGACAAATATGTTTTGATTGGACAAAATGGAAATGAAACAGCATTTGTCTTGGAACTAGAAGATAACCTTGGTGACAATATTCAAGTCACTGAAAATGGAGAAGTTTATCTAAAAGTAGATAGAGTTTTCGCTGTCCGCAAAGGAATTACCCTCCATGGTGGTAGAGTAACACAAGGACCACAACAGTGGCATTGTCCTTACTGTGGTTACTGGTGGGATTTTGGCAAAGAATGTGAAAATGACAAATGTGCAACAAATCGATGGAAGAAGGAAAAAAAAGAGAAAGTAGAAGAAAAAAAGAGAGAAGAAGAGAGTAAAAAGGAAAAGAAATCTTAAACAGGAAATATTTCTTTTATGAATCATGTAAAAGAAAAGTCTATTTTTTTCACTGCCTTATGTTTCGCATTTTTGATTTGGTATTCGATCCAAATGGCTCCAACCTCTTTGCGATTCTTGGATAAACAGGGGAGTGAACATATTCTAAAGCTTCCCATAAAGGATGAAGAGAGACTCTACTCCCTTATGCGTAAATTATTTACCTATGACAATTTCGCATATACCCTTCTGGGTTCCAAACCTGTATCTTGGGCGAGCTATACAAAACCTTGGTCAAATTTTTGGGATTCATGGACAAAATATGATACCACTATGCATATAGGGTGGAAAACCTGGTCAAAGTATCGCCATCTATTTTCTTCAACTACCTTGTGGGCTGAAGATTCAAAGCATTATCCTGGATCTGTTTCAATTCTCATCGTGAATGAAGAGCAATTTAATCATGTAGTGAACAAGCATAAACAAGATTTCCAAAGTGTCCTCAATCGAGAAATCCCAGATGGTTTTCAGCTACTTAGAGAAATAAAAGATCATTCATTTATCTACGAAGTCCTGAAGGGACATCAAGCTTTACTTGGCATAGTTCTTGGTTATGGAAGAGATAACGCATGGGCATTTTCAGAAGCAGTCGATAAGTTTGAAGAGCAACCATGGCCGTGCAGATGGGTTTGGGATGAAAAAGAAGAGGAAAAACCTGGAGAGATAGTGATGATGAAAGGCCCAGATCCTAATAATATTGAGGAGTGTTTAATGCTTATGTCCTGTCCCAGTTTTTCAGGCAATCCACACTCTGAAGAATCAATGGTGCTTAAAAGAGATTATCTCCAGACTCAACAAAAAATCATCAAATATTTCAGAGGAAAGGATTTTTTAGAGGCAACGTTGAGCTTGCTCGCCGGATACCGTCCAAGCGATCTTGAAAGAATAGAACCTTGTACTGAAATAAAAATGCCGTTTCGCGTATGTAAATAATTCCTAAGAACCTATCCGGAAATTCAGAAAATTTGATTTTTGGTGAATTTTTTCTTCACAGATTTTAAAGCCATTTCGCAGGACATACTTAAATTAAGTAGGCCAAGAAATGACTTTAAGATATGGAAAAAAAGGCATAAGAGACTGTTGTCGAATTAAGGCTTCGTCGCTTTTCGGGATTATTTTGGCCGCTTTTCGGTTCAAATGCCTTCTTCGGGGCGCATCAGAGGGAAATAGATCACATCGCGAATGGAGTTGACTTTGGCAAAGAGCATGACCATTCGATCTACGCCAATGCCAATTCCTCCAGTAGGGGGCATCCCTTGGCAAATCGCTTCAATGAATTCCTCATCGAGAGGGTTTGCCTCTAAATCTCCTGCCTTTTTCTTTTCTGCCTGCTCTTCTAAGAGTTTTCTCTGGAGCTGTGGATCGTTGAGTTCGGTGTAGGAGTTGGAGAATTCTCCTCCTAAGATGAAGGTTTCGAAGCGCTCCACAAATCCCTCTTTTGCGAGTTTTGGGTCGCGATGTAGTTTGCAAAGGGGGGTTGTTTCAATCGGGTGGTCAATGATATGGTGAGGGGAGATGAGATGTTCTTCTACAAGCTCTTCAAACATCATCGCAATTAGGCTGCCTCTTTTCGCCTGCTTTAAATCATATGGGTCGAGTGAGGTTTTTTCCTTTAAGATTTTGCGCATCTGCTCATCGGATAGGGAGTCAATATCGAGATGTGCATATGTTTTAATGCTCTCTTTCATACTCATTTTTTTCCAAGGAGCTTTGAGATCGATTTCAACTTCTTTTCCATTCTTTTCCATTTTGAATTTCGTATATCCAAAGAGTTTTAAGGCAATCTCTTCAAAGAGATTTTCCATAAGTCGCATCATGTCATGGTAATCCCAGTAGGCTGCATAAGCTTCAAGTTCTGTGAATTCAGGATTATGCGTTCTATCGATTCCTTCGTTTCGAAAAACTTTGCTGATTTCAAATACTTTGGAAAGTCCGCCGATGATCAGTTTTTTTAAGGGGATTTCAAGAGAGATGCGAAGAAACATTTCTTGATTCAAAGCTTCTAATTTAGTGATAAAGGGTCTTGCGTTTGCTCCACCATAGACATTTTGCAAGACAGGGGTTTCTACTTCCAAAAATCCCTCTTTTTCAAAAAATTCCCGAATTAGTTTGAGGATGTATGAACGAAGTAGAAAAACTTGCAAACTTTCTGGATGGGTAATGAGGTCCAGCCACCGTTTTCGATATCGGATTCCCTTATCAACAAGACCACTGTGTTTATCGGGAAGAGGAAGAAGTGACTTGCATAGTAGGATCACCTTTTTTGCAAAGACGGTGAGTTCCCCTTTTTGCGTTCTAAAGAGATTTCCCTCTACTCCAATGATATCGCCAAGATCAAGTTTTTTTTCGATAAATTTCATTGGATTCATCTCACCTTGAGGGTGAAATCCGGCTACCTGCGTCTCATCGCGATTGAAGAGAATTTGTATACGCCCATTTTGATCTTGGATATGAGCAAAACCATTTTTCCCCATAGGCCTAAAAAGCATCAACCTTCCAGCAATGGTCACTTTATCCGTTTTCCCTGAAAGAGCAGACTCA
This sequence comes from Chlamydiota bacterium, assembly GCA_022614855.1. Taxonomy (GTDB): domain Bacteria; phylum Chlamydiota; class Chlamydiia; order Chlamydiales; family Rhabdochlamydiaceae; genus JAKEHU01. The sequence continues at coordinate 10,627 of JAKEHU010000017.1, forward strand.
TAATCACCTGTAGGGGAATCACCATATTTTTCCAAAAGAGCTTTTACATCATGGTCCGGGGAATATTTGGAAGGGTAGGGATTGATCCCAAGATCCCGAATCTCTTGTAGCTTCTGAGAGCGATTTCTAAATTCTTCATGGTGGTGGTAGTCAGGGGAGTGTAGCATAGATGACAATGTTACTGGATTCATAGCTAAAATTTCAAATTTTAATGAAAAATATTCTATATCTCTTTAAAATAAATGGTAATTTTTATTTTTAACCTGAGCTTCGGATTTTAGGAGGAAAAAATGCGGTCAACTCTGGAAGTTTGGCAAACTGGTTATAACAATATCGTAGCAGAATTGAATCAAATTTCAAAGGAATCTCCCATCGCTTCTTTAACGGGTGCTACTTTTTTCACATTGATTGGAATGCGCGATCTTTTCCGCTGTTCTTGGATATCGGCAGCGATCTATTTTAGAATTGCATCTGCGCTTCGTCCTTCCCTAGATGATGTCTGCGAAGGAGAGGAGCCGAATAAGGTTACCTACTCTGGTCTAATCACCTCTTTCCAAGATCAGACTGCATATATACAAGAGAAATGGCTAACTTTTAAAAGTACACTAGATATGATTTCTATCTTGCAAAAAACCCTCTTTAAGAAAAAAGAAGAAGAACCAAAAAAATAGATCTCCTAGTTAGATTCTCTTTCTCTGAATCATAGGTCTATAAATTCCTTGATCGATGATTTCTAGTAATCGAAGAGCAGAATGATTAGGATTCCTTTCACCAGATTCCCAAGCTTGGACAGTTTTTAAACTCACGTTCAAAATTTTGGCAAAAACACCTTGTGAATAATTTCCTTTAGATCTGATATTTTTAATGGCTTTCGGAGTATATATCTCGGGAGGTTCAGGGATTTCAATATATTCAGATTTCAAAGTTATCTTACCTTTTTTATAGGCAATTATTTCTTTTAAACCCTTTTTTAATTGTTTAAACATCTTACTCATTTTGATTTCCTCTTGAAGATATCCGTTAGTTCTTTTAATTCCTTTTTTTCTGCTGAGGAAAGATTTTCTTGCTCATTCTTTGGATAAATCCACATTAAATATAACTCTAATTTTTCTGGATCATCGAAATAACAAATCCTAAAACCACCACTTTTGCCCTTACTCACAGATTTAAGCCTAATTTTGCGTACTCCACCAGTACCTTGAATTAAATTTCCTTTTTCAGGATGTTCTGCTAAAAGCTTTTTAAATGTTTCAAAATCCTCTAACAATATTTTTCCTTTTCTTATCAGAGTGTTAATCTCTTTGGCAAAAATAGTAGTTTGAATAATCTTTCTCTTCATAATGAATTATACTACAATGTAGGATATTATGGTCAATTGTGTTAAAAAAGACAAGAACCTAATCTATTCATCCTCAATTTCTTCTAATAAAATTCAGATTAATAAGTCGAAATAGGATCGACGTCGATCGAGACCCTAATCTTTGGATTTTTTTTCAATCCATTTTGCGCTTCGGCAATTTTTTGAAATAAATTATTTATTCTATTGCCTTTGATGAGAAATTGAAAGCGATAGGAATTTTTAACTTTAGCATGGCCACAGGCGATGATTGGGTGAATTTCATAAATAGAGGGCAAGGATTGGATCAATTTTTCTCGGAAATGGTTGCCATATTTCAATACTTCTTCATGTTGCTCTCCTGAAAAAACAAATTTTATGAGGCGCGTAAAAGGAGGAAAAGAGAATTTTTTTCTAATTTCAATTTCCCAGTTGAAGAATTTTTCATAATCTTGCGTTTTAGCAAACTGGATGATCTCATGGTCGGGAAGAGAGGTTTGAATGATGACTTCTCCTTCAATGGGGCCTCTTCCTGATCGTCCAGAAACTTGAATGAGCTGTTGGAGCAAGTTTTCACTCGCGCGGAAATCGGGAATGTGGAGCCCTCGATCAGCATTTAAAACTCCTACGAGTGTCACATTGGGAAAATGGAATCCTTTGGCAACCATTTGCGTGCCGATTAATAGATCCGCTTTTCCAGTGCGAAATTGTTTAAAGAGGAGCTCAATACTCCCTTTGTGGCGAGTTGTGTCCGCATCAAGTCGCAAAGTTCGAATATCGGGAAAAAGAGCATGGAGAGCTCTTTCTACAAGTTCTGTACCTGCTCCTTTGTATTTTATCTGCTCCTCTTTTCCGCATGAGGGACAGGTTTTGAATGGTTTTGTGCGAAAATCGCATAAATGGCAGGCCAAAATATCATTTCCAAGATGATAGGTGAGATTGATGTCACAATGTGGGCAATTTGCCATGTAACTGCAAAGAGGGCAAAAGGCAGAGGTATGGTAGCCTCGACGGTTGAGAAAGAGAATGGTCTGCTCTCCAGCTTTATAGCGAGCTTGAATGGAAGAGATGAGTTTTTCGGAAAAAAGGGTAAATCTTTTTGCTTTTTCAAACTCTGGTTTCATATCGACGATAGTGATTTTTGCCATTTTTGCATTGTCTGCACGCTGAGTGAGAAAGTGGAGTTTGTATTTTCCATTTTTGGCATTGTAATAACTTTCTAAACTTGGAGTTGCACTTGCAAGAACAACGGTGGCATTGGAAATTTTTCCTCTCATGATCGCCACATCGCGTGCATGATACCTTGGAGCCTCTTCGCTTTGCTTATAAGAAGACTCATGTTCTTCATCGACGATGATCAAACCTAGATTAATCATAGGACTGAATATGGCAGAGCGGGCCCCTAAAACGATCTTCATTTTTCCTTCGCGCATCAAGTGCCAGCTTTCACATTTTTCCCCTTGAGAAAGGCGATGGTGAAGAACGCTAATTGGTATTTGAAATCGACTTTTGATTCTTTCGATCGTTTGTGAAGTGAGGGCAATTTCTGGAACGAGATAAATGACTGTTTTCTTTATCGATAATGCATATTCCATTGCTTGGAGGAAAATTTCTGTTTTTCCACTTCCCGTTATTCCATGGACTAAGTGTACGTTAAATTTTTCACGAATAAGACTTTTCTGTATCTCATCTAGGCTATTTTTTTGCTGGTCGCTCAGTTTTTTTTTTCTTGTGGGGAAATATTCCACATCAGAAAAAGGGGATTGACCTATCTTAATTGGGATTAGAGATAAGATCTTTTTTTTGGAAAGAGTTTGGACAGCACTTTTTGATCCCAGTTTTTCTAAAAGATCAGATAAAAAAATCCCTTTTTTAGATTGGAGTAATAGATCAATTACTAGGGCTTGAGCTGGATTTTTCAGTCTCAAACTTTGGCAAACTTCGATTAATTTTCTTTGAGAAAGGAGAGGCTTAATAAAAAACTGGGTTTTTGCTTTTACCTCATTTCTAATGGCAGGAGGAAAAATGATTTTTAGGGTTTTTCTTAAGGGACAGATGTAATAATTTGCCATCCAATGCGCAAGGTCAATGAGCTGTTGGGGGATGAGAGGATTAGATGAGATGATCGCAGAAATAGGTTGAACTTGGTCAAAGTTGCTATGACTTTTTAAAAGAATGACTGTCCCAGTTCTAGTTGATCCTCTGACAGGAACCTCTACTCTTGTTCCAATAGTCACATGATCGACGAATGTATCAGGAATAGAGTAATCTAGAGGAGTATCGATTGTATCGATTACAACTAGAGCAAAACTATGTTTTTTTGCTACTTCTTTTGTGCCGGTTGCAAAATCTGGCATAGTTCATTCCAAAGAGTTTGTTTCGTTTCATATTCATTTTGATATTTTTCTATTGGAATGGAAAGAAGAATCAGAGGAAATTTTCCTAAAAGTTTTTGCTCTTCATTATTGGAGATGAATTGGGATAAATCAGAAGACTTTGCTACAAGATTTTCTGTGCAGATGATGAGCTTCCACTTGTAGCCTAAAAATCGATCCCATTTTTTCTCTTTTGTCAGCTTTTCCACATCGATCATTTTAGCAGCGGCTAGTTTTGTATGAATTGCAAGAGAAAGTTTTTTAAGAAAAGAAAATTCACGAGAAGTTTGAGAGGAGAATAAAATGGCAACAGCATATTCGCTTTTCCTTTTTTTCCAAGCTTCTGCTCTTTCCTTTGCAACCTGATCGGAAGGATAGTGGTCTTTTTGTGCTAAATTAGGAAATAATTTGGATAAGATCATTTTGATTTCCGAAGGAGGCATGCCCTTTTGAGGGTTTGCTATTTTTAAAACAGGCTGAATTTTCAAAGGAATTTCTTCATTAGACTTCTTTCGAAACCCCATTTCCTCGCTAAAAATTTGCTTTTTAGCATCTCTAAAATCAGCTTTTTCGCCCATGTGCTCTACACATTGTTGCTCAAAAGCTGCTTTTAGATTTGCTGAAAAATCATTATTTTTTTTGAGTAAAGCGGGTTTCGAAAGAAGTCTATTTTTTATCTCTACTTTTTTTGGTGCAAAATAAGGAATCTTTTTTTGCTGGGTAGGTTCGTTTTCTCTATGGACTATTTTTCTTCTAATAAAACTAGAACCAAAAAATCCCTTTTGCTGCTGAGATATAAGGATCGTCTCATTGAATTCATAAGAACTTTCTAAATAAGAAATGGTGTCTTTAATCAAAGTAATTAGAGAGGCTTTCATTTAGGTATTAACTCATCAACTTCATCAGAGAGTTGTGAAAAGCCTCGAGCTTGATATCTTGTTCGAAGAAGATTTGCTAGATGATTCATTCCTTTGGGGTGGATCTTTTTCAATAAGTTGGCGAGCGTTTCTGGATAACTGATTGTATTGATTGTATCTTGGTTTTTGAGAAGAAAGAAAAGCAAGTTTTCATTCTCCTTACATTGAAGAAGAAATGGCTCTAAAAAATCATAGATACTTTTCAAACAGGTCAATAGCTCTTCATGGGAAATTTCCATTTTTTTCTTTTTGTATTCGCGGATATGATGAAGGGTTTTTTCCAAAATGGCATGGAATTTATCTGCTTCTTCTTTCATTGCAGGAAAGGCATATTCTAAAAGAATCGCATGCTCATGAATTTTATTTAGACAACCAATTTCATAAGACCAGTCAAATGGAAAAAAACAGGCGGGCGAAGAAAATACAAATTCTAAAGGATCATCCTTTTCATGAGCGTCTTTGGCATGAAACAATTCGGAGAGGATGAATTGCAATAGCAAAGCATGATTTTGTCCATCTCTAACTGTTTTTACAGAAAAAGGAGAATAGAGATGGTAGGTTTTTGGTGATTGCATGGGCTTATTATCTCTTTTGCAATACTTTTACATAATCATAATAGCATTTTAGAGCTACTAAAAAAAATCTTTTACATAGTGAAAATGAAAATAAAGAAAATTGTTTTTATATCACTCATAGAGCATAATTTATGCTCATTTTAAAAGGATAAGCCATGTTTAAGTTAATTGAAATATCCGGAGGTAGATATGATTAATAAAGCATTATTTAATCTTACGAAGAATAGAGATGACCTTAATTTATATTTCTTTCAACAAAGAAGTTTGTTTCCAGATTTAATGCGCGTATTTACTGGAGCAGAGGTTCGATTTTTGGAAACGATTCTTCCATTAGCGTTGATTCATTATAAGGAAAATATCGGGGAAAAATGTATAAAGGCGATTGACATCACCAATGGAGCTTTAAGTGCATGCCGTACCGGAGAAAGTTTATATGCATTGAAAGTTTCATGGGAACGTGGTAGTGCATGGGGAGCAGGACATAATTCTCTTCAAGCGAGTTTAGCGATCATATCGTTAGCTGCATGGTTTTTTGCTAGACCCCTTGCCTTAACATTGACTGTATCGGGAGATATTGTTAGGGATCTTTATGGATTAAAATTAAATATTCAAGCGACCGAGACCAATTATAAATATAAAGAAATAGCATACAATATTCTCAATCTTTGTAGACATCTATCCTATCTTGGATACATTGCAACAAGGTCCAAGAATCTTGCAATTGCTGGCATGGCATTTCAACATATTCGATATATAGCTATTTTATGCGATAAAAAGCCTACCATTGAACCACTCGGTTACTGCGCTATAACTGCATCGATAATTTACAAATATTTTGCAAAATAAAGATTAACCTTCTTCGAAGAGGGAAGTGACATAATTTTCTGCGTCAAAGGGAATGAGGTCATCGAGTTTTTCCCCAATGCCGAGATATCGAATGGGGACTTTTAACTTTTGGTAAATTGCCAAAATGATTCCCCCTTTTGCAGTTCCATCGACTTTCGTAAGAATGATGCCAGTGAGGGGGGTAAACTGGTGAAAGGTTTCTGCTTGATTGAGGCCATTTTGTCCAGAAGTTGCGTCTAGGATGAGAAATGTTTCATGGGGTGCATTTGGAATGACCTTTTTGCAAACGCGGCACACTTTTTCTAATTCTTTCATCAGGTCGAGTTTATTTTGCAATCTTCCTGCTGTGTCGATGATAACAACAGTTTTTCCCCTTGATTTTGCTGCGGTTAAAGCGTCAAAAGCAACAGAGGAGGGATCGCTTCCATACTGTCCTTTTACAATTTCAACATTCAATTTTCCTGCCCAACTGGATAATTGTTCAGTGGCCGCTGCTCTAAATGTATCTCCTGCGACAAGGAGAACTTTTTCCCCTTGATCTTCGAGAATTTTAGCAAGTTTTGCAATGGTCGTCGTTTTTCCGCTTCCATTCACTCCGACGATGAGAATAATGAGAGGATCCTCGGGGTTTATTTTGGGAGCAGGGTGAACTTTTGAAGGCTGATGAAGTGTTTCTAAAGCTTTTTCACGAAGAAGATCAACTATTTTTTCAGTTGCTGTTTCGGGATATTTTTTTAACGTAGTTTTGATTGCATCTATGAATTCTTCGACAAGAATTGTTCCAAAATCAGCTTCATAGAGAATTCGTTCGATTTGTTCTAAAGTTGTTTCATCAAGAGGCTGTTTGAAAAGGGCTTTCAGCTTGAGGCTTAAGAAATTTCTTGTCTTGGAGAGAGCTACTTTAAGTTTTTTGAATCCCGATTGAAGAAAACCAAACATAATGAACCTATCCCTTAATTCAGCTTTGTATCTTTTTGATCTTTTTGGCAACTTTGCATCGACTCTTCTCAGTCATGTGTTTTTTTTCACATTGCCTTCGAAGAGTCGATGCAAAGTTGAACAAAAATCTTCAAAAACCTACCAAATCTTAATTAAGGGATAGGTTCATCAATCTTCTGGTTGAAGGAAATGGATATTCTATCAGATAAGGAGATTGAGGCCAAATTCCATGAATACACACGAATATCAAGCAAAAGAAATTTTGAAAAAGTATGGGATTCCCATCCCAGAATTTGGTGTGGCTGGAAATGAGGAGGAGGTAAAAGAGATAATAAAGAGATTAAAACTGAAGGAAGCGGTCATAAAGATACAGGTACATGCAGGAGGAAGAGGTAAAGGTGGCGGGGTCAAGTTTGCAAAAACCCCGGAAGAAATCCTCCAGATATCGAAAAAATTGATTGGGATGAAGCTGATCAATAACCAGACAGGTCCTCAAGGGGTCATTGCTGAAAAGGTAATCATTACAAAGCCGGTTGAGATAAAAAAGGAATTTTATCTAGGGGCAATTATCGATCGAGAAAGAGCTGTCCCTCTGATCATTGCTTCTCCTGAAGGAGGGGTGGAAATCGAGGAGGTTGCCCAAAAACACCCCGATAAAATTCTCAAAATTCCCATTCAATTGGATGGAAAGATGAGAAATTACCATTTGATGAGGCTCATGAATTTCATGGGATGGAAAGAAGAAAAGGCAAGTTTTGGGAAAAAAATCGCAGCAGGGCTAGCAAAGTGTTTCATTGAACGGGATGCATCTTTACTTGAAATCAATCCTCTTGTTGAAACAAAAGAGGGAGAGCTTTGGGCTCTCGATGCAAAGTTAAGTGTGGATGACAATGGACTTTATCGACAAAGTGAAATTGCAAGCTTTTATGATACAAGTCAGTATACAAAAGGGGAGGCACAAGCAAAAGTTTACGATCTTGCCTACATTGCTCTTGATGGCAATATCGGTTGCATGGTCAATGGAGCAGGCCTTGCGATGGCGACAATGGACATCATTCACCATTTTGGGGGAAAACCTGCCAACTTTCTCGATGTGGGAGGAGGCGCTTCTAAAGAAAAAGTTGCTGAAGGGTTTAAGATTATCCTTTCCGATCCCAAGGTGAAAGCAATCTTTGTCAATATTTTTGGAGGAATCATGAATTGTGCAACTCTTGCAGAGGGAATCATTGCCGCTGCAAAGGATTTTGCAATCAAAATTCCCCTTATTGTCAGGATGGAGGGAACAAATGTGGATCAGGGAAAAAAGTTATTAAAAGATTCGAGATTGTCCATCATCACAGCAGAAGATTTAGGAGATGGAGCAAAAAAAGCCGTAGCATCTTTGAAGAGAAAAACTTGAGTTTTGGTTTTTTTCATAAAGAATTGTTGCATATTGTGAAACAATTTTCTCGGGATCCCGACGAATCCAATAGCCGAAGGAGCCTATGGATGAGGAGAGATCGGGGAAAATTGACCACAAGATACAGCAAGTCTGTGTGAAGAAAAACCAGAACTCGGGTTTAATATGTCGATTTTGGTCGATAAAAAAACAAAAATCATTACACAGGGAATTACGGGACAAGCGGGGAGATTTCATACGGAGCAGTGCATTGCATATGGGTCTCATTTTGTTGGAGGGGTAACGCCAGGAAAAGGAGGAGATAAAGTTTTGCATTTGCCTGTGTTTGATACAGTGTATGAAGCGAAAAAAGAATTGAAACCCGATTGTTCTTTGATTTTTGTACCTGCCCCTTTTGCAGCTGAAGCAATTTTGGAAGCAGAAGAGGCAGCTATCCCCCTTATTGTTTGCATTACGGAGGGAATTCCTATTCGCGATATGGTCGAAGTGAGTCGTGTGATGCGAAATAGCAAGACAAGTCGGCTCATTGGCCCCAATTGTCCGGGAATCATCACTCCAGGGGAATGCAAGGTAGGGATCATGCCTGGATACATTCACAAGAAAGGAAAAGTGGGAGTTGTTTCTAGATCGGGAACATTGACCTATGAAGCTGTTTGGCAAACGACCAAATTGAATTTGGGACAGACAACTTGTGTTGGAATTGGAGGAGACCCTTTAAATGGCACTAATTTTATTGATGTTTTACAACTTTTTGAAAAGGATCCTGAGACGGAAGCTATTTTGATGATTGGAGAAATTGGCGGCAGCGCAGAAGAAGAAGCTGCACATTGGATCAAAGAATACTGTTCCAAGCCAGTAGCTGCATTTATTGCTGGAGTAACAGCACCACCAAATCGGCGCATGGGACATGCTGGTGCAATTGTCTCTGGTGGCAAAGGAACAGCAGAAGGAAAAATTAAGGAGTTAAAAAGAGCAGGGGTTACCATTGCTTCTTCTCCTGCTGAAATGGGAAAAGCAGTTATTGAGGCAATATCGTGATACGAATCCCAGGAAAAATTCCCGTCAACATTCACGGAGGTTTTTGGCTTGTTGCAGCGATCATTGGATTTTTGAATAGCGGCAGTTTTTTGGGGACAATCATCTGGATTGGGGTCATCTTCATCTCTGTCTTGGTTCACGAATTTGGCCACGCTACAACAGCTCTATTTTTTGGTCTAAAACCACGCATTGACCTCATTGCCTTAGGGGGCTTGACCTACCATAAAGGAGAACATCTTCCCTTTTGGAAACAGTTTTTCATCGTCCTTAATGGTCCTCTATTTGGTTTTTTTCTTTTTGTCTTGGCCTTTTTTCTTTTGAAAATTCCCTTTTTTTCTATGGGGATAAGAAAAGATGTGATCTTTTATTTTTATTGGGTCAATCTCGTTTGGACAATTTTAAATTTGGTTCCCGTTCTTCCTCTTGATGGAGGGCAGCTCCTCCGCATCGTATTTGAATCGATTTTTGGGGCAAAAGGGTTTAAATATTCCCTCCTGTCTGGCAGTATTTTGGCAGGTCTTTTAAGTCTCGCCTTTTTTTTATTTCAACAATATTTGATTGGAGCTCTCTTCTTTTTGTTTGCTTTTCAAAGCTATGATACCTGGAGAAAAGTGCGCCCTTTTTCTGAACGAGATAGAAGAGATGATCTCAAAGAAAAATTAGAGAAAGCGGAGCAGATGTTAAAAATGGGGCAAAAAGACTATGCAGCAGAAGAGTTCATGAGAATCCGAAATGAAGCAAAAGAAGGAATGATTTATACACTTGCAACGCAATATCTCGCATTCATTGACAACGATCTTGGAAAAACTAAAGAGGCCTACGATCTTCTTCAAATCATTCGGCAAGATCTCTCTTCAGATGGGCTTTGTCTTTTGCATAAAGTTGCTTTTGAGCAAAGAGATTATGCACTGGTGGCTGATCTCGCTGGTCCCTGCTTTCAAATCATGCCTGCCCCAGAAGTGGCTCTTAGAAATGCATTTGCTTGTGGAAATCTATCGCAGGTAAAACCGGCGGTCGGGTGGCTGGAAACAGCCTTCCAAGAAGGGTTGGAAAATGTCGATGAAATCGCTTCCGAAAAACACTTTGATTCGATCCGCTCCGATCCTTTATTTCAGAATTTTTTAGAACATCATAAGTCAATGTAATACCAAATCCGAGAAATAACAAGACAAATTCAAGAGATCTAACTGCCATCTTCTGATCAATCGTTTCTCATTGATATTTAAAAATATCAATTTCGAACCGATTGTCAAAATCTGGCTAGTTATCTATCTTGAATTTGTCTTGTTATTTCTCGGATTTGGTATAAGATTTCTTATTGTATCTAGAAAGTTTTCTTTTCATTTGGAAAAACTATGCTGTAAAGTTCATTAATTCTTTTTAATCTGAGTACTTGCTCTAAATCAATAGCTTTTATTAAGAGCTGTGGTTTTGTCATCTTTGTTCCATCCGGAAGCTGTATACTTACTCCTAGGGGAAGGATAATTCCAAGGCCTTTATAACCCATTGAATCATTAGGATCGAGCTCGATTGCTTTTAGAAAGAGCTCTTGTTGTGTCATTTTTGTGCCATTTGGAAGCTGAATACTTTCTATTTTTCTTTTTCTAAGATTAATTCCTAGGCCGCTGTATGCCATAGAAAATTTAGGATCGAGCTCTATAACTTTTAAAAGAAGTTCTTGTTGATTCATCTTAGTATCATTGGGAAGCTCGATACTCTCCAATTCAGAAAGAGTAGTTGCAAGATTATAGTAAGCTAAAGGAAAGGGATTAAGGCTAATTGCTTTTAGATAGAGTTCTCTTTTTGTCATTTTAGTCCCATCTGGAAGTTGTACCTTCTCCCAATCCTCTAAAGTAGTTCCAAGGTTATGAAAAGCAATAGAATCATTAGAATCGAGCTCAATTGCTTTTAAATAAAGTTGTTGTTCAGTCATCATAGTTCCATCTAGAAGTTTTATACTTTTTCCTCTTACAGTGGTTCCAAGATTGTTAAAAACCATTGAATCATTAGGGTTTAAGCCGATTGCTTTTAAATAGTTGAACTGTTTCTTTGTTATTTTAGTCCCATCTAAAAGTTGTAAGGTTCCTTCTTCAGGAAAAGCGGCTTCAAGGTAGTCATAAGCTTTGAAATTTTTAGGATCAAGACTGATTGCCTTAAGGAAAAGCTGCGGTTTTGTCATTTTGGTTCCATCTAAAAGTTCAACAGTCTCATTATCTTCAAGAGTCTTTCCCAAATTACTGTAGAATTTGGAATTATTGGGGTCGAGGTCAATTGCTTTGAGATAGAGTTGCTGCTTACTCATTTTAGTGCTACCTGAGAGCCATATAGCTTCCCCGTTAGCAAGAGTATTTCCCAAATTGTTATAGATTTTAGAATTATTAGGATCAAAGTGGATTGCTTCAATATAAAGCTGTTTCTTTGTCATTATGGTTTCATCTAGAAGTTGGATACTCTCTCCATTGAGAAGGGTGGTTCCAAGATTGTAATAGGCAGTAGAGTTTGTAGGATCGAGACTGATTGCTTTTATGTAAAGTTGCTGTTTTGTCATCATGGTTCCATCTAGAAGCTGGATAACCTCTTTTTTAGTAAGAATGGTTCCAAGATTGAGATAGGCTGTAGCCTGGTTAGGATTAAGGCTAATTGCTTTTAAATAAAGTTGTCGTGCTGTCAGTTCCTCTCCCAAAGGTAATGTTACTTTTTCTTTTCCCAGAATTTCCATAACACCAGCTAAATTGGTACAAAGAAAAGAGTTGTTGGGTTCTTGTGCAATAGCGGTTATGAATTTTTCTAGAGGAATCAATTTCAATTCTTGTTGAGAGAGGTTTTTGGTTTTTATTTTTTGTAAGATGAGATTTTCATTTAATTTTTCTAGTGGATTCTGTGCTATTGCAAGGGCTTGCATTGCAGATTCCGGGATATTTTGTTGGTTTAAGCTAAAGGTTTCTATTTTCTTAAGGAGAATATCATAGGTATTTTTGAGATTGTTTTTGATCGATTCCAGATCGGCTAAAATTGCTTTTTCATTCGAAGAAAAAATCTCTTTTTCATACCTATGAATCAGGATTTCATCATTGTTTAAGCTTTGCTTTAATTGTTCAATTTGTAAGGACAAGGCATCATTGTTATTGTTTTTCTTAGAGGTTATTTTCGCTTCTAACTCCTCGAACTTTTTTTTCTGTTCTGCAAGAGCGGTTGTCAACTCTGTAGTGAACTGGTTATCGAATTGTCTTTGTTGGATTGTTAAAAGATGTTCTCTGCTGTCTACCTTCATTTTTTCTATATTTGCTCCAGCCCAGATCGTTCCAATGTATTGGATGGAAGTAAAATTGCCTTCACAATTTGCAAGGGTCAAATCAGCTTGATTGAAATTTGCGTTTCGAAAATCGCCAGTTAATTGAACTTTTGTTAAATCTGCTTGAATGAAGATCGCTCCATCAGCAGAGCTAATATTTTTAAATATGGCACTTGAAAGATCGCAGCCGCTAAAGTTTGTATTTTTAAGCGAGCCTGAGATCTTTGAGCCGCTGAGGTCACTACCGCTAAAGTCTTTTCCTCTGAGGTTGAAATCAGATAAGTCTCCGCAAAAGACACCCATTTCTGTTCCTGGATAAATGTTTTTGAGGTAATCGTTGAAGCTCTCTTTTTTGGGAGATTGTAGGTAGTCTTCCACATCTTTCAGACTACAGATCTTGCGGACAAAGGGTGGGGCATCAATGCCAGAAGCTGGGTGGGGCGTTTGCCAATAATTACGGACAATGGCTTCAGGGATTCGTATGAAATATTTGGGCTTTTTATCGACCAGTTTTGCATAGCCAAAATTTCTGCCTTTTACTTTTGGGGCCAGCCAAATTTTGCCATCAGAAGCATAAAAAGCGCCGCGAGAATAGGCTCCTTCCCCATAAAATTTCAGGTTAGTTTTGCATTTGAGACGGGTATTTTTTAACTTGTCAATCCCTTTGCCTGATTTTCCTTCAATGAGACCGGTGAGAAGATTATCTAGCTCTAGAGATTTCTTTGTTCGACCTAAGTATTCGAATATCCTTCGTACCCCCAATCTAGCAAATTTAGGAACTTCTTCTTTTTTGAGAATGCATATAGAAACTTCATAACGCTCCATTGCCTTTTTGGCTACCTCTTTGATGAGCGTTTGCAACTGCTTTTTCCCTGCTTCAGCAAACAGCTGAGATAGATGCTGTAAACTCTTTTCTTTGCGTTTATCACTGATAAATTCTTCTCCCTTCTGAGCTGCTGTAGAAATAACTCCTTGTACAATAGGTGAAGCTATGGTGGTTATTCCAAGACCTACTGTTGTGGTAACCGTGGTAGTTAGGACATGAATGATCTTATCTGTGAGATCTGTTCGAGCATCGGAGCGGCCAGCAATAATGTCATCGACGAATTTAAATTCTTGGAATATTTCTCTAATAAAAATGCGTCGGTAAAGTTCGAGTTGCTCGATTGATGTATGTGAGATTGGAGAAATCATGAAATTTTCTTAAAAATTAAGGTAAATTTTAAAGAAAAACCCTTTAAAAGGAAATTAATTGATATAAGTATGAGCTCTATTTATCCAGGTCACTTTTTGGCTGATTCAATTTTTAAATTGGTACAAAAAAAATCTTTGACAAAAGTGATACATATGTGATACACTTTTTGCATGTCCTTTAAGGAGGAATATTTATGGCAACAAAACATCGTAGGGTTAATGTTTCATTTAAACCAGAAATTGCTCAAGCCTTAGTCCGCTTATCAAAGAAAAATGAGACATCACTCTCTCATACTACGCAGGAATTAGTTGAGGAAGCTCTTGAACTGCGAGAAGATATTTATTTATCTAAATTAGCTGAAGAAGCTGAAAAGAGAGCAAGAGGAAAACCATCAATTTCAGCCGATAAATTATGGAAAAACCTCCATTTAAAGTAGAATTCCTAGATAGAGAAGCATTCAATCAATTTATTGATCTACCCAAAGCTACACAAAAAATATTAGGAAAAGCCATTAAAGGTAGGTTGGAAATCGACCCCATCAGTTTTGGAAAGCCTCTGCGTTATAGTCTTAAAGGTCACAGAAGATTGAGAATTGGTGATTATAAAATTGTATATAGAATTAACAAATGAGAAAAAAATAGTAACAATTGTAGCTATAGATCACAGAAAAGAGATATATGAGCAATTTGACTAAAATGCTTTAAAAAAATTTAATCTAGTTGATTATAAGTATGAATTCTCTTTATCCATCCGGCAAGCCACTTCTCTTCATTTCTCTCTTTGGGAGAAAGTGCAACTCTTTGCCTTAGAAGTTTTTCTGCAGAAACGACAAAGTCTTCTGATGGATTAGTCGAGTCAGGGGGAATGGAAGTGAGAACTTGCAAAAGTCCCCAACCCTTTCCTTGGTATTGTTCTTTTTCAGTGGTTCCATCTCCTTTAAAATTGAGATAATCAATGAGAGCATAAAGCCCACTCTGGCTTTTGCAAAGTGTGTAGATTGTTTTTAAAACATGAACCTCTTCTTCGTTCTGGAGATTTTTTGTTAGATTTGGGAGGAGTTTTTGGAATCTATGAAATATGAATTCAACTTGTAAATCCATCGTATCTGTCAGGAGCTGTCTCAATTCTTTTAATTTAGAATCATGTTCATTTGCATAGAATTCTTCGCGATTTTTCCATGGAGATCCAACGCAATTTTCTAACCAATCGGGCAGCAGTACATTTCTTTTTTTTAAAAACTGGACAAAACTGGGAAATGTTTCCTGAAAACGCTTCTCTACTCCTTCAGGGTACCAGATGAAGTGGGCGATTCCAAGAGAAGGAAAATTTTCTTCCTTGCCCCAATGAGTTAGTCCTGAAATCGATCTTTTGCATTCGTTGTCCCAAACTTGGTAACCGATTCTCTCCATTGCGTTTTCATCTTGAAGAGAGGGGAGACATGTTTCAATAAAAAGGATATTGGATAAAGCTTGGATTGAAATAGCGGTAGGGCTAAGAGTGGCAATCTGAACCTCTCCTTGAGAGAAAAAATCTAGATCTTCTGGTGATCCAAGTGCAATGATAAAAGAGGTTTTTTTGTGGAGAAGCAAAAGCTCTTCAATCGATTTTTTCTGAGCAGGAAATTTCCAAGAATTATAAGAAAAGATGAACAGGACATTTGCATTTGCAGCAGCAGATTTGATTTCTTGACCGTTTTTTTCAAAAGAGCAAAATTTTTTTTCATTGATAATTTGATAGAGGGCAGTTTTTTCAAGATGGCTCAATATGAATTCAGGTCCAATAAAAAGGACCTTTTTATCTGTCAGGGAAAAATGTTCGGGAAGGTTTTTTTTGATTTGAATTGCAGATTTTGCAATTTCTTTAGCTAAAGCAGTAGCTTCTTCTAGTTTTAATGGCGAAGTGTCTTGGGCCTTGATTTTACTTTTTGCAAGGAGAATTCTTTCCACAGATTCATCGATTTTTTTCTCAGGGAGATAACCCTTATCTACTGCGTTGACCAGATAGCGATGAATTTTAACCACATCATCTGGAGAGAGTTCTTTTTTTTCATCTGATGAAAGAAGTAGCCTTCCTCCGAGCAGGAGAAGATCGCACCCCGAGAGGAGCGCTTGCAGAGCGGCTTCTTCAATTGAGGAGCTATTTTTTTCGATTGCTGTCATAACTAAAGAGTCGGTAAGGATAATGCCTTTATAATTTAGTTCATTTCGAAGCAAATCGTGAAGGATAGGCTTGGAAAGTGTTGCGCAATTTTCAGGATCTATTTTTGGAAGGAGAATATGGGCTGTCATAATCATATCTGCATCAGATACAAGGTTGCGATAAGGAATGAGTTCGCTTTGCAGGAGCTCTTCTTTAGATTTATCGACAATGGGAAGATCAAAGTGGGAATCCAGTTTCACATCTCCATGGCCGGGAAAATGTTTCAAAGTAGATAAGACGCCACCATTGTGAAAACCTTGGATTGCATGTTTTGCATAGAGAGATACTCTTTCAGGATTTTTTCCAAAAGAGCGAATTCCAATGGGACTGTAGGGGTTGGGAGTGACATCTACAACAGGAGCAAAATTGAGGTTGATACCAACCGCATGCATTTCTTTTCCCATTGTGAAAGCAGACTGGTAGACGAGATTGGGATCACCAATTGCACCTAATGCTCCATTTCCAGGGAAGATCGTAAATCCTTGAGTGAGTCTTGTCACAACACCCCCTTCTTGATCGATGGCGATGAAAAGAGGAATTGCATGAGGATTATAGAGAACGGTACTTTGCAGGTTTTTGCTTAAAGCTTGAACTTGCGAAGGATTTTTTAACCCATTTGCCCAATTGTAATAGATAAATCCTCCAACATAAGCCTCCTGAATCAATTTTTTTGCATCTTCATTTACATCTTCTCCATTGAAATGAACGATAAGAAGTTGCCCGATTTTTTCTTTAAGGGAGAGCTCTTGTGGGCTAAACGCAAAAATGGGGAGAGAAAAAATTAGAAGAAAAATGCTACAGATTATTTTGCAAGAAAAGGAGAGACTCAACCAGATGAAAAAATTCCTTTTTAAAGTCTTTGCTTTGGAAATGGTGAACATCATTTTGGAGCTCCTCCTTGCGCCTGAATGCCTGTTTTATGAGAGGAAGCAGGCGCTGTTTGTTTTTTACCATCGGATCTTGGAAAAAGTTTCTGTGTGAAGCCATTTTGAATTTTGCTCCCATGTTGGCTTTGATGCAAAATTCCATATTAAATACTTCCCAATCCATTAGAGCAAAAGGGGAGTGAAAGATCATAGGGAGTCTTTTTGCAAGAGCTTCATTGGTCGAACATCCTCCAGGTTTTGTAATGAGGATATCAGAAATTGTCATGATTTCAGCAATCGATTCTGTTGCAGGGATTCCAGAGATTTTTATTTTTTTACTTTGGATTTGAAGACCATTAATGTGGCTTAACATTCTCTGATTTTCTGGAAATTTTTGGTCTCCACACAGGCAAATGATGTGGAGCTCCTGATCTGTGATCGATTCAATTTCGCTGTCAGAGTAAGCTGCAAAAATTTCAGCATATTTTTGCGTAGCGAGTCCCGCATTTCCTCCCATCATGACCATAATGATTTTTTCATCAGCTTGAACCTGAAATTTTTTTCGTATGTTCTGTTTCATTTCAGGAGTGACATTAACGCGAAAAGAGGGTCTTACTGGAAATCCACTGATGTGGATCTTGTCTTTTGGAATGGTTCTTTCAATGATGGCACGCATCTCTGGATTTTCATAGGCAAGTGTCATTCGATACAAGGGATAATTTAGATCGCAAGAAGTCGAGTTCATCCCCTTGATAAAAAGTCCTGTATCAAGATCAGTGGGGACAGCAATGAAGGGGATAGTGAGCTCTTTAGCGACATTTAAAAACATTGCATTCATCACAGGAAAGCAAGAGATGATCAGACTTGGATTTTGTTTGAAAATTTCCAAGCGAATCAATTTTTCAATCGACTCTTGTTGCATCATGATGAAAAAGGGGCCGATTGCGGTAATCAGTTTTAACCATTCAAATTCCTCATTTTTTAAAAGATGGTTGTAGAGTTTTTCTTGGGAAAAATCAAAGAGCAATTTCTTAAAAAAATCGGTGGATGCGAGGGTTTCTTCCAGTGTGTTTGCAATCAAAATATGATATTTGCCGAGCGCATACTGACTCATTGCTTTTGTAGTACAAAGATGGCCCTTTCCTCCGCCACATGTAAAGATGAGGATGGATTTGTTGGATTGTCCTGTACAGGGCATTTCAGGAAATAATGTGCTGTCTGCCCTTTCTGCAAGAATGTCAATCACCTGGTTGTTTACCTTCCAATGTTCACTTATATTTTGAGAGAAATGGCACATGCAGCAAACGTGTTCATCACAGGGAATTTCCAATATTTTTTCCTTTAGCTTACCATAACTATTATTGATCTCTTGAAAAAGGTAGCGGAATTTTCCTATTGCGATGGCCTCTTGAGTTTCAGAAAAAATAGGAAAGATCGAGCTGCTCAAAAATTTTCCAAGAAATTTATGAAGATTGACTAATTCTTTTTCAAAATAATCAAGTTGGATTTTTAATTTTGCCTTGTCTTCTTTTGAGTGGTCTTTAGAAGAGAGCTGCCAAAGCTCTTCTAAAATTTCTACAAGCGTCTTTTCCCAAAGCATGGATTGCTCTAAGCTAGAGCAAAACCGGTTGAGATAATCAAGAGAATCCTCATTTGTCTGCAGATTTTTTAAAAATCCTTCGATAAAAAATTTATCCTTTACCGAAAGGAGAAAGCTTTGCTCTTTTAGAATATCTTGAAGAATTCTTTGAATTTTCTTACTCAAGTCTGCTTCGATTAGGTTTTGGAATTCTTTTGGCAACTCTAAGTTTAACGATTTAAACCAGCAGTAAAGGGTGTGTTGAATGCAGCGAGTACCTACTTCCAATAGAAATTGATTTTTTTCAGGATAATGAATGTATTGATCCAGATGTTTTTCTAGTTCGATAGAATCGTGCAAAATATCTTTATCTTCCGCTTTTCGATAACTGATTTGCAAATCTAAATATCGATAAATTAGATCGAACTCTCCTTTTTCAAGTAAGAGTTTGAGGTTTCTGCACTCTTCATCAGAAATCCAGATATCTTTCCAATCATCAATGAGTTTTTCCGTCTCTTTGTGAAAGGATTCATCCTGAATGGATTGGCTAATCCAATGATTTAAATGTTCTTCTTCAATATGATTTTGAGGCCAACGCAATAACATGTAATCAGTAGTTATCGATTCAAAGACTACATCATATTCTTCTATTGTTTAAATTTCAGCAACGGAAAAGAAGGAACTAGTAGAACCGGTGTAAATAAACCACCGAGGACACTCCGAGGAAAAAATTTTCTTCTTTCTCTCTTCTCTCAGTGGTTAAAATGCGTTTTTTTTTAGTCGATTTTAAGGGAATAAAATCGGGTGAGATTTCCTTGTCTTGCTAGGATTAAAATTCTCTTTTTTGCTTCAGCTTCTTTAATTGCTTGGGCAAATTCATCGATATTCCCCACTTTTTTGTGGTTGATGGCGATGATTAAAAATCCAGGGCGCAAACCGGCTAAAGCGGCAGGAGAACCTGGTTTAATTTTTGTAATCACAACTCCTTCTTCTATTTTTGTGTAACCGAGCTGTTTTGAAAGTTCTGGAGTTAGGTTTTCAACTTCAAAACCCATTTTTTGGCTAAGAGCAGTAGAAGTAGGAGCATCAGTTGCTGAATCCAACGTGACATTTATTTTCAGAATTTTTCCTTTGCGATTGACCTCAAGTACCAATTCGGAGCCAGGGTTCATAAGAGAAATCTCTTTCTTGAAAGATTCTAGAGATTTAATGGAGATATTATTGTATTTCAAAATGATATCGCCTTGCATGAGACCAGCTTTGTCTGCAGGAGATCCTTTCATCACTTCTGAAATGAGCACCCCTTCTGTTTTTTCAAGATTAAAAGCCTCTGCAATATCTTTGTCGACTGGTTGAGGAACAATGCCCAGATAGCCTCTCGTAAAGACCCCTTTGTCCAAAATTTGGCTCATCACTCGATTAACGATATTGCTTGGAACAGCAAAACCAATGCCCATATTTCCACCGGTTTTAGTGAAGATTGCACAGTTAATGCCAATGACTTCCCCGGATAAATTGATCAACGGCCCTCCAGAATTTCCTGGGTTAATTGGAGCATCTGTTTGGATAAAATCTTCAATATCAGAAATTTTTAAGTCGTCTCTTCCCTTTGCACTGATAATTCCATGTGTTACCGAAGCGCGAAGTTGAAATGGATTTCCAATTGCAACTACCCATTCTCCTACTTCAATGTCATCAGAGTTGCCAAAGGAAATGTAGGGAAAATTGTTTCCTTCAATCTTTAAAACTGCAATATCAGTAAGGGTATCCATTCCTACTAATGACGCATTTTTTTCTTCTCCATCATTGAGAACCACTGTGATTTTTTCAGCCCCTTTTACAACATGACCATTTGTCAAGATATAGCCTTCTTTTGAAACGAGAAATCCAGATCCTTGTGAAAGTTGTGGACGTTTGCCTCCTTTGGGAACATTGAAAAAGCGGTTAAAAAATTCGTCGCTGAAGAATTGATCAAAAGGATTAGAAAAATCTTGTACATACTCATCTTGATCTACAGTGCCTTGAATTTTTATGAATACAACAGCTGGAGTACATTTTTTTGCAATTTCCGTAAATCCCTTCTTGCAGGTAGGGCATATATTTTCTTTCTGTGCAGCTGGCAAATTCGAAATAGCAATTAGGCAAGAAAATAAGAAAATAAAAGAAATCTTTTTAAAGGCAACCATCTTAGATCTCCTATAGGCTGGACCCATTCTATTCCATTTTTTGGAAAAGAACAAGTCTTCAAATTATCCCTATCTCATTGTTCGAATTTTCCTGTTTTTGATCTTTATAGAAATAGCGGGATGAACCTATCTCACTATTTCTATTTTTAATGTTTTTAGAGATTTTTGAGCAGATTTGAGAGATCTTTTTGAAGACAATGTGAAAAAACACATGGCTGAAAAAAGATCTCTCAAAGATGCAAAAAAGATCAAAAATAGGAAAATTCGAATAGTGGGATAGGTTCATAGGTTCATTCGTTAATTTCTTTTATGAGTAGGGGCTTAAACTCTGGTTTCATCAAAAGATTTTCTTTATCTACGAGCTCTTTTTCTCCAAAGCTAACAATTGTGCTTGTTTTCACCTCTTCCATGAGATGTTGGTTAACTACTTTTTTTATTTCTTTAGAGGTGACTGCAAGAATATCCTCGCGAAATTTCTGCCTGATTGGTTTGGTCTTCCCACTTTGTAACCAGGTATAGGCAACCATAGCTCTACTGCCTGGGGAAACAGGGTGGTCAAGCTGCTGAATCATGCCAAGTTTTGCTTCTTCCACATCATCCTCATCAAAATTGCCTGAGCCTATTTCCTCTAAACTCTGGGAAAACGCCCGAAGTGTTCTAGCGATATGTTGATCCCTGAAAGAATAAAAATAAAACTGTTTCCAAAGAGAGTTGAAATTGGCGCCGCACCCATAGGCACCTCCTTGTTCCCTTATTCTTCTATGGAGTACCTTATTTTCTAGTAGATGGGTGGCGATATATAGAGCTGGAGCAAGCGGATGGAGATAATGGATCGATTTCAATGCCAGAACATTAAAAGCAACAGGAGAAGCGATAGATCTGGCATGGGATGAAACAGACTTCAGAGGAAATTCTGCTGACCAGTCCTTTGTCTGTGAAAATGGATGGGATGGGAGTTGATAGTAATTTTTTTGTTCTAGATCCTGCGACATCTCCTCATCACAGCTCAAGATGAGCTGGGGTTTTTGTCTCAGGGCCTTTTTGCTGATCTGTTCTAAATGGGTCAATAGTTCCGCCATTTTTGCTTTTAAATTTGTCATGAGTTTTTGCAAGTTTTGATAGAAATTAAGGCCATTGATCTCGTGGTCGCAAAAACAGCCAATTGAGGAAGAGGAGCTAGCAAGTTTAATGGCATATTTCATTGCATTTTTACTGAGTGAGTTTTGCAAAGAGGTAGAGAGCTGTGAAATGAGCTCTTCAATTCTTTCTACTTCATCGAATCTCGGAGAAAAAATTAGATCTTTGAAAATTTCGAATAAATGAGATGCCTTTCGATTCAGTGCCTTTCCTTTGAGATGGATATAAGGTTGAATTGTTGAGTTTTCAATGTGTGTATGAAAGTTGAAAAATGCTCCAACTCCTCCTGTATGTGCATGGACCATTTCTAGTTGCTTTTGATAGTCATTTTTCTTTGTGCCAAGTTCTGTCCATAAAATAGCAAACAACTTGCAATAAAACAGTTCAGATTCTGTCAAATGAGGTAGAGGGAAAATGAGATCTGCATAGAGGATGTGGTTGGTGAATTGATTCGAATGAAAAATAGAAATATTTTCTTTTACCTTTTCACTTAAAGAAAAATCGTGTTCTTTGCGTGGAATATCACTGAGAGAAATTTTTGGAAGACAATCTGTTTTTTGCTTTTCTGTTTGTTCTTGATAAACTCTCAAAAGCTCTGCTTGTTCGATGACTTTTGCAATTTCTTTTTCGGAGAGCTTTTTTTTCATCAGTTCTAATTTTTTTTTCTCCTCTTCCATTTCTTTATAGCCCATCTGGGGATCAGGATAAAAAGTGAGTCTTATGAAATGAGAATTGTGAAGAAAATAGCGAGAAATCAATTCTTTAAAGAAATTGGGATGTTTGACTTTTTTAAGCAGTGTTTCAAAAAGAGAATGGACCATGAGAGAGTTTTCTGGAGGACAGCCATGTTGTTTTGCCAGTCCTGAGCGAAAAAATAAGGTGAGGCCAAATGGAGCGTGATCAGAGGTAATTTCGGTTCGATGAAATTCCAATTGATGGATTGCAGCGTCAATGAGATGGTCAGGAATTCCCTCGTGAGCAATTTTTTTCAACGCAGTGAAAATTATCTCTTCTAACTCCTGAGCATGCTTCTTCTTGCAACCTTTGCAGACAAGGACGTAGGGAATTTCACTCATTTCGCTGTCTAAATAGCTGTCCGCAGTAGAGCACAGTTTGGATTTAAGAAGAGCTTTTTTAAGAGGAGAGGCATCTGTGTCCATCAAAATAGAGTCCAAAATAGCAAGAGCAAGGACATCTTCTTGGTTGTGTAAAAAAGCAGTGAGCCAGCCAATGGTAATGATGGTTTTCTTCTCTAAGTTTGTTTTTTCAGCAATTGGATACCCCATTTCTTCATATAAGGGCTTTTCAAATCGTTTTTGTTTTTCTGGAGGGGGAAGAGGGGGCAATTTTTGCACCTGTTTCAGACAGTGCTTTTCTATGAAATCGAGATGTTTTTTCAGGGGAATATTTCCATAAAAAAAGAAGAGACATCTACTTGGATGATAATAGGTTTCATGAAAATGAATTAAATCTGCGTACGTTAAAGAGGGGATTTCCTTGGGATCTCCTCCAGAATTGTAAGCGTAGGGAAGATCTGGTGCAAGTTTTGCGATTACAGTATGCCAAACCCTGCTATCGACAGAAGAAAGACTTCCCTTCATTTCATTGTAGACAATGCCTTTAATTTCAAGCGGACTATCCGGATCTTTTGGCGAAGAAAATTCCAATCTTTGCCCTTCTTGTAAAAAGCTTTCCTCTTTTAACATTGGGTGAAATACTGCATCTAAATAGACCTCGAGCAAATTATAAAAATCTTTTTCCACCTGTGATGCTGCAGGGTAACAGGTAAAATCACTACCTGTAAGGGCATTCATGTAGGTATTGAGGCTTCTGCGGCTCATAGAAAAAAAGGGGTCTTTTACCGGAAATTTTCTAGAACCGCATAAGACAATGTGCTCTAAAACGTGAGGCGCTCCACTTGAACTTGATGGCAACGTCTTAAAAGAAAGGCAATAGAGATTTTCTCCATCCTCATTTTCTAGGTGCATGATCTCTGCATGCGTTGGAAGGTGGAGTAGCTCGTAAAGAGTTGCTTTAAGCTCTTTAATCGGTATTTTTTTTATTAAAAGAAAATCTCGATATTTTTCACCAGGATGAGTAAGAAGCGTGGTTTCCTTTTTCATTTCCGATTAGGTTACACAAAGCCAATTAAAAGAAAAATCCAAATTGGGCTGTCAATCCATGAAGCACTAGATTGCCTTCATGATCAGAATGGGGGGAGGGAAACTGATTATGAGAAAACCAAACTTGCTCTTCCCAGCCAGCTTGCACGTAAAATTGCC
The DNA here is from genome assembly GCA_022614855.1 of Chlamydiota bacterium. GTDB lineage: Bacteria > Chlamydiota > Chlamydiia > Chlamydiales > Rhabdochlamydiaceae > JAKEHU01. The sequence continues at coordinate 34,788 of JAKEHU010000017.1, forward strand.
AGTTATCATATTCTTTGGTGTACCTAATTCCTATAGTAGATTCCAATACCGGTTTCAATGTATTAAATTCATGTTCTGTATTGTAAGTTACTAGATCGCCTAAAAGCGTTCCTTTGGTAGTATCTTTTCTTGCATCTTCAAATCGACTCCAAAGAATAGATACTGCTATATCGCCAAAAATACTCCAGTATTTGCTGACCATCCAGCAGCCATTTACTCCAGTACGGATCCCAAAACCAATATAATCTTGATCCATGTCGATTTCTATTTGATTTCCAAAGTTGAGGATGTCGGTATCTAAATGGTAATCCAATTTATAATCTTGATCGATAAAGGCTAGTTTGAAACCTAAATAAGGGCGCATTGTTACCTTCTGGCCAACAAAAAAATTGCGTCCGAGTTCAAGATCTAAAACATTGAAGCGCATTCTCCATTTTGCTTTTGCTCTTTGTAGTGGCAATTCTTTTGCATCTGCATCTAAAACTGTTGGAATTACCCAGCGGGTTCTTAAAGTATGTTGATCATTTGATGTGGAAGAACGATGAGATCCTGGATTTAACCATGTGTAATTTCCGTAGAGATCCCAGCCATCATATTGAAAGATTCCTCCAAACCCTATTTTAAAACCAGGTTCAAAGCGGAAATTTACATCTTTTCTCTCTCCCTTTGATACAGAAACGCTATTTACCAAAGGTCTTACACTAGAGGTTTCAGCATATTCCAAGTTGTCTTGTCTCGCATGCCAATAGATAAATGCTGCGGTGAAGAAAAAATCTGCTGTGCCGCATACTTTTGGTGCAGCCGAAGGATTTGGATAACATTTAATAACTTTGGCATTGTCAGCTAGAATATCATTGAATTTTTCATCTTGAATAGAGACAACTTGAAAAGAGGGTTCATCTGCATTAGAACCTATCCCAATAAAATTCCCTTCAATATTTCGGTTTTTTTGGTCAGATATTCTAAATTTTTCCTCGGCTGTAGTTTCTCCAATACTGTCCTCGGAAAAATTTAGAATATCTGACCAAAAAAACCGAAATCTCATTGGAAATTTTATTGGGATAGGTTCTAGCAATAGTTGACAAGCTAAATCCCATTAATAGGAGAATAATCTTTCTCATAGTTTCCCTTTACTTATTTAAAAGACAAAAAATAACAAAAAGTCTGATTCATTGAAATAATTTTTCACTTTTTTCCCTAAAAAAGATATATTTTCTTAATTTCAAAATGCACAGGAAAAATGTTAAGAATCTTATGTTTTTTATGCTGTTTATTGAATGCACTACATGCACAAGTGACCTGGTTTCCTCCTATCAATCTTTCTGCAACTGGACAAACTGCACTTGAGCCTCAGGTTACAATTGATGTTGCAGGCAATGCCATTGCTATCTGGAGAAGATCCAATGGGGTTAATCTCATCATTCAAGCTGCGACAAAACTTTTTGGAGGTGATTGGTCCACTCCTGTAGATCTTTCCGCTCCAGGGCAAAATGCCCTTGAACCTCAAATTGCAGTAAATCCTGCAGGAAACGCAATTGCCATTTGGACGAGAAATTCCATTATTCAAGCTGCGACAAAATCTTTTGGAGATGGTTGGTCGACTCCTATTGATGTCTTCGATCCAGGGCAACCTGCTCAGCGTCCTCAAATTGCGGTAGATGCTGCAGGTAATGGCATTGCCGTATGTGAAAGATCCAATGGAACCAATAGCATCATACAAACAGCAACAAAACCATTTGGAGGTAACTGGTCAACTCCTGTAGATCTTTCTGCGCCAGGACAATCTGCTGTACGTCCTCAAGTTGTGGTTGATCCTATTGGTAATGCAGTTGCCATCTGGCGAAGAAATAATGGAGTAAACGATATCATTCAAGCAGCGACAAAGCTCTTTGGAGAAAATTGGTCGACCCCAGTAGATCTTTCTGCTGCGGGACAAGATGCGGATTTTGCTCAAGTTGCAGTAGATCCTGCAGGCAATGCAGTTGCCGTTTGGTTGAGAAATTTGATCACCCAAGCAGCGACAAAACCTTTTAAAAACAATTGGTCCACTCCTGTAGATCTCTCTGATGTGGGACTAACGATATTTACTCCTCAAATTACATTGGATCCTGCAGGAAATGGGGTTGCTATATGGACGAGATCTAATGGAGCTAATTTCATTATTCAACCATCTCAGGAATTGTCTCAAAAATATTTTAACACCATTTTTGCACCATGATTAAATTTTGTAGTTTAAAATGCGAAGGATACATGTTAAAAATATTCTGTTTTTTGTTCTATTTGTCGCATGCGCTTTATGCACAAGTAATATGGTCTCCTCCAGTAAATATCTCTGCTCCAGGGGATATTGTAGCAGTTCCCGCGCAAGTCGCAGTTGATTCAGCAGGAGGAAATAGCGTTGCGGTGTGGCAAAGATCTAATGGAATCAATACCATTATTCAGGCAGCGACAAAGCCATTTGGAGGAGATTGGTCAACTCCAGTGGATCTTTCTGCAGTTGGACAAGATGCACAGGTTCCTCAAGTTGCAATAGATCCCTCAGGAAATGCAGTTGCTATATGGATAAGATCCAATGGAGTTAATTTCATCGTTCAAGCGGCGACAAAACCTTTTGGAGGTAGCTGGTCAACTCCTGTCGATCTTTCTGCTGTTGGACAAACTGCGCTTGAGCCTCAAGTTGTAGTTGATACTGCAGGGAATAGCGTTGCTATATGGCAAAGATCAAATGGTGCAAATACCATCGCTCAAGCAGCGATAAAGCCTATTGGAGGAGATTGGTCAACTCCTGTCGATCTCTCTGCTATAGGGCAATCTGCGGTATTTCCTCAAGTTGCAGTTGATCCTGCAGGGAATAGCATTGCTACATGGCAAAGATCCGGTGGGATTAATAACATTATTCAAGCTGCGACAAAAACTTTTGGAGATGGCTGGTCAACTCCAGTAAATGTCTCTTTGCCAGGGCAAAATGCATTTAATCCTCAAGTTGCTGTTGATCCTGCAGGCAACGGTATTATCATATGGCAAAGATTCAATGGGGTTAACCTCATCATTCAGGCAGCAATTAAACCTTTTGATTTGAAAGGTTGGTCTATTCCCATAAACCTGTCTGCTTCAGGGCAAGATGCAGTATTTCCTCAAGTTGCTGTTGATCCTGGAGGAAATGCAATTGCCGTATGGATAAGATTCAATGGAGCTAATTTCGTCATTCAAGCAGCGACAAAACCCTTTGGAGGAGACTGGTCGACTCCTATAGATCTTTCTACTGCTGGACAAAATGCGGAGCTGTCTCAGATTGCAGTGGATCCTGGAGGGAATGCAGTTGCCGTATGGCAAAGATTCAATGGAGCTAATTTAATCATTCAAGCAGTGGCAAAGCCTTTTGGAAGCAACTGGTCAACTCCTGTAGATCTTTCTAACGTAGGACAAAATGGAATTTTTCCTCAGGTTGCAATTGATATTGGAGGAAATCCTATTGCAGTGTGGGTAATGGAAGCAGGAGCAAATGATCAAGTTCAAGCGTCACAAGGATCATTTCAAAAGTAGCTTACCAAACCAAGTTTGATGAGGATTGATATTCTGTTACCCTTGTTTCGAAGAAATTTTTTTCTTTGCCGAGATCGATAGTTTCACTCATCCAAGGGAAAGGATTTCGGGAGTGGTATTGCGGTTTTAAGCCGATGCGCTCTAGCCTTCGATCTGCAATGTGCTGGACATATTCGCGGAACATTGGAGCAGTCAAACCGAGAATGCCTCTTGGCAAACAGTCTTTGGCATAGAGAATTTCCAGCTCCACTGCTTGTTTAATTAGGCGAATGACATGCTGTTGAAAAGCTGGCGTCCAAAGATGTGGATTTTCCTCTTTGATGCCATTGATGAGATCAATTCCAAAATTTAGATGGATCGTTTCATCGCGCAAAATATATTGAAACTGCTCTCCGATCCCAGTCATCTTATTTTGTCTATGGAAAGAGAGAATCATCACAAAGCCGCTGTAGAAAAAGATCCCTTCCATGATGATGTAAAAGCCGATGAGATTTTCTAAAAATTTTTGCGCCCCTTCTTGCGTTTCGGTTGTAAAACCACCTTGTAATACCTCTTCTGTCAGATTCATTTCAAAAGCGTCCTTGTCATGGATGGAGTTGATTTCATTGTACATATTGAACACCTCTCGCTCATCAAGAGCTAAAGATTCGACAATGTAATGGAATGTATGTGTGTGGATCGCCTCTTCAAATGCTTGTCTCAAAAGGTATTGGCGCGCTTCAGGGTTAGTCACATGTCTGAAAATAGCCAGGGTAATGTTGTTGCCGACAAGGCTCTCTGCTGTGCTGAAAAAACCCAAGTTGCGCATGATGACAAGCTGTTCATCTTCTGTAAGCTGGTTCGATTTCCAGAGTTCAATATCTTTTGCCATCGGAACTTCTGTTGGCATCCAATGGTTAGCACAGCCATTGAGATAATGTTCCCATGCCCATTTGTATTTTAAAGGCATCAGTTGGTTAACATCGACAGCTCTGCAATTGATCAGTCTTTTTTCTTCTACATTCATTCTGCTTTTTTTTGCATCTTCTTGAGTCTTTGACATGGTTCATTCTCCTTAATCTGAGTTTTTTATTGGCAGCTCTCACACCCTTCTTCTAAGTTACAAGCAATGGGGCCGTCTTGTTTTTCTTCCTTTCTTTCTACTTTTATATTGCTTGAAGCAGATTTGTTTTTCATCCAGCGAGGTTGAAGTCCTCTAGCATTGATATCAGTTGTTGATTTTTCTACTTGGGTAGCAGCCAAAGTGCGCAAATAGTAGCAGGTCTTCAATCCCTTTTGCCATGCTAATAAATACATCTGATGTAATTTTTTTCCACTTGGTTCAGCGAGATAGAGGTTGAGCGATTGTCCCATATCAATCCACTTTTGTCTTCTGCTGGCACATTCAATGATCCATTCGGGATCGATTTCAAAAGCTGTTAAAAAGACATGTTTGATTTCGTCTGGAATGCGGTCAATTTCAGAAATGATTCCATCAAAATATTTCAAATCATCGACCATTTTCTCATCCCATAATTTGTGCTCCTTCAGCGCATTGACAAGATAGAGATTTGGTGTTGTGAACTCTCCCGATAAATTGGATTTCACAAACAAATGTTTATAACTCGGTTCAATGGATTGGGTAATTCCAGTGATGTTAGAAATGGTTGCAGTAGGAGCGATAGCCATTGTATTGCTATTGCGCATACCATATTTTTTGATCGATTCTCGAATAGGATTCCAATCGAAAAGAGAAGATCGAGCTACTTCAATTGCCACTGCTCGTTCTTTTTCTAAAAGATCAACTGTATCCATTGGCAAAAACCCTCGATCCCATTTCGACCCTTTATAAGTGGGATAAGGACCTCTTTCCTTTGCAAGTTGGCTAGAGGATAAAATCGCATAGTAGGAAATCATCTCCATGCTTTTGTCTGCAAATTCTACAGCTTCATGGCTTGCATAGCTGATATCTAATTTATACAGTGCGTCTTGAAATCCCATAATCCCAAGACCAATGGGTCTATGTTTCAAGTTGGAGTTTTTTGCCTCAGGTGTTGGATAGTAGTTGATATCGATCACATTATCGAGCATGCGTATGGCTGTGCGAATGGTAGATGAAAGGAGTGGCTCATCAATTTTATTGTCTTTTATGTGCGCGATTAAATTGATGGAGCCCAAGTTGCAGACGGCTGTTTCAGATTCGGAAGTATTGAGCAAGATTTCCGTGCAGAGATTTGAGCTGTGTACAACACCAACGTGATCTTGCGGAGAGCGAATATTGGAAGGATCTTTGAATGTGATCCAAGGATGGCCGGTTTCAAAGAGCATGCTGAGCATTTTTCTCCATAGATGCACAGCTTCTACTTTTTTGAAAAGTTTGATCTTTCCAGTTTCTGTCATTTTTTCATATTCAAGATAGCGCTTTTCAAATGCTTTTCCATAAAGATCATGGAGATCGGGAACATCGCTTGGACTAAAAAGAGTCCACATCCCATTTTGCTCGATTCTTTTCATGAATAGGTCGGGAATCCAATTTGCCGTATTCATGTCATGCGTTCTTCGCCTTTCGTCTCCAGTATTTTTGCGCAGCTCTAAGAAGTCTTCGATATCCAGATGCCATGTCTCCAAATAGACACAGAGTGCCCCTTTTCGTTTTCCTCCGTTGTGAGCAAGCCCTGCAGTGGTCATATAAGATTCATCGCCTTCCACTTTAAGATCTACCACCAGCGGTTTTACATCGGTAGTTGTCCGGCTTTTTATGCGTGTAAAAATAAATCCATTTACAGTTAACCAATTTTGTTTAGTGAGGGGAGAGCAGCCGATGCGCTCTGCAATTTCACGAGTTGCAGGAATGCGCAGGTCAAAATTTTTTGTTATCCCATTGAAATGAGCAAGTGAGCCATCTGATCGTTTTCCAATGTGACTATGGTTGCGTATGCGAAATTTGCCTGAAGCGGGAACACCAAGTCGAAGAAGTTGATATTGTAAGCTCTTTACTAGAGGCTGAGAAGTGTTAGAAAAAGTGATCTTTTTGCCTCGGGAAACATTTCCATCTGTTTCTAAAAGACCTTGAATCATCGCTAGTGTTTGATTGCGTGGCAAATGTGCTAAACGAGGATGAATATGTTTAAATCCTTGTTCATCATAAAGATCGTCATAATCAAAAGGAAGGGTCGATTCTCCAGAGCTAATGAAGCGGCCAGTTGTTGCATCTCTTATGGCACCGCGTCCTGCAGCCCAATGAATTTGTATATATGAATTACCGCGTCCAGTTTCCCAAAAGTGGATTTCCCGTTTATTTAAATACTCGCGAATGAATTCTAAATGTGCATCAACCTTGGGATTAGCTGAAATGCCCCACTGATTTCCATCTTTAGAAAGATGGCCGTCTCCCAATAAAATTCCATAAAGACGTGCATCCTCTTCTTCAAAACAGGATACGCATACGACTTCAGTAGGAATCACTTGTGCGATATAGTCGCCTTTTTGCAGATTTTTTGCTTCAACCCATTCACATTGAATTTTCCCTTTTTTCAGCCAATCTAATGTTCGTGCATTAGACTGCTCTAGTGGAACTCCTCGAATGACATAAAATGGATGGCCATCTGTCACGATAACTGGTTCAAGAGAATGTTTGATGGAAATCGAGACCATCGGATCTTGTTGATTATAGACAAATACTTCTTCAACTTCATGATATGTCCCACTCTTGCCGAGGACAAGATCTCCTATTCGAATATCTGCAATTGGTTTTGCTCCTTTTGCTGTGTAGATCAAAGTTTCAGGAGCAAAACACTGGTTGACTGCTACAGCGGTATCATTGGCCACTTTTAAAAAGGGAATGACTCCTTGTGATTTGCCATTTGTTCCCTTGATGAGTGAGCCAGTTGCTCTTATATTTGTCCAATCGTTGCCCAATCCTCCTGCCCATTTGGAGAGCTGTGCATCATCGGAAATCACCTTGAAGATGTGTTTGAGATCGTCGAGCACAGTAGATAGATAGCAAGAGCTGAGTTGAGGAGTGAGAGTTCCCGAGTTGAAAAGTGTAGGCGTGCTTGAGACAAAGAGAAATTTGGATAAAACATGGTAAAATTCAATGGCTCTTTCATTTTTTTGTTCTTTTTCTAATAAGGATAGACCCATTGCTACTCGCATCCAAAAGATTTGCGGCGTTTCCAATTTTTTGTCATTGGAATGGATGAAATAGCGATCGTAAAGTGTCTGCAATCCCAAAAGATAAAATTGATCATCTCTTTCAAGATCCATCGCTTTTGCGAGTTTATCTAGATCAAACTCTAAAAGAGCTGGATCTATTCTTTTTAATTCGACACCTTTTTTTAGATAATTTTTAAAATATTGCACATGTTTTTGCTTTAGGGTGGAATCATCTGCTTTGACATTCATTGTCTCTCGATAAATCAGATCGAGAAGAAGGCGAGAAGCAACTTTGGAATAAGCTGGCTCAAATTCAATGTAAGCTCTTGCAGCCATGATGCAAGCAAGATCCACTTCAGATTCTTTAATTCCATCATAGAAATTGAGAAAAGTATTTTCTAAAAGTTTTTCCACATTGACGCTCTCTTCTAATCCTCTAGCTGCAAAATGAAATCTTTTTTTAATCTCCTCTTTGTTGGTCTTTTTTTCTTCGAAAATTTGTGCTTCCTTCTCAAAATAAGGAGGTTGATCTTCTTTCACTGCTTCGTGGTGGAGGATGAGATATTTAGCGACGTCAAAAAAACCGTCGCTGAGCTCACGCTCTATCTCATTTTGAATAGTGGAAACATGCAAAGGAGCTTCTTTGGAAAGAGCAATGGCTCTTGAAACAACTTTTTGTGTAATTAGATTTACTGCTTCAATGATCTCCGGAGTGGAAGGACCTTCAATTTTTCGAACAAGTCGAAAAGCTTTTTCTATTTCGGAAGCAATTTTCATCGGATTGAAGCGCACTTGGCTTCCATCCTTTCGATAAATTTTTAAATTTTGGGGAGAGTCTTCTCGGAGCGCCTTATGTTTATCTCGATAAATGATGTAATCTCTTGCTACATCATGATGGCCTTGTTCCATTAGGGTTACTTCGACAACATCTTGGATTCCTTCAACGGTTAAACAGGCCCCTTTGATAGCAAGAGCAATGAGTCTTTCAATGACATGATCAGTGATTTCTTCAATCATGTGCGCAAGTTCTTCTGGAAGTGAATCGGTTTTTGGGATTTTTTTTGTATCGCGAAATGCAGCTTCTAATGCGTGGTAAATCCGTTTTCTTCTGAAAGGAACTAAAGTTCCATTTCTTTTCACAACGGTAAAATGGTTTGTATCGATTGTTTGCGTAGAAATTGTCTCATTGTTTTGAGAAAAAGAGGGTGATTTGTACATATTTGATAAGTCCTCCGTATACTATATATGGTATCTAATGATTGCTTTACACACCATATATAGTAGTTTTCAGCTTTTAGTCTATCAAAAATTTCAAATTTGAAAAAAATTTATATTAGACCTCTTGCGTAAATAACCGGATGAAACAAAATGAATCTTTTATCCACTTTTCCAAATCCAATTTTTTCGCCTACTCTCTTTCGAGTATGTCAAAAAAAGTTGAATCTGAAAAATTGAATAAAAACATTCTATTTTCTCTCGTTCGTTTGTTTACGCAAGAGGTCTATTTTATTTTTTTCTTTGGAATTGAAATAGATTTATTTTCAAAATAATCAACCCAAATCGGAGATGACCAAGCAAGATGTCCATCTTGTTGCAACACTCTCATATAATAATAGGTAAAAGGCGGTTTATCATCAGAAGAATTTAATGCAATTTTTGAGAGGATTTCTCCATCATCCAAAGTAAAATCAAAGTTCAATGCTTTAGGATAAAAGCGATGAAATATCTGGCCTCCTCGGATGAGTAGGATTTCTTCAATAGGAGCAGTTCCACAAGCAAACCCTACAATATGGCGATTTAAATTTAATCCAGGTTTGGTTTTTGTGTTGAGTTCCGAACCCATGCGCATTCCCGCAATGTGAAAACCGATGATCATTCTTTCACCTGTAGTAGCATAACAAGATCTTTGATACAGCGCTTGAAGAAGGGCTTCGCGTGTTTGCTCTGGAGCTAAAATTGCAGTCAATCCAGGAGAGTATTGAGCCTGCTCACTGTTGTAAAGACTTTGGTAGATGCCGCGATCATCTAATCCACCTGCTACAAAGCCCAGTCGGATGTTTTTATTTAAAGCTCTGCGGATAGAACCAACATCTGTAGATCCAACTCCTTTTGAAAAAGATTTAATCGGCCTTAAGTTTCCCTCTTTTTCGTTGCACTCAGAAGAGCCCCAACTATTGTATATTTCCACAACCCGCTCAAATTCTGGGGACATATCTTCGAAATTTGTTTCAAACCCTTTTGCCATTGTGAAACAAGGAATGGAAAAGAGTTCTTTTGGGGAATGGCTCTTATAAATTTTTTTCAAGTGAGAGTTTTTAAGATCTTTTTTTCTTAAAAGAGGTTTACTGTCCTTCCAATAGAGAATTTGCCGCACCCCTTCATTTCCGGACTCTCCAACCCACTGAAATCCAAGAAAAGTGGTAAATCGATTTTCTTCATTGTACTCTGTCACATGTTGAGAGATTAATTTCCAAGAATCGTTGCTGGTTTCTTCTATATTTTCAAAAGAAGAAGTGGCAAAAAATTGGAGAGATTTTTCATCGCGAAGATGGCGAAGACAGGAATCGATATTTTCAGAGGCATCTACGCGAGTTGATTCTCCATGTAATAATCCCCAATATTGACTCACTTCTAACTCAGCAAAGCATTTAATGGGAGTGGAAAAAAATTTTTCATTTGTCGTTTTATTCCACAACTGAATTCGATAGACTCCTGGCTCATTAAAGTAGAGATTGGGAAGGACGATAAATCCAGTTTCAGGAACGAAAAGTTTCCAACTTAAATTTTCTCTCAAATGTTCATGGCTCAGTTCAATTAATGTATTTTCAGGAGCTTGATTGGTCAAATTGCCGAACGCATCTTCAAATCGGATCAAGACATCAAAACGTTTGTTTTTTGCAACAAGAGAGGGGGCGATAATGCGAATGTTGTACAGTGCATTTCCTCTCACATCAATCATAAAGATTTCAGGCTCTTTGTAGTCTCCTTTTCCTTTTACATCGATATATAGATGGAAAGGTCTTCTTCTTTGAATAACAGTTTGAGCGCGATTTCCTTGATCCGAAATGGCTGTTTCCCTTTTTTCAGGAGATCCCAAGTAAATAGAGATAGTTTCTCCAACTTTAATATCCGATGGAATAGAAAATTCAAAAGTTGGAGCAAGGAGATTTATCCCAATTTTTTCTAGAGGAAAAATTGTTTTTCCATCAGGAAGAGAAATCCAAATTAAATTTTTTCTTACCTTTGGATTCACCTGAGGGAGTTGCCAGTCTATAGGTCTTCCTCTCAAAAGAGGATCAAATTTAATGCGGGTACCTTTTGGCAGGGGAGATGCAGTGGTATAGGAAAATTTCCAAGTAGTAGTCTGTCCAGCAAAAGCATAGGTAGGATCTATTTGGCAAATGGATCTTCGCATGATTACACACCTTACATAAAAGAAATAAGAGAGTAAATAGACTTCTTTCGAAACTCCATTTCCTCGTTAAAAATTTGATTTTTAGCATCTCTAAAATCAGCTTTTTCGCCCATGTGCTCTACACATTGTTGCTCAAAAGTCGGTTTTAGATCTGCAGAAAAATCATTATTTTTTCCGAGTAAAGCGAGTTTCGAAAGAAGTCTAACGATTTTATCAGATCATAAACTTTTTCACTAGATCTCTTAGTCAAAAGAAGAAGCAAGCGGTTGAATCCGCACTTTTTCAATGGAGCGCTCATTAGAACCCAATACTTCAATATCAAAGTCATCATGATGGAGTCTCCATCCTTTAGATGGAATCATGCCAGCTTTATGAAAAATGTATCCTCCAATAGTATCATATTCAGGGCTATGAGGGATTTTGATTCCGAGCTCCTCCTCGATATCAATGATTCCCATTTTAGCATCGACCACCCACCCACCCATTGGAGCAGCTGAAAAAAGAACTCGTTCATCTACATCGTATTCATCGGCAATCTCTCCAACAAGTTCTTCTAAAATATCTTCTATAGTGACAATGCCCTCAGTTCCTCCATATTCATCGACAACAATGGCAAAATGGATTTGTTTTGATCTAAATTCTTGCAATAGATGAGAGATTTTTTTTGTTTCTGGCGTATAAACAACTGGTTTGATGAAACTTTCAATAGAACGCCCAAGTTCTATGGGATTTATCTGGGCCAAGCTCCTTGCAAAAAAATTTAAGATGTCTTTGTAATATAAAACTCCAAGAATGTTATCGATGGTTTCTTTATAAACGGGAATACGGCTGTAACCCTCTTTTAAAAAACTTTTTACTGCCTTTTCAATTTTTGTTTCAGAGGAAAATGCGAACACATCTCTTCGAGGAACCATGATTTCTCTCGCAATCCTTTCTTTAAAAGCAAGAACGGAAAAAATCAATTTGCGATCATTGTGATCGAAGTAGGGAGAGAATTCAGGGTCCTGCAAGATCTCTAGAATCTTATCTTTCATTCTAAAGGAGGAAAATGGCTTTTGATTCTCTTTGGGAAAAATTTTTTTAAACCAGGTGAAAAAGAGAAAGAAAATTGCCCATAAGGGAAAGAGGAGAAAGATGGAAATTGGGCTGGAGAGGGTAAAAATTGGTTTTGAGTAAAAAGAAGCTAGAGTTTGCGCGAGTAGATCGGAGAAAATTGCGATAGATAAGATCATGATAATGACAAGATAGGGTGGAAATGCCGGAAGAAACGAGTTGGAAAATAAAAAAGCCGAAATCGCATAAAAAATGATGAATAGCTGTTTGGTTAGAGAGAAGGTGATATCTAAAATTTCCAAATCTCTTTTCACAAAAAGGATTTTCAGCCACTTTTTTAGTATAAGGCGGTCTGCAGAGATCGATTCGGCATGCAGTTTTCCCAGTTTTTTTAGAGAAGATATCGTCATCGTGATGAAAAAAGAAGCAAGGAGAAAAAAAAGAGCGATAAAAGGGGAAGTCATCGTATGTTTCTTAAAAAGTATCTTTCCATTTTTTTTATCGATTTGCGGGTTTCAACAGTCTTATCATCAAAACCAATGAGATGTAAAAGACCATGAACAGTATATAATACAATTTCTCTTTCAAGATTCCCTTTCTTTTTTTCAACATATTTTTTTGCAATGGTTGGACATACAAAAACCTCTCCTAGGCAATCTCCCTTTGGATAATCCATTGGGAAACTAATGCAATCTGTAGCTGAAGGATCGTTGAAATATTTTTTATGAAGAGTTTTTATTTTTTTTTCCGTAACAAAATAGATATTTACAAAATTGCTTTGAACATTAAATTTTTTAAGAACTTGAGCAGCCATTTTTTTTATTAACTGAGTAGGAATATCCACATCGCACTGCAAATTGTATATAAATATTTTTGGGAATGTGGAGGGTTTTTTAGAGAATGTTTGCAAATACTCTCTTAGACAGTGGTTGGCGTTTTTGGAAGCCCAGTGACTTTTTTATTTTCCCCATCTTTCCATTTTCCGAGCTTACGAAGAATGTCGATTCGTTCATAGCGCTTCAATACATTTCTTTTTTTTGCTCCTTTGCTTACTTTTCCATAACTGCTATGTCTCGACATAAAAACTTACCTCAAATCTATTATATTTTTTTGGGGAAAAACGCTTGCGTTCCCTGGATTGCATTTTCATGAGGCTTGAACCCTTGAGGAAGTTGATCAGCTAAAGGACCTGTTTTAGGAGCTGGGTTCTTTCTGCGATGGGGCCTCTTACTTCTTCTTTCTTGCTGTTTACTCAAACGAACCATATTTCTTTCTCTTTTTGTAGGAAAAATATTAGCTGGTTTCTAACAAAATCACAAGGTAAAAATTTTTTTTAAAAAAAATTAGTTTTAACAGTTTTCAAAGAATAACTTCCTGGGATGATCACCCCACAGGAAACAATAAATTTAATCGCATCTTCTGGCTTCATATCTAAAAAAATCAATTCTTCTTTTTTATACATCACTAAAAATCCAGTCGTGGGGTTTGGAGTTGTAGGAATCAACACAGATATTAACTCCTCATTCATTTTTTCTGAACAAGCCTCTGGGGCTTCTCTTGCAATTAAGCCAATCATATAGTTTCCTGGTTTAGGGAAAGGAACCATGACAACTTGTTTAAAGGAATTTTTATCACTTACAAAAATGGTTTTTATGATTTCTTGTGTGGTTTTATATACGGTATTTACAACGGGAATGCGATGGAGAATTTTGTCGCTAATGCGAATGAGCGAATTGATGAAAAACCATCTGGTAATGATGCCGAGTGTGACGGTAACGACGAAAAGCACAATCAAAATGAGAAATTGGCTTCCGTAGCGAAGCAATTGTTCAGGGGTAAGAAAGAGAAATCCTGTGTTGATGATATTTAAATGGCCCAAGAAATGAGAAACAAATCCTACGAATGGTTGGGTTAAAAAATTAGTGACAAAGCCAAGTACGATGATAGTGATAGTAACTGGAAGAAGAATGACAAGGCCGGTAATGAAATATTTTTTCATGAACCTATCCGCAAATCTCCAAAAAACCTAATTTGTCAATATACTCTTAGAAGATCAAGAAAAAACTCATATGAACCTATCCGATAATTCAGAAAATTTGATTTTTGGTGAATTTTCTTCACAGATTTTAGAGGGTGTTTAGAAATTAATCCCATAGAGAGTTTTAAGAGATTTCTGAGGAGAATTGATGTCGCTCTATGAGGACAATATGCGAAGCTGCATATGGCCGAGGAGAGCGACATTAATAATCTCGGAAAGCTCAAAAACTCTCTAGGAGGAATTTTTAAACACCCTCTTAGAGA
>JAKEHU010000018.1 GCA_022614855.1 Chlamydiota bacterium
TGACCCCTGCAATTTGAACCGAAAATCGGTCAAAATAATCCCGAAAAGCGACGAAGTCTTAATTCGATAACAGTCTCTTAGAGATTTTTGAGCAGATTTGAACGATCTCTTCGAAGACAATGTGAAAAACACATGGCTGAGAAGAGATCGTTCAAATATGCTAAAAAGATCAAAAACAGGAAAATTCGAATAGTTGGATAGGTTCATGAATATAAAACCAAATATTTTACTTACAAATGACGATGGAATCCATGCTCCAGGATTAATGCATTTGTGGAAGGCTGTTGCTGATTTTGCAAAAGTAACTATCGTCGCTCCCTCAGTTGAAAAATCAGGAGTTGGCGCTGCTCTTACTCTACGAGAACCACTCTCCATTGATGCGATTTCTTGGGAGAAAAATACTCATGCTTGGAAAATAACTGGAACTCCTGTGGATTGCGTAAGACTTGCTACCAGCCTTCTTTTAGAAAAAAAGCCGGATTTGATTCTTTCGGGAATCAATCGAGGGTCCAACGCAGGGAGAAATGTTCTTTATAGCGGAACAATCGGAGGTATCATTGAAGGGGCTTTTCGCGGAATTCAAGGAATTGCTTTTTCTTGTGAAGATTATGATAACCCTCAATATCAGTTAACTGAAAAATATCTTTTAAAAATTGTGCAACATATTCTGAACCATCCTCTAACTCCTGGAACCATTTTGAATGTGAATTTCCCACATCTTCCAATTAAAGGAATCAAATTGGCGCGTCAAGGACAAGGATATTGGATTGAAAACCCGGAAAAAAGGGTCAATCCCGACGGCGATCCCTATTACTGGCAAGGAGGTAAATGGGATGAAAAGAACGAACATGAAGAAAGCGATGTAGCTCTTCTAAAACAAGGATACATTGCTGCTGTACCGATTCATGTAGGAGAAATGACCGATCACCATTTCTTTAAAGAGAGAAAAGAACATTTTGAAAACCATTTTAATCTCTAGTTTTTCTTTTCAGAAATCCATCCAATCGAATCAAAGCTTCTTTTTGTGCTCTTTCTACAACTTCTCTTCCTCCTTCTATTTTATATATGCGCATCAACTCCTCTTTTAAAGCATCGTTAAAAGAATTAATTGGAAGTTGTGGTGGAATCTTATGAGGATTTTTTTTAAAAAAAACTTTTGCTTTTATGATCAATTCAACAAGTTCATCAAATTGTCTTTTTAATTGCGATTCCATCTGAACAAGATCATCGTGAGATTGAATCTGGATAAAAGTATCAAGAATATTTTCACAACACTCTTCGCTCTTTTTTTGTATGCGATCTGAAGAATAAATTTGACACCCGAACAAAAAGAAAAGAATTCCAATCCAAATTTGCTTTTTCATCATTCGAATTATATATAGCATTATCATTTTTAAAAGATTGAGAAAAAACAATCTCTAACGATACATTATTATCACTTTTACAAGGGCGCATAGCTCAGTTGGTAGAGCGCCTGTCTTACACACAGGTGGTCATAGGTTCGAGTCCTGTTGCGCCCAAAATCAATCCTTAGCAGAAATCTACGTTGGAAGATAAAGAAGAAAATTTTTCAAATAGCGCGTTTCGGGATGAAAAATGGAAATTGGATGATCGACAGAATGAAAACTTTCTTTCACGATTTGTACATCTCGATTTGTGCTTTGTGCAGCTTGGAAGATGATTGTGCGAAAGAGCGTCTCGTCGATATAATATGAGCAACTAGAGGTAAGCAAAAAGCTTCCTTTGGCCATTTTAGAAAGAACTTGCATGTTTATTTCTCGGTATCCATTAATTCCCTGAGAAATATCTTTTTTTTTCTTCACAAAAGCAGGGGGATCGAGGATGGCAATCTCATAATCGAGGGGATCTTCTCTGAGGAATTGAAAGACATCTGCTTCGATAAGTGGAGATTGATCTTCTTTAAAACCATTTGCGCGAAGATTTTTTCTTGCCATTTCAAGTGCAGGCTTCGAACTATCCACTGAAGTGACAGAAATTGCTCCTCCTGCAAGAGCATAGACAGAAAATCCTCCGGTATAAGAAAAACAGTTCAAGACAGTGCGATCCTTGCTAATTGTTTTTACGAGATGGCGCATTTCTCTTTGATCGAGAAAAAAACCTGTTTTTTGCCCTCTCTTCCAGTCGGCAAAGAAATGTAGACCATTTTCTAGGATTGGAATCTCCTCGATTTCTTTTCCCCAAAGAAGGGAAACTCTATCTTCCAACCCCTCTTCTTTACGAGAAGAAGAAATGGACTTTTCGAAAACACTCTTCCATCGTTTTTTTTGAATCAGATAGTCTAAAATTTTTTCCTTCATCAAATCCATGCCAAGAGTATTGCTCTGCAGGACAAGATACTCCCCATATTGATCGATGATGAGTCCAGGCAGATAGTCCCCTTCTCCATTGACTAGGCGATAGGCGTTTGTCTCTTGATGAGAAAATAGAGCAGCGCGCAAAGCAATCGCATTATCTAGATGATCATAGATAGCTTCCCAAGGGTCTTGGTCCCCAAAAGAGAGAATTCGCCCAGCTAGGCTAAGAGAAGAGTGAAAATAGCCATGTCCAAGCAGCTTCTTATCGAAGCTGAAAATGGGATAAATGTGTCCTTCATCAAAATCATCGGGGTAGGATTCAATAGCACCAGAAAAAATCCATTGATGGCGATTTTTGAAAATCGCTTCTTTTCCTTTTTTAAGGATGACTTTGGATCTTTTCATCGGAATTCATTTAAAAAAATATGTTTTCAACTTATAAAAAATTAAAAAAAGTATTACGAATATGATTGCAGAAATAATTATCACATTTAGATCGAAATCGATTTTTTCTAGAAAAGAGAAGCAGTAATTCCCGAAAAAAAATCCAAAGGAAATAAAAAGAGAAACCCAAATAATGGCACCGCTGTAAGCAAAAAGGGCAAACTTTTTAAATTTCATCTTCACAGTTCCGCTGGAAAATCCTGTAAAATGACGAACTCCTGGGATAAAATAGCCAACGAGCAGGGCCCATTTTCCAAAACGATCAAACCATTTCTGTGCTCTTTTAAAATTTTTATCTATCCAACCTTTCTTTGCAAACCGGGTAATGAGATAGTTTCCAGCCGTACGGCCTAGGAGATAACTCAAGCTGATTCCAGCTATGGCTCCGGTATAGGCAGCTAAGAGTGTTGAAAAAGGGTCCAATCCTTCTTTTCTAATTAAAATACCAGACAAGATCATTAGGGTTTCTTCGGGAATAGGAAAGGCCAATATTCCTAAAACAAGGAGCATAAATAAAGAAATGGCTCCATATTGGGTAAGCCAATTGACCAAGGTTTCATTATTGATTAAACAATCCATTTATTTTTTTTAAACCGAACAGTTTTTTGACAATAACACATCTTACCAGAGAGCTCTTTCTTTTGAAACTTGATAACTATTTCTATAGATGGTAACTTTTTTGGAGAAAAATGCGGGAGTAGTTCAATTGGTTAGAGCACTGCCCTGTCACGGCAGAAGTTGCGGGTTCGAGCCCCGTCTCCCGCGTATCTTTTTATTTCTGTACATTTCATTTATTAATATTTAATATATTTTTTTGCAAAAAACCCGACAAGATGGTCCACACTTACAAAAAACCAATCCTATTTTGGCATTTCTTGCGAGATTTTTTCTGGATGGGAATCGGCTCTTTTCTAGCTGCCCTTTCTATCCGCATTTTTCTCCTTCCAAATAATTTGATTGACGGCGGAATTGTCGGTATTGCACTGATCTTGGGAAGACTATTTGGAGATCAACTGGTATCTTATTTTTTAATTGCACTTAACGTTCCCTTTATCTATCTCGCCTTTCGATATATTCGTCGCACTTTTGTCATACATATGACAATTGCTGTCATCTTATTTGCCGGTTTTCTGATCTTGCTGCAAAAGGTTCCTCCCTTTTTTGGAGATACCCTTGAAATCATTGTATTTGGCGGTGCTATTTTAGGCGTTGGTGCCGGGCTCATCATTCGCAATGGAGGCTGTTTAGATGGAACAGAAATCATGGGAATCATCATCAATCGCAAAATGGGTTTTACCGTTGGTCAAGTTGTTCTCATTGCAAATATTTTTATTTTTGGTGCTTACGGTTGGATTTTTAAAGATTGGCACATTGCGCTTCAATCGCTGATGACCTATATCGTCGCCTTTAAAATGATCGATCTTGTCATCGTGGGTCTAGACGAATTGAAGTCGGTGCTCATCATCTCTTCTAAACCGCATGATCTTGCAAAAGTGATCATGAGCGAGCTGGGTTTAGGGCTTACCTTTCTTCATGGAAAAGGAGGATTTTCTGGAGCGTCGAGAGAAATCATTTTTATCATTGTAGAAAGACTGGATCTTGCTGAACTTAAAGAAATCATCTTAAGAGAAGATCCTCAAGTATTCATGGCAATTGAAAATTTGCATGAAGTTGTAGCAGGGCGGCAAGCTACTCATGTTCCCTATCGCAAACGGATTCGAAAAAAAGGTTTTAAGCGTCTTGTCTATGAGTGATGAAAAAGAACATCATAAACTTTTGCCATCCGCAAAACGGCCCCAATCTTATGATGCATGGCGCATCTTTCGAATCCTATCTGAACTTGTTGATGGATTTGAAAGACTCTCCAGCCTGGGTCCCTCTGTTGTAATTTTTGGTTCTTCCAGGGCAAAAATAGATGATCCCTACTACAAAATCGCGGAAAATCTTGCAGAAAAATTGGTAAAAAAAGGATTTGCGATTACTACAGGAGGCGGGTTTGGCCACATGGAAGCAGCAAATAAGGGAGCGCAAAAAGCAAAAGGACAATCTTGCGGTTTATGTGTCAATTTGCCTGAAGAAAAACCCAATAAATATATCGACGAAGATTACCTTCTTAAATTTCGTTATTTTTTTGTAAGAAAAGTGATGTTTGTCAGATATGCTCAGGCCTTTGTCGTTTTTCCAGGGGGATTTGGAACTTTGGATGAATTTTTTGAATCGCTTACCTTAATTCAAACAAAAAAAATTAAACCTTTTCCTGTCTATCTTGTCGGGAAAAAATATTGGCAGCCTTTGATGGACTGGATGAAAAATTACGCAGTCCCTCCGGATTACATTCCAAGCGATGGTTTAAAACTCATCACCCTTACCGATGATTTAGATCTGATTGTGAAAGGAATCGAAAAACATTACCAAGCACAGCGCTCACTTGAAAATTTTTAATAAATGGTGTTCCTATGGCCACTAATAAGTGCATTATATGTTGGTATCCACTTGACCACTCATATACAAACCCGATCTATTCTCTTCCGTGTAACCATTCGCTGCACAAAAATTGTTTAATTCCACTTACAAATTATATCTTCGAAGAAAACCCTAATGAAAAAAAGATGAATTGCCCTCTTTGCCAGCGAATTACTCCAATACCAATTCGCTATTCAGCTGAACAGATCTCAGACTTGGTAACAACTTTTAGGAAAGTGGATTTAATAATGAGATCTTTTTCAGGAGCAATCGTCGGTTTTGGTATTGGGTTGACCATTAAAGAAACTTTTCATATTTCTATTCCACTTCCCACATTTCCAATTGTACTAGGAGGATTTCCATTTCTACAAAGATTATTTGATCCTGCACATGATGAATGGATTAATCGATCAATTACTTCAATTTATAATTGGTTTCATGCAACAAATATTCATCCAGATAGTGTTTGGCTCTATCAAAAGGGACTACATAATTTCCCAAGCAATGAGCAAAGACTTATAGCTCTGAGGTTTGGTATTAAGATGGGATTATCTGCTCTTCTCAGCATACTGAAATCATTTCCAATTGAAGAGGACGAAAAAAAAATTTTCAAACCGCTATTTACATGGTTTAACCAGTACAGAGAACAATTGCAAAACGAAGAAGTATTGGCAAACGAAGTAGAACAATTTGGACAATATCTTACAGATTTCTTTCCTGATTTATTTATAAAAATAAAAAAAATAGGAAGTCATTTGCTAGAGGAAAATAGCAATCTAACTTTAAAAGATAATTTACAAGATGCTATTTTGAATTACTTTATATCAAAAATGAAATTAGAGGCTATAAACAATCACGATCTATCTATTCGCATAGCTGTGATAAATAGTCTAGAATTTGCAAAGAGATATCCTTTTAAAATTCCATCAAATGAATCATTTTTAAATGCATGGCAAACTCTCTTAACCAATTTTCAAAAAGAATGTCGTGAGCCTAATTCAAGATTAATAAGCGAGCTTATGCAAAATAAAGAATTAAAAGATGTTTCTTTCTCCAATCTTTCTCTACCTGAACTTTTATGCGATATTCATTTTTCAAATTATCTTGTCTTTGCTGTTTATATGATACGAAAAACGCAATTTCAGGAAGTCATCGTTGACATGGACTTATACTAGAATCGGAAATTCATGCTTTAAAAGTTATTTGGGTTGGGGCCAAGGAACATCTCTGCAAGGTCCGATTCCGCACTCGTCAAATGTGGTGATAAAATTGAGCAAGGTAAGTGCATAGACTGAGGTGCAAGCAAGCCATTCAAACCAATTCATCTTCACCTGTTTTATCTCTTCGTTTCTATGAAAAAAAAGCATGAAGATAATCGCTAGCGCTGCAGAGAAAAAAGCTAAAAATGACCAGGTATATAAATTTATTCCAAAAACGGGAATTCCAAAAATAGGAAATCCGGGACAAATGTGAAGACAAATCTGCCGAATCGCAACGGCCCCTCCATAAAAAGCACTGAACAGAGAAAGGGCATAATGCTCAATTCGAATTCCAAATCGAAGGTTTAAAAGAGCCCCTATGGAAACTCCAATCATCCCAAGTCTTTGCAAAATGCAAAGAGGACAAGGCAGCTCGTGTTTAAAATACTGTTGATAATAAGCCGCTGAAAGAATCCCCATTAACACAAAAATTAACAATGCATTTAAGGTTCTCAGTAATTTAAATCTCATGAACCTATCCGCAAATTTTAGAATTTTCGGATAGGTTCATAATCTTATTTGCAGTGTGTCAGTTGCATGATGCAAGAGCATTCCAAGACAGAGAAGGATGTTGATGATTGTGAAAATGAGTGCTGTTTTTCGCATTCTGAAAAAAATAAATACTAATATCAAAAGAAAATTAAAAAATAACCAGACCATGACTTACATATAACATGAACTATATTTTTGCGTGCTGCAAAATTGAACGGTTTTTCGCACATTGAAGTAAATAGGTGCCGTATTCCGAGGAGGAAAGATTTTTTCCAAGAAGCTGAAGTTGGTCTTGATCGATAAAGCCCATTTTGTAGGAAATTTCTTCAATACAACCAATCTTTATTCCCTGCCTTTCTTGAATCGCTTGGACATAGGTGGCAGCAGAATGGAGCGCTTCACAAGTTCCTGCATCTAACCAGGCAAAGCCTCGATCGAATAGTTTGGCTTGAAGCTCACCTTTTTTCAAATAAGCTAGATTAATATCGGTAATTTCAAGTTCATTTCTTTTGGAAAAGGAGAGTGATTTTGCGATTTCTATTACTTGGTTGTCATAAAAATAGAGGCCTGTAACTGCATAGTCAGAAGGGGGTAGAGATGGCTTCTCTACGATATTGATTAGATGTTCTTTCTCATCAAAAACCATTACTCCATAGCGCGATGGATTTTTTACCTCATATCCAAAAATAATGGCTCCATTTTGTAGGGATTTGGCTATGTCAAATAGTTCAAAAATGCGCTCTCCATAAAATAGATTGTCTCCCAAAATTAGGGCAACATTGTCATTTTCAATAAAATCTTTTCCAATGATAAAGGCTTCTGCAATTCCATTTGGTTTTTCTTGTTTAGCATAAGCAATAGAGATTCCTAAATGAGATCCATCTCCAAGAAGTGATTCAAATCTTGGAAGATCTAGAGGAGTAGAGATGAGTAAGATCTCCCGAATTCCTGCATACAAAAGGACAGATAAGGGATAGTAAATCATCGGTTTGTCATAAACAGGCAGAAGCTGTTTACAGACAGGAAGTGTCAGAGGATATAATCTTGTTCCCCTTCCACCTGCTAAAATGATTCCTTTCATAATTCACACACTTGAACCTATTTCACTATTTCTATTTTTAGTGTTTTAGAGACTGTTTTGAAGACAATGTGAAAAACACATGTCTGAAAAAAGGTCTCTCAAAGATGCAAAAAAGATCAAAAACAGGAAAATTCGAATAGTGAGATAGGTTCTTAGGTTCATTTTACAATTTCAAAGGTACAACCATCTAAAATGAGCTGGTCGACATAAGTAATAAAATAGCGATTTGCTAAAAAATTTTCATCTTGAAACATGAACTGATGAAAAGGAATGGTCGTTTTGACTCCACCAATATGAAATTCACGAAGGGCTCTTTTAGCTATATTAATCGCTTCTTTCCTATTTTTTCCCCGTATGATGAGTTTTGCAATCATCGAATCATAATTCGGTGGAATGCGATATCCTGAATAGCAACCGGTATCCACTCTTACATGTGGACCACCTGGCGGGATAAAATACTCTACTAGTCCTGGAGAAGGAGCAAAATTGCGCACTGGATCCTCTGCATTGATGCGACATTGGATCACATGACCTCGAAAAGTGATATCTTTTTGTTTGAGTTTCAATTTTTCCCCTTGTGCAATGAGAATTTGCTCTCGAATTAAATCGATATCTGTCAATTCTTCCGTAATCGTATGTTCCACTTGAATGCGCGTATTCACTTCCATAAAGTAGAAATTCCCCTTCTCATCGAGCAGAAATTCCACAGTACCGACAGAGTGGTATTTGGCAGCTTTTGCAATGGTAACCGCTGCATCCCCTATTCTTTTTCTCAAAGAAGAATCTACGACAGGGCTTGGCGTCTCTTCTATCAATTTTTGGCGTCTTCTTTGGATCGTGCAATCTCTTTCTCCAAGATGCAAACAATTTCCATGTTTATCTGCGAGGATTTGGATTTCAATATGTCTTGGATTTACCACCATTTTTTCAATATATACATCTGGATTATTGAAACTAATTTCCGCTTCTGTGCGAGCAGCAGCAAATTGCCGAATAAATTCTTCATGATCATGTGCAATGCGAATTCCTTTTCCACCTCCTCCAGCAGAAGCTTTAATGAATACGGGAAAGCCAAGTTCTTTAGCAACTTTCAAACCGGACTGGACATTTTCGACGACTCCATCTGATCCTGGAATAACAGGACACTTTACATTTTTTGCCGTTTCTTTTGCCTTTGCTTTGTCACCAAGCAAGGCAATTGTCTGGGGCGATGGACCAATAAAGTTCAACCCGCAGCTCTCACAAATGGAGGCAAAATTGGCATTTTCACTTAAAAACCCAAAGCCTGGGTGAATGGCATCTGCCCCTGTTATTTCGCACGCGGAAAGAATGTTAGAAATTTTTAAATAAGATTTTAATGAAGGGGCTTGTCCTATGCAAATGGCTTCATCTGCATGAAGAACATGCAAGGCTTCACTATCTGCTTCTGAATAGACAGCAACAGTTTGCAAACCCAGATCATGACAAGCTCGAATGACGCGAACGGCAATTTCTCCGCGATTTGCAATCAATACTTTTTTCATAAAATTCATATGACTCGGAACAACTTTGTTCCAAATTCAACTGGATGTGTGTTTTCCACTAAAATTTCTGCTATTTCTCCCTTCACTCCCGCTTTTACCTCATTCATGACTTTCATGGCTTCAATGATGCAGATGATCGTATCTTCTTCGACACGATCCCCTATTTTTACAAAGACGGGATCTTCAGGGGAAGGAGCCGAATAAAACGTCCCAACCATAGGGGATGTTACGTATCTTCCAGGAGCCACCTCTTTTTGTTTTTGCCTTTCTTCTTCCGTTGAATGCAATAAAGTTGAAGGATGATGGGGAGGAAAATGAGGATGGGGAAGATTCTCGATACGAGAAGAGGGATGGGGATGGATTTTTGCAGGTTGTGAAAAGGGTTCTTCATATCTCTCCAGTTCAATTTCAAAACCTTTTTCCTGCCTCAACTTCACTCTTTTTATGCCCGCCTTTTCCATAGCGGCCATCAGTTCTTTGATCTGTTTTAAATCCATGAAAATTAGACCTCTTGCTTAACCTAACTGGGTTGAGAAAATTGAATATTTTTATTCAGTCTTTTAGATTCAATTTTTTGACATACTCGAATGAGAGTAGGCGAAAAATTGAATCTAAAAGAATGGATAAAAAGAACCATTTTATCGACCCAGTTACACTCTCTGAATATATTCATCTGTTATTGTGTCAACTTTGACAATGTCGCCTGATTCAATAAAAAGAGGAACTTTGATTCTTGCTCCAGTTTCTAAAATTGCAATTTTTGTCGCATTTGCAACATGAGTGGATACTTCAGAAGATTCTGTTTTTACAACCATCAATTCTAAAAATTGAGGCAATTCGATTGCAAAAATTTGATCGCCATAACTTTTTGCCTTAATCAGTGTTCCTTCCTTTAGATAATTGACTTTATCTCCAATGACTTCATGCGGAATTAATATTTGTTCTAGATTTCCGATATCTAAAAAAAGATAATCTTTCTTTTCGAGATAGAGATATTCCAAATCTTTTTCCACAAGGGATACTTCCTGAATGGCTTGTCCTTCTTTAAAATTTTTTTCGATAATTTCATCCGACATGAGATCTTTGAGTTTTGTCTTGATGAAGGGGGCTCCTTTCGGTGCAGTGACTTTTACCACAGATTCAATGCGGTAAATTTTTCCATCAGAAGAGATCGTCATTCCAGGAGCAAGGTGGTTGCTCGTTGTTGCAATTTTACTCATAAAATTATTCCGCTATTGTTTTTTTTGCAAATTTGAGATCAGCTGTTTAAGTTCTTCTATTGTTTCAATTGTATAATCGACATCTTTTTTGGGCTCTCGCATATACCTGCCCCTTCCTTGAAGAACATGGATTGTTTTCATGCCAAGTTCTCTTGCCGGGGTTAAATCAAGATGGATTCGATCTCCACATACAATTGTCTCTTCAGGGATACCTTTTAGCTCTTCTAAAACAGACTGATAACAAAATTTTTTATTTAGACTCTTTGCGAACATTATTTTACTAAAAAAACCCTCTTGAATACCAGTCTTTTTCATTTTTTCTTTTTGCAGAGTCTCATCTCCAATAGTGACTAAGGCAAGCTCATGTTTAGCCCTTTTAAGATGGGAAAGAAGTTGTGGAACTCCTTGAAATACAGAGACTTTGCAATCAAAAGGAAGAGGTTCAAGGATAATTTTTTTTGCAATAGTAAGATATTTCTTATCGGCATTTAACTTTTCTAAAAATCGAATAAATGCTTCTTGACTCGTATCGGAGGTTTTATTTTCTTCAATTAAAAGATTATAACCACTTTCAAAATGATCAATTTTCAACCCTTCTTTTACCATTGCTTCCAAAGCTTTCCTAAACTTGATGGGAAGAATCGTCTCAAATGTATTGATCAAAGTATCATCCAAATCAAAGATAATTAACAATTTTCATTACCTCTTGTGCTAATTTTTTGGGGTCATGACGAATCAAATTTCTTTTAATTAAATCCATTTTATGCCCGGTTTTTAATTCACCAAGAAGAGAAGCTAAAATAATTCGACTTTCTTTTAAATCATTTTCCACAATTGTTCCCTCCTCGGCATAGACATCAATCAGCTCCTGTGGAGGCTGTTGATCATTGACAAGGATGAAATCAAAAATATCCTTTCCAATATACCGAACGATCTCCTTTAGATAATCTCCCACTTTAAAACCCGTTGTTTGCCCTCTTCGATTCATCAAATTTACGACAAAAACCTTTTTCCCCCCACTATGTCTCAAAACTTCACTCACTCCATCGACCAAAAGATTTGGAATTAAAGAAGTGTGAACTCCTCCAGGTCCAATCAAAATGAGGTCAGCATTTTTGATCTCATCAATTGCACGAGGATTTGCCTTTGGATATGGCTCAAGATAGATGCTTTTATACCCCTGATCGATTTCTTGTGATAGATAAATTTCTTTTTCTCCCTCCAAAATTTTTCTATTATTCAGGATCATCTTTAAGCGAACTTGATGGGTAGTTACAGGGATGACTTTTCCTTTAATGAATAAAATTTTTCCTACTTCTTCCACTGCCTTTTCAAAACTTCCCGTTACCTTTTCAAGAGCAGATAAAAGAAGATTTCCAAAGCTATGGCCTCCAAGTCCACCATTTTCAAATCGATAATTCATTAAGCTTCGCATCAATCTAGAAGAATTAGAAAGGGCGACTAAACACTGTCTCACATCGCCGGGTGGCAAAACTCCCAGTTCATCTCGAAGAATCCCTGTACTTCCCCCATCATCTGCCATGGAAACAATTGCACTAATATCTACAGGGTAATCTTTTAACCCTCGCAAAACAGCAAAGTTCCCCGTTCCCCCACCGATGACTACAATTTTTTTCATAGAGTTCTTAGTTTTTGAATTGCCAATTTCATATCAGGAGCCCCAAACAAAAAAGTCCCTGAAACAAGAACATTTGCACCTGCTTCAACG
Source organism: Chlamydiota bacterium (assembly GCA_022614855.1). Lineage (GTDB taxonomy): Bacteria > Chlamydiota > Chlamydiia > Chlamydiales > Rhabdochlamydiaceae > JAKEHU01. The sequence goes on from JAKEHU010000018.1 coordinate 12,527, forward strand.
CACTGTTTCCCTGTCTTTTCATTGATCCCTCCATCTACTTCAATATCAAATGGAGGAAATCTCTCCAACTCTCCGTCTTTATTTGCAATTTTTCCCCCTTTGCGAATTTTTAATCTGTTGCATATGTCACGAGTAAATTTAATTTTTTCTAATACATTTGTCATAAATGGCTGGCCTCCAAAGCCTGGATTGACTGTCATGAGCAAAAGGAGGTCACTTTGAGAGAGGTATTTCTCAAAAATCGAATCGGAAGTTTCTGGACAAATCGCCAATCCTGCTTCTACTTTGCACTTTCGGATATAAGAGAGTGTATCTTCTACATCTTCTGTTGCTTCCAAATGAAAAATAATTCGATCTGCACCAGCTTCTACAAATCTTTCGATATAATCATAAGGATTATAAATCATGATATGAACATCTAAAAAAAGATCTGTTGCTCGGTTGATAGAGGAAACAGCCTTTGGACCAAGGGCAAAATTTGGAACAAAATGGCCATCCATGATATCTATGTGGATCGCATCAGCTCCTGCATCTTCCACTCTTTTTGCCTCGTCTGCTAACCTCCCAAAATCTCCAGACAAGATGGATGGAACAATGGTTAATGGCCATTTTTTCATATTTTACTTAACAAATTTGCCTTATTTTGACTTCTTTCACAGATCAAAGTCAAGCCTAGGATCATCTTATAATTTAACCACAGAGATCACAGAGCACGCAGAGGAGGAAAATCCGGATCCTGTTTTTCTCTGTATGCTCTGTGATCTCTGTGGTTGAAATTTATTCATATTTCAAGCGGAGAAGAGGTATATTTTTTTAATTTTTTTATGAATTCTGTCTGCTTTTCTTTCTCTTCTGGCAAACTCATGAAACCCAGATAAATTCCATCGGAGAGTTCTAGCTCAACGATCCCTAAACTTCTCGGTGAAAATTGAATGAGGTCTATTTCATGTAAGATTTTTTCCTTAACGGATAGATCTTGAAATTTAAAAATAGCAAATACCATATCGTTTTTCTGCTCGAATAGGGATACTATCCCTCCAGTATCATTTTCTTCTTGAATCTTCAGAATCATAAGAAAAAAATTCTTTAACCAAACTGGGTCAAATGTGGAACTAAATTCGATAGGTTTAATCCCATGAAAAAAATTCTGCAGTAAAAAAAAATGGCGTTTTCCTAATTCTCCAAGATGTTGCTGCAAACGGAGAAAATTTTCATATTGTTTTACGATCATGCCTCCATTAAAATCCCTTACTTCTCCAATCGCATTTTGGATCAATGCAACGGCTTTTAACCTTGCTGCATAGAGATCAACCGAATAATCATCTCTCAAGAACTGTTCGCTAGGTAACCTAAGAAGAAAAACATTGGCTTGTTTCGGATATTTTTTTCGAATGAACCCGATAATTTTTATGCGATCAAAAGAAATTTTTAGATCTTGACCATTTTTTTCAAAAATTTCTCTCAAAGGTAGTGTCTTTGGATGCAAAATTCTCAGTAAAATAACAGTAAAAATAAGCTCTTTTTCTGTCTGTTCATCAAAAGAAATCATCATTTGAGGAATATCTTTCAAATATTTTAGCTCATATCCTAAAGTTAAAATATTTCTCATCACCTCTTCCTCATTGCGCGGCATGAAAACAGGAGAGACAAGTTGCTCTATTCTATTTGCAATCTCTTCCTGAATTTCTTCTTTTAATACCTCTATTTCACCAAAAGAAAATCCTTCGTCATTTTTTTTGGCAATTTCGCAATAGATGATCTGTGTTTTATTTTCATGATTCTTTTGTAAAAAATAGCCATCCGCGGCAATTTCTATTTCTGGAAAATAGAGGCTCAAGGTAGATAAAAGATGTCTTTGATCAAACACTTCATGTTCATGATAAAAACTCATCCCAATAAAAATACAAAGCGCTTCTTTTATCCCAAGAGGAAACTGCAAATAGCTCCTTCTTAATTTGACGATAATATTTCTCTTGTCGGGGAAAATGATGAGTTGCTTTTCCAGTTTTTTGCGGATCAGATAAATCATACAAATGATGCGACTCACATCAAATACTGTTCGCGGAATTTTAAACACTTCTGGAGATGAGACAAAAAATTGTTGCATTTGAATAAAAATATCATAATCAAATGAGGATGGAAATTTTCGGACTAAATTAGCAATTCTCTCTTGTACTAAACTAGTCTTCTCATCAATTGTACCCCCTTTCATTTCCAAAATTTGCTTAGCTTGATGGAAGTTATGAATCCCAATAAAAATTTCTTTTTCAATAAAAGGGAGATTTTTCTTTGCAATCATGGCATATTCCTCACTCTTAAAATGAAGAACAATTTCTGAAATTGCAAAATCTATCTCTTTAAAATGGGCAAAATGAAAACGAGTAAAAAAATAGAAAGCTATATCAATTTGTTTTCCAGGTATGAGCCAATTGCTTACGATTTCTTGAAAAAATCTGTTCACATGAGGCTGATACTGACAAAGAAAAAAGAGAGAAAGACTCTTTTTGTTTTCCTTTGTTTCCCATTCATCTTGTTCTAAAATGGGAATTTTCTGAATCAATTCATCGAGAGAAAAAGAGTCGGGGAAAAATTTTTCCAAAATTGCATAGATTCGGTCAATGCAGGCTTTTGTGTCGTTCGAACAAATAAAAGGCATTTCAATTTCTGGTAAAAAAACCATTGGCATGGAAAAATCATTCTGTCTCAAATTCAAATCCTTTTATTTTTTCACCTGAATGGCCAGATTTGACCACTGTGCCATTTGCATCTGACTTTTTGAAAGAAAGAACGTGCAAGGGAATGTGATTTTTTCTCGCCAGTTTTAAACAGCGGGGATGCAATACTTTTGCTCCAGACTCGCAAATTTTTATCGCTTCTTCATAGGTAAGATGAGGGAAAATTTTACTTTCAGGGAATTGTTTGGGATCCTTTTCTGCGATCCCCTCCACATCTTTATAAAATTCTACTTTTTCTGCCGATAAAGCAACAGCTAAAGCAACAGCAGAGGTATCAGATCCTCCTCTTCCCAAAGTTGTAATTTCCCCTTTTCTACTTACTCCTTGAAATCCTGCTACTATGACAATTTTCCCCGCTTCTAATTCTCGAATGACGCGATGAGGTTTTACTTCAATTATCTTTGCCTCGGAGTGATCTTCCGTAGTGATCACTCCAGATTGGCTTCCTGTAAAACTAATTGCCGATTGACCTTTTAAATCCAAAGCCATTGCAAGAAGAGCACTGCTTGCCCTTTCTCCTACCGAAATCAACATATCAGCTTCTCTTTTCGGGGGATTGAAATGCACCTTATGTGCAAGGGCCAAAAGGTCATCTGTGGTCTTTCCCATCGCGCTGACAACAGCGATAATATGAGAGTAGTTCAAACGTTTTTTTATAATGATCTCTGCAATTTGAGAAAATTGCTCAGGAGTTTCGACTGCAGCACCGCCAAATTTCATGACAAGAGTGGTCATCCTCATCAATCTCCTTAATTTGGAAATTTTAGTCTTTTGAAGAAGAAATGCAAGGAGTTAAAAAGAGATAAATTTTTTTTTAGAGTAACTTTTTCAATTTCAATAGATTACATTCTCTGCTTCCAGTTTAGTTTAAAAATATTTTTTTACCAATTTCTCCCTTCTTGATTTTTTTATTAACCATTTGTTACTCTTTAGTCTCTTAGAAACAATTGATAGAGTTTAAAGACGCGATATATAATGCATTGCGTCTGTCCGCAAACTGTTTTCTTTGAGAACTTTTTGATTTTCAAATTAGAATTTTGTGGAAATGAGAGTAATAAAAGGATTTTTTAGGTCAATAACCTATTAAATTTGAACTCAAATTTTTTCTATTCAAGGCTCGCGTAAAGTGGGTCAAGACACTAAAAACCAGGAGAATTCTATTCATGTCCAAAAGCTTTAAACACGATTGGAGCGACAATAAGGTCATTGATGATATCGACTATCATGAAGAAGATGCCAAGCTCTTTAAAAAATTGTTAAACGCTAAAGAAGAAAAAGCTGGTGAAGGCTCTATTTCTTCTATGAATATAGGAGAAATTTTAAAAGGGCGTATTGTCGAAATCACCAAGGACTTTGTCGTAATAGATGTCGGATTAAAATCTGAAGGTCTTATTCCAATAGTAGAGTTTGAAGATCCCTCAGCACTCTCTCTGGATTCTGAAGTCGAGGTATTACTTGATCAGGCAGAAGGAGAAGATGGCCAGATCATTCTCTCTAGAGAAAAGGCGAGGCGTCAAAGACAATGGGAATACATTGTAAACCATTGTACGGAAGGATCCATTGTTCAAGGAAAGGTGCTTCGCAAAGTAAAAGGCGGCTTAATGGTAGATATTGGAATGGAAGCCTTTCTGCCAGGATCCCAAATTGACAATAAAAAAATTAAAAGCCTGGATGAATTTGTCGGCCATACCTTTGATTTCAAAATTTTAAAAATCAATATGGAAAGAAAAAATATCGTTGTTTCTCGAAGGGAGTTACTAGAAGAAGAGAGAATTTCTCGCAAAGCAGAACTCCTCGAAAATATTCACGAAGGAGAAATCCGCAAAGGGATTGTAAAAAATATTACAGACTTTGGAGTTTTCTTGGATTTGGACGGAGTCGATGGACTTCTCCATATCACAGATATGACTTGGAAGCGCATTAAGCATCCCTCCGAAATGGTCCATATTGGCCAAGTTTTAGAAGTAATGATTCTTCACATAGATAAAGAAAAGGGAAGAGTTGCCCTAGGCATGAAACAAAAAGAAGAAAATCCTTGGGAAGAAATCGAGAAACGTTACCCTCCTGGAACGCATATTAAAGGAAAGATTGTCAATCTTGTTCCTTACGGTGCTTTCATAGAAATCGAACCTGGAATTGAAGGACTCATTCATGTTTCTGAAATGTCTTGGACAAAGACGATTACCGATCCCACAGAAGTAGTCAATAAAGGGGATGAGGTGGAAGCCATTGTCTTAGCTATCCAAAAAGATGAGGGCAAAATTTCTCTTGGCATTAAACAAACAGAAAAAAATCCTTGGGAAGATGTGGAAAAGAAATATTCCATCGGAAAAGTTGTTAAAGCAGAAATTCGCAATCTGACTAATTATGGTGCATTTGTTGAATTAGAACCAGGTGTAGAAGGGCTGATTCACATTTCAGATTTAAGCTGGATTAAAAAGATTTCACATCCTTCAGAAATCTTAAAAAAGGGAGATGTTGTTGAAGCAGTTGTTTTACTCGTTGATAAAGAAAGCAAAAAAATTACTCTTGGTGTCAAGCAATTAGGCATGAATCCCTGGGAAAACATTGAGAAGACCTTGCCGATAGCTTCTTTAGTAAAAGGAAAAGTGACAAAAATTACTGCTTTTGGTGCTTTTGTTGAACTCGAAAATGGAATTGAGGCCTTAGTCCACGTCACAGAACTCTCAGATCAACCATTTGGAAAAGTAGAAGATGTTGTAAATATTGGAGATCTCATTACTGCAAAAGTAATCAAGCTCGATCCAGAACATAAAAAAATTGCCCTATCCATTAAGGAATACCTCATTGATAAAAATAAATATAATCGAGATGACATCGTCGTTGGCAAATCTAAAGCAAAAAAAGGTGTAAATAAAACAGCGAAGAAAAAGAAAAAAGAAGAAGGCTCTGAAGAGGGCAAACAAGAAGAGGAACAAACCGAGAATGAATAAGGATTTAGTAGCTATTTTTGAATATTTAGAGCGCGAAAAGGGAATCAAACGAGAAATCATCATCAGCGCGATTGAAGAATCCCTTCGTGTAGCTGCAAGAAAAAGTATCAAGGGACTCATCAATGTCACTGTTAAAGTTGAGCCTAAAACGGGAAATATTGAGGTCATCGCACAAAAAGAGGTGGTCGACAAGGTGACGATTCCCGAAGAGGAAATTTCTCTTGACGAAGCACGTCTACTCAATCCACAAGCAGAAATTGGCGATTGGGTTGATATTACTGTGACACCACAGGATTTTGGACGAATTGCAGCACAAACAGCTCGTCAAATCATTGCTCAAAAACTCAGAAGTGCTGAAAGAGATGTCATTTATGAAGAGTATCGCCATCGGATTAATGAAATCATTTCTGGAAGTGTAAAAAAGATTGTACGCGGCGCGAGCTTAATTGTTGATCTTGGAAAAGTCGAAGCCATTTTACCAGAGAGATTTTATCCAAAGACAGAGCGGTACAATATTGGCGACCGAGTGACGGCTCTTTTATTTGAAGTGAGAGATACAGATAGCGGAGGAGCTGAAGTCATTCTTTCCCGAAGCCATCCCGAATTTGTAAAACAACTCTTCATTCAAGAGGTTCCAGAACTTGAAGATGGCAATGTGCTAATCGAACGAATTGTAAGAGAGCCTGGTTACCGCACAAAGTTAGCTGTTCGCTCTACCGATCCCAAAATCGATCCAGTCGGCGCATGTGTAGGCGTGAGAGGTAATCGAGTAAAAAATATCATTCGCGAATTAAACAATGAAAAAATTGATATTCTCCCCTATTCACAAGATACCATTCAACTGCTCCAAAATGTTCTTTCTCCAGTAGAAATTAAAAAAATCAGTGTAAGTGAAGATAACTCGATCATTTCTATTGTTGTTACTGATGAGGACTATCCAACTGTTCTTGGAAAAAAGGGAATGAATGCCCGTTTAACGGGCCATCTTCTTGGCGTAGAACTGGAAGTTCAGAGAATGAGCGAATACCAGAAAGCAATGAATCTACAAAGAGCTCATTTAGCAACTTTAGAAGATCCCATCTTAGACGAACCTCTTACTTTAGAAGGAATGAGCCCTTTTATTTTAGAGAGTCTTGTCAGTGGAGGATTTGATACTCCCAGAAAAGTGCTTTCTGTAAAACCAGAAGATTTGTCCAAAATTCCTGAAATAAGCATTGAAATGGCTGATAAAATTTTGGAACAGGTTCGGCTAAAATTAAATATTCTAAGAAAAAAAGAGGCTTAAATCATCTTGGCCAAAAATTTAAAACTAAATATTAAAAATACTCAGCTAGCAGAAGCTTTAAAGTTAAGTAAACTGAAAAAAGAACCAAGCGGCAAAAAGAAAGTAGAACCAGTTTCAGAAGAGAAAGCGCAACCTGCTGAAAAAAAACCTATTTCTCCAGAAAAAAAAGTCTCTGCCCCAGCTGAATCTGTTGTCACAAAAACTATTCCTCCTGGACAACCAACTGTTCAACCAGTTTTGCCCAAAGCTACTCCCCCTACAAAACTTCCTTTTACAAGAAAAGAGGCAGAAGAGGAGAGCAAAAAACCAGCTGTAAAGGAAACTGCTGCTGCGGAAACAGAACAAAAAAAAGTCACACCTAAAGAACCGATTGCTCCAGAATTAGAAGAAGAGGCGGTCAAACCTAAAAAGGGAATTTTCAAAGAATTTCGCGATTTTAAGCCTCAAAAAAGAACTGAAAGTCGCGCTTTTGATTCCAGAGATCGACATGGTCTTAGAGGAGACGGTGAAGAGGACGTTTGGAGAAAAAAAAGAGCTCACAAAATTCGACCTGCTGTCAAAGAAGATATCACAATCAGACCAAAGAAACTTCTCATACGACTGCCTATTACAGTCAAAGATCTAGCCACAGAAATGAAGTTGAAATCTTCCGAGCTCATTGCAAAACTTTTCATGCAGGGAATTGTGCTTACTCTCAATGATTATTTAGATGACGAAACAACGGTTCAACTACTTGGCCAAGAGTTTGACTGTGAAATTACCATTGACACTTCTGAAGAGCAGCGCATTTTGGTTACAGGCAAGACGATTAGAGAAGAAATCTCCGAAGCAGATCCAGCCAATTTAAAAATTCGGCCTCCTGTGATTACGTTCATGGGACATGTTGACCATGGAAAGACAAGTTTGATCGATGCGATTCGAAAAAGTAATCTCGTTTCAGGAGAAGCAGGTGCAATTACCCAACACATTGGAGCTTTTAAATGCCATACAGATGTGGGGGATATCACTATTTTGGATACTCCTGGACATGAAGCTTTTTCAGCTATGCGCGCAAGAGGCGCTGATGTGACAGATATCATCGTACTTGTTATCGCAGGCGATGAAGGAATGCGCGAACAAACTTTAGATGCCATCAGTAAGGCAAGAGAAGCAAAGGTTCCCATTGTTGTCGCATTAAATAAATCCGATAAACCAAACTTCAATCCTGAACTAGTCTATCGACAACTAGCGGATCAAGAGCTCCTTCCAGAAGTCTGGGGAGGAACAACAATTACCGTAAATTGTTCTGCAGTTACCCATAAAGGGATTAAAGAACTTTTGGAAATGCTCGCCCTTCAGTCTGAAATTCTAGAATTGAAAGCAAATCCCAATACACGAGCTAGAGGAACTGTGATCGAATCTGAGATGCATAAAGGTATGGGACCTGTTGCAACTGTCTTGGTACAAAATGGCTCTCTTAAAATGGGCGATGCTCTCGTATTTGACCTTCATTATGGAAGAGTGAAAACGATGTACGATGAACATGAAAAACAATTACAAGAAGCAGCTCCATCTACTCCTGTCAAGATTACTGGGCTTTCTGGCCTTCCCGAGGCTGGCAGCGAATTCATTGTTGTATCGAGTGAGAAAGAAGCCCGTGAAATATGTGAAGCAAGAATAGAACAACACGAACACAAACTATCACTTAAGGGAAAACGAGCAACATTAGAATCAATCTTCCAAAAAACATCTGAAACTAAAGAAGTAAAAATTTTAAATATCATCATCCGTGCTGATGTGCAGGGCTCTTTAGAAGCATTAAAACAATCTCTTTTTAAAATCCCCACAAAAAAAGTGGAAACTCAGGTGATTTCAGAAAATGTCGGGCAAATATCCGAGTCAGATATTGAACTTGCAATTGCATCAGGAGCTACGATTATCGGTTTCCATACGCAAATTGAAAGCCACGCTGCCGATCTAATCCAACAGAAAAAAATCAAGGTTATTTTACACGATGTGATTTATCACATCATCGATGATGTAAAAAGTCTAATGATAAGTCTTCTCGATAAAATTCCTCAAGAAACAGAAATGGGAACCGCCTTAGTAAAAGCCACCTTTAAATCTTCCCAGCTTGGAATCATCGCAGGTTGCATTGTGACAGAAGGTCTCATTCGTAGACAACACCGCATTAGACTCATTCGAGATGATAAAGAAATCTGGACAGGTACGATCGCCTCTTTAAAAAGAGTAAAAGAAGATGTTAAAGAAGTGACGAAAGGACATGAATGTGGCATTCTCCTCCACAATTTTAGCGATATAAGAGAAGGAGATATTCTCCAAACTTTTGAAATTACTTACCTTGAGCCAGAACTTTAAATCTATGAACCTATTCGCTAATTCTAAAACTTGCTTTTCATATCTTTTTCATCATATTTTCATGCCACTTCTTGGTCTACTTATACAAGTATGTCCTTCGAAGTGTTATGAAAATCTGATAGAAAAATCTTACAAAAATCAAATTTTTAGAATTAGCAAATAGGTTCAATGGAAGCAAAAAGAACAAAGCGACTCAATTCCCTTTTGAAACAGGTTTTATCGGATGTAATTCGAAAAGAAGTGAGAGATCCAAGGCTACACCCCTTCTGCTCTGTTACTCATGTCGAAATTTCAAAAGATTTGCAACATGCTAAGGTATACGTAAGTGTAATTGGTTCTGAAAAAGAAAAGCAGCAAACTCTACAAGCCCTGCAATCTGCTGCAGGTTTTATTGCCATCTCCGCTTCAAAAGAAGTCGTAATCCGTTATTTTCCTCAACTTTTTTTTAAACTCGATACAACCGTAGATGAGCACATGAAAATTGAATCCATTTTGGGTAAAATTCATGAAGAGGAAAAGACGCGAAACAATCCCAAACGCAAGAAATAAATTCCTGATGACTTTGCAAATGGCTCACGAATTTTCCGAGGGAATTTTCCCTGTTTGTAAACCTGAAAATAAAACTTCATTCAGTATCGTTTCTGCCTTGCGGAAGCACACTAACATAAAAAAAATTGGCCATGTGGGTACGCTCGATCCTTTTGCAAGCGGTGTACTCGTCATGTTGATAGGAAGGAACTACACACGCCTTGCCCCTACTTTTATCAATGACGATAAAGAATACATTGCTACCTTCCGCCTCGGGATGGAGACAGATAGTTATGATCGCGACGGTCAAATCACTGCAACTTCCTCAAAAATCCCTTCACCCAAAGAAGTAGAGCAAGCAATTGCCCTCTTCCAAGGGAAAATCAACCAAATCCCTCCGATGTTTTCTGCAAAAAAGGTAAATGGAAAAAAATTGTACCACTTAGCGCGCAAAGGATTAGAAATCGAGAGAAAAGCTGTTCAGGTGGAAGTAAAATTAGAAATTTTAAAATATGCCTATCCTTCTTTAGAATTGCACATCACTTGCAGCAAAGGAACCTACATCCGCTCTTTAGCGCATGACATCGGCAAACAGCTTGAAACAGGTGGTTACGTAGAGACTCTTGTGAGAATCCGATCAGGAATTTATACTTTAGACCAGTGCATAAACGGCGCTGATTTATTTAAAAATCTACAATGTTGATTACACGCAATTTTTCTAAACTCCCAAAATTTCCCACTCCCCTTGGTCTAACTATTGGAAATTTTGATGGAGTGCATAAGGGACATACTAAACTAATCCAAACTCTTAGAAAAAAAATTGGAAAAAAAGGAACGTTAGGACTGGTTACTTTTAGCAACCACCCTTCTTATATCCTCACACATCGTCCTACAGCTCCCCTTCTCTGCACAAATGAACACAAGCTACGACTCTTGGAAAAAGCAGGAATTGACCTGATCTTTTTTCTTGAATTTTCTCCAAAGCTTGCACGAGAAAGTTACCATTCATTCTTAAAAAAAATTAAGAGCATCTACCCCTTTACTCTTCTCATGTTAGGCAAAGGAACGACCATTGGGAAAGATCAAAAAGGTGACCAAACTGCACTAAAAACTTTGGAGAAAAAGCTTAAATTTCATCTGATCTATTTAGAAAAATCAAAGGAAAAAGGAGAAATTATCTCCTCAGGAAAAATTCGAAGTTTAATTGAATCAAAAAATTTCAAACAGGCAGAATCTCTCCTCGCAAGACCTTTTTCCATCGTACACCCCTTGAATCCAGGTGAAACCAAAACAAGCGGATATTTCTTTGCAAAAAATCTCTGCCTTCCTCCTTCTGGGGAATATCCGGTCAAAGTAATCCAAAATGGCAAAAATATCTTTGCTACGGCAACAATAGAAAAAAGCCAATCCATCATTCAACTGCAGTTTCAAGAGGATATTTCCTCTTTATACTTTTTAAATGTCGAAGTAATTTTTTAAGAAAATTACATAGGTACGCTTAAGTCAATATCAACTATTTTTTTTAGATATTTTCATTGAATGCAAAATGTTTATTTTATAAAATCTTTGGCTTTCATGAGGAAAATATGAGCATATCTCAAATTGGTAATTATCTTTATACAACCACCTCCAACTCTATTTCTTATCTTATTTCTCGCTTGCCATCAAAATATAAGATCTTAGGAGCTTTTGCTGTACTGATTATAGTAAAAGTGGCTTTGGATAAATTGAGAGGGCGGGGAAATACTGAACAAAATGTTAAAATTACAGAAAAGTCATCATTAGTAGAGAAAAAAAATATTGTTACTATATCTAAAACAAAAGAGTTGACCCAAGATGAAATGGCCAATTTTTCCAAAAAAGTAAATCTTTTTTCTATGAAGGTTTATCAAAATTACGCAAAAAAAGACGACAATTTTATCTTTTTCATTCCAAATTTAGTTGCTATTTTCTCTATGATCTACTCAATAGCTCCACAAGATTTGAAGGAAATATTCGCCAAAGAATTCCAACTCGATGATCAGTTTACGGAAGAAAAGTGGCACCGTGCGCTACAACAACTTAACGACTCTTTAATGAAAAGATCTTCCTATGCAGCTAATAAACTCACTTATGATGCCTCCAATGCAATTGCAATAAAAAATGATACCCAATTAAAACCCGATGCTTATCGCACAGTTATGCAATATCAACCTGAAGTCTTTTGTTTTAATACTGCAAAAGAAATCGAACAAACAGCAAATCAATGGATTAAAGAAAAAACTCAAGGAAAAATTCAGGATTTGGTCAAAGATTTGGATCCTAACACAGTCTTTATGCTCATTACTACTGCCATTTTCGGAGGAAAGTTCCTTCATGCTTTTGATAAAGGAAAAACTGAAAAAGCCAACTTCTTTAATGCAAATGGAACCAAAACTTCTGTAGATATGATGTTCATGCGTTCGGATTATATCCGCTATGGAGAGCTTAAGCTACAATTACACAAAGATACAGAGACGACCCTAGAAATTCTGGAACTCCCCTTTCATGGTCATATTGCAATGATAATCGTTAAACCTAGAGTTCTTAAATACCATACGGGAACATATGATTTTGAAACAAAGATGAATCCAGTGATGGAGGAGAAAAATTTCCAAAAACTTATAAACTATATCGATTCGCCAGATTTCAAATTGCGCAGAGCTTTCCCAATTGAAGTACCCAAATTTACTTCTAAACATGAAATTATACTCACAGACCTTAAAGATTGGGAATTCATTACTCAAATCAAAAATGCAAATTTTGCTGGCTCTTTTGCAACTAAAAAAATTCTCCGTGGTATAGATGAGATTGTCTCTCGCACTATTTTTGAAATGAAAGAAGATGGTGTTACAGTAGTTGGTGCTTGTACAGCTACCATGAAAAGTTCTGATTGTTGCAAAATCAATGGACCATTCCTCTACTTTTTCTACGATCAACAAACCAACACTATTTTGGGATCTGGTCGCGTATTAAATCTCTGAGCCATTCGAATATCCTGCTGCCCTATATTCCTAATGAATGGATGTAGGATATTGGTATTAAACCCTGCTTGCTCTATGCTATGAACCTACCCGCAAATTTTAAAAATTTGATTTTTGTAAAATTTTTCTATCAGATTTTCACGCCACTTTGAAGGACATACTTGTATAAGTAGGCCAAAAAGTGGCGTGAAAATATGATAAAAAAGATACGAAAAGCAAGTTTTAGAATTTACGGATAGGTTCATATCCATGTCTGGGTTTTCTTGCGGAATTATTGGTCTTCCCAATGTGGGAAAGTCCACTTTATTCAATGCTTTGATCAAAAAGGCTACGGCAATCGCTGCAAACTACCCTTTTTGCACAATCGATCCCAATGTGGGCATCATCGATCTTGAAGATGATCGGTTAAATGCTTTAGCAAAAATCTCGAAAAGTAAAAAAATTGTTTATGCATTGGTCACCTTTGTCGATATCGCTGGGCTTGTTGCTGGGGCATCGAAAGGAGAGGGGCTCGGCAATCAATTTCTCGCCAATATTCGAGAAACAGATGCGATCATCCATGTAGTGCGCTGCTTTGAAAATGATGAGATCATCCATGTCGCAGGCAAAATAAATCCTTTAACAGATATCCAGGTGATCAATTTGGAGCTCATTTTGGCTGACATGCAAATGGCAGAAAACATTATCAGCAAAATGAAAAAGCAGATGAAGGGAAAAAAAGAATTTGAACTCACCATCCATGTTTTGGATAAAGTTTTAGCCCATCTCAATGACAACAAACCTCTGAGAACTCTTTCACTAAATCACGATGAAAAGATCATCTTAAAAAGTTATCCCTTTTTAACAGATAAAAAAGTCCTTTATGCAGCAAATGTTGCAGAAAGCGATTTGCCCTCGATGGACAATGAATATGTGAGACAGGTAAAAGCAGTTGCTGCCAGCGAGGGGAGCGAAGTAATCCCCATTTGTGCCAAATTGGAAGAAGATCTAGCTCAATTATCTTCGAAAGATGCCCTTGATTATTTAGTGAGTTTGGGTTTGAGGGAAACGGGATTAAATCGCCTTTCTAAAGCTGCATTTAAAAGTTTGGATCTCATCACTTTCATCACAACCGGAGAAATAGAGACAAAGGCGTGGACAATTAAAATTGGAACTGGAGCACAAGAGGCTGCAGGAAAAATTCATTCTGATATTCAAAAGGGGTTCATTCGCGCAGAGGTCGTTTCTTTCGATGACATGGTGAAATATTCAGGAAGAGCGAGTGCGAGAGAAGCGGGCAAAGCGCGATCTGAGGGAAAGGACTATCCTGTGCAAGATGGAGATGTCATTCTCTTTTATCACAATTAATTTCACCTTGCTCCCTTACCCTCTTTTTCTTTAAATTACCACCGATGGGCATGCTAATTCAAAGATTTGCTTCTTTTTTTAGCCTTTAGCCTTTAGATTTTAGCTTTTAAAACCATATGGCAGAAAAGACCGAAAAGGCGACACCTAAGAAACTGCGCGATGCGAGAAAAAAAGGACAGGTCGCAAAATCTCAGGATTTTCCATCTGCTTTTACCTTCATTGTCTCTATTTCAGCCACTATTCTTACAGCAGGATATCTCTTTGAGCAGCTTGCGGGTTACATCATCAACATGTTTCGACGAGCAGCTAACCCTGGATTGGATTTAAAAAATAGTTCTGGAAGTCTCATGGAAGAAGCAATCATGGTTATCTTTAATTGCAGCCTTCCCATTTTAGTCTTAACGGTGTTTACGGGTATTTTGATCAGTTTTCTCATTGTTGGACCGACCTTTTCAGCAGAAGCGATGAAACCGGATATTAAGCGATTAAATCCTGTAGAAAATATTCGAAATCTCTTCAAATTTAAAACTATATTTGAATTGTTAAAATCAATTTTTAAAATTCTCGGTGCATTAATTCTCATTTGGAGTGTGGTGTATACGAGTCTCCCTGAAATTGTAGCTTCTGCTTCCCTTCCTGTCGTAGGAAGTGCGCAAGTTTTTGCCACTTTTCTCTTAAAAGTCATCATCCGCGTCGGGGTTTTTTTTCTAGCCATCGCAATCCTCGATCTGGTATTCCAAAAGCGCCATTTTGCAAAAGAAATGCGAATGGAAAAATTTGAAGTAAAACAGGAATTTCGAGATACCGAAGGAGATCCAAATATCAAGCGAAGAAGGCGCCAGATTGCTCAAGAATTGGCCTATCAAGAAGGTCCTACAGCTGTAAAAAGAGCAAAAACTGTCATCACCAATCCAGTTCACATAGCCGTTGCTTTGGAATATGAAGAAGAAAAAGATCCCGCGCCCAAAATCATTGTTATGGGAAAAGCAGCAATGGCAGATCTAATCGTTCGATATGCACAAGAGTACAATATTCCTATCATGCGAAATGTGGAGCTTGCACAAACACTATTCGAAAAAGGGGAAATCGGCGAATATGTTCCTGAGGAGACCTATCAAGTAATAGCAGAAATCTTGAGATGGTTAAAAGCAATTGAAGCAGAAGAAATTGCACATTTGGAAATATTTAAATGAAAAAATTTCTTTTTAATCTAGCTCGAGTTTTAGGAGGAGACAAAGTTCTTACCTTCATCACTCGATCAAGTGATCTGATCTTAGCTCTTTTTATCATCACTTTGGTCATGATGATCATCATTCCTGTTTCTCCAAATTTCCTCGATCAACTCATCGCAATTAATTTAAGCATTTCCATCTGTATTTTAATGGTTGCCCTCTACATTCCTAAAGCAGTAAATCTTTCCATATTCCCTTCTATCTTGCTAATCACAACCCTTTTTCGATTGGGAATTGAAATTTCAGCTACAAGGCAAATTCTTCTGCATGCTTATGCAGGTCACATCATCTATGCATTTGGAAATTTCGTTGTCGGAGGGAATTTTGTCGTCGGGGCAATTGTCTTTTTAATCATTACAATTGTCCAATTCATCGTCGTGACCAAAGGTGCTGAACGAGTAGCAGAAGTTGCAGCGAGATTCACTCTCGATGCAATGCCTGGAAAGCAGATGAGCATTGACGCAGACATGCGCAGTGGAATCATCGATGCTAATCAGGCTAGGGAACTTCGCCTTGCGCTGCAAAAGGAAAGCCAGCTTTATGGAGCAATGGATGGCGCGATGAAATTTGTAAAGGGAGATGTGATCGCAGGAATTGTCATTGCCATCATCAATATCATTGGAGGATTGATCATCGGAGTCGCCATGCGGGGAATGTCAGCGCTTCAAGCTGCACGAGTCTATACCCTTCTTTCCATTGGCGGCGGCTTAGTCGCACAGATTCCTTCCCTACTCGTCTCTTTAACAGCAGGTATCGTTACCACCCGGGTTTCCAGCGAAAAAAAGGATTCTCATCTTGGAAAAGAAATTTCTACGCAACTATTAGGCCAACCAAAAGCGATCCTCATCGCTGGCTTCGTTTTGATGGCAATGGGATGGATCAGAGGATTTCCGACCACCATTTTTTCTATTTTAGGACTGATTATTGCATCAATTGGATTTGCCACTTGGTACAACGAGAAAAAAGTCAGGGCTAGAGAAATTGCAGCGACGATTGGCGGTGCCAAAATTGAAACAGAAATAGAAGGCCATGCAATGGTGAGAGGGGTTACGGATGAGTATGCCCTCACTCTACCGATCATTCTTGAAGTGGGAAAATACCTTTCAGAGGTGATAAAAAAAGATCGAGGTGGCTCTACCTTCATGGAAGAAATGGTCCCAAAAATGCGCCATGCTCTCTATCAGGACTTGGGGGTGCGATTCCCTGGAGTGCATGTGCGGACTGATTCTCCCAATCTAGAAAGAGATGAATATACGATCTTTTTAAATGAAGTTCCGGTCGTTCGAGGAAAAATCATCGAAGGATCCCTTTTAACGAATGAAAACCCTGAAACCTTGCGCCGCTATAACATTCCTTTTACTGCTTCTAAAACATCTATTGGCGAATCCTCTTACTGGATTGATGTCAGATATGAAGAAATCATGAAAAAAGCGGGGATTAAATACTGGAAACCCTTAGAGATCATGATTCTTCACCTCTCCTATTTCTATCGCCAAAATGCTAGTGAATTTATCGGCATTCAAGAAGTGAGAGCCATACTGGAATTCATTGAGAAATCCTATCCTGATCTTGTCAAAGAGGTCACGCGGCTCATCCCCTTACAAAAATTGACAGAAATTTTTAAAAGACTTGTCCAAGAACAAGTTTCCATTAAAGACTTAAGAACAATTTTAGAATCCTTAAGCGAATGGGCACAGACAGAAAAAGATACGGTGCTTTTGACAGAATATGTTCGCTCTTCTCTAAAACGGTACATCAGCTACAAATACTCCCTAGGACAATCGATTTTATCTGTCTACCTTCTAGACCCTGAAATTGAAGATATGGTGCGCGCCGCAATTAAACAAACTTCTGCAGGTTCTTACCTTGCTTTGGATCCTGACTCTGTACAAATCATTTTGCAGGCAATGCGCTCCGTCATTGTTCCTACTCCAATTGGAGGGCAACCCCCTGTAATTCTCACAGCCATTGATGTAAGGCGGTTTGTGCGGAAATTGATTGAAGGAGAATTTCCTGATATTGCTGTTGTTTCTTATCAAGAAATTGTCCCAGAAATTCGCATTCAACCCTTAGGTCGTATACAGCTTTCCTAAATTATGCCAAGAGACGTTTCACCAATTGAACCAATTGAACCTTCCGAAACAAGAAAAATTCAAGAACAAGAACAGATTGAAAAAAGACTATCTCTCGCGCAAGAAACTGCAAAATATGAATTTGATGATTGGAGAGATGAAGCACTTTTCAGTGCGCCTAGAATTATGAGAAATTCTAGAACTTTAGATGAACAGAGAAGAAAGGTGCGCCATGATGAAGCACGAAAAGAGGAAGAGATCAGCCAAGTTGAAAATGTGGAAGAAATTTCGGAACAATATTCCAAAAAAAATCGCGAATTAGATGCAACCATTCTTCGCAGATTGCGGCTCCGCATCTCTAAAGAAGATACTCCCCAAGTAATTTTGCGCAAAGTCTTAGAGGACTTTTCCGATTATTCCCTTGCTGATGAGGTATTGGATTTTATCATTGACACAACGACTGCTGATCTTGCAGAAAAAGCCAGACAAGCCAAAGAAGATCTCCAGTCCTCTCATGGAAGAGAAGTACGTGCAGGAAGAAATATCGAAACCCAAGCAAGAGAATATTCTGATAAAGGACTTGGAACTCCCTCAGCTCTCAGAGATCTTTATCGAGAAATTACTGGAAACCCCAGAGAGGCATCCATTTTATTTTCTGAAATGTCAGGAAAATTTCAATTTGGCAATATGAAACTGGTAATCGGTTTTTTATTGCACTCCCTTGGTGCAGACCTCAAATCAAAAGGGCCATCCATTTCTCGTGCAGAACTCCATAGACTCATGAGTGAAGGGAGAAATCTGCAAGCCATTTTGTGGGTATATCGCTTTTTCCTTTCTAGAATGAAGCTGATCGAAGGAGCATTTACGCGATCTGGATTATCTCTTTCTTCCGATTTGACCTTTGAGCTTTTAGCAAAGCAATTTGTTCAATTTTTATTGGAAAGATATCCAACAATGGATAAAGTCCTCCAATTGGCGCTAAAACTTGGAATTTCGGCCAAACTCCTTGCACAGATCATCATTTTTACTCAAATGCGCGATGCAGTAAGAGGTGTTGCGGGCAGATTATTTAAATCAGAGCAGCATAGACAAGATGTCCTCCTTTCTTTCATCGAAGCACTGGAAGAGTTAGAAGAGAGATTTGAAGAAGAAGAGGAAAAAGAAGAAGAAAAAAAGAAAAAAAAGAAAGATAGATAGGTTCATGGACCGCTTTGGAGCATTGTTAAATGAGCTCAGTCAAATATGGCAGGTAGATTTATATCCCGAAAAGGGCCATTTATGCAGAATCAATTACAAAAATGAGATCCACTTTCAATTGGAATATCAAGAAAACAAAGAGAGAATTCTCGTTGCAACATTTATCTCTGATATCCCTCCAGGAAAGTATCGAGAGCAGGTATTAAAAAACGGATTAAAATATAACAACCGAATCGCTCGGTTTGCCACTTTAGCTTATTCCGATCGCAACAATCAGCTTGTCTTTTATAAATACATTTATCTCTGGAACTTAACAGGGCAAAAATTGGCTCTTCTCCTTGAAAAATTTATTGAAAAAGCAGATGAATGGAAAATGGCTGTAGAAAAAGGCAGCCCGCTACCTACCGAGAAATAAAACCCTCTAAGATTTTACATGGTTGATCATCTCGTTGAAAATATTCTGAAATGTCCCTTGGCAACTCAGTGGAAAAAAATCGGTATTTATCACCATCATGGAATCAACCTTCTCTTATCTTCTCTTCATTCTAAAAAAAGCTGTGGAATTGGAGAATTTTTTGATCTGATTCCTATCATTGACTGGTGCCATAAACTAAAATTAGATCTCATTCAGTTATTGCCACTCACGGATTCAGGAGATGATCCAAGCCCATATTTTTCTCTTTCTTCCTGTGCATTAAATCCCCTTTTTCTCTCTCTTGACCGACTTCCCTATCTCGACCATTACCCCGAATTGGAAAAAAAACTTGCTGATCTGCGCAAATTAAATGAATTTCCCAGGGTTGCTTTTCCTGATGTGGTGAGCCACAAATACTCCTGGTTTTCTGAATATTTTGACAAAGCTGGAGAGCGCTTTTTAAAACAAAAAGGGTTTCAAGAATTTTGGAAGGAAAATCCTTGGGTTGAAGGATATGCTCTATTTAAAGCTATCAAAAAAACTGTTTCAAAAAATCACTGGATGACTTGGCCAAATGAGCTAAAAAATCCCTCTAAAGAAGAATATCAAGAGCTACTCAAAAGACATGCAAATGATCTTCATTTTTTCATTTTGCTCCAATATCTCTGCTATCTTCAGCTCTCCCATGTAAAAGAATATGCAAACTCAAAAGAGATCTATCTCGAAGGAGATATTCCTATCTTGATCAGTCCGGATAGTGCAGATGTTTGGCAATTTCAAGATCAATTTGATTTATCTCTTGTCGCTGGTGCTCCTCCTGACATTTATACGGAGGAGGGACAAGTTTGGGGAGTTCCTCTCTTTAATTGGGATGTAGTTAAAAAAACCAATTATTCTTGGTGGAAACAAAGAATATCCTACGCTGCTAATTTTTTTAATCTATATCGCATTGACCACATTGTGGGTTTTTTTAGAATTTGGGCAATTCCTCCAGGTTACCCAAGCAAGGATGGATTCTTTACTCCAAAAGAAAAAAGCAAATGGCTTGCTCAAGGCAGGGAGATTTTAGAAATGCTCATAGAAAATTCTCTTATGTTGCCAATAGGAGAAGATTTGGGAGTTGTACCGGAGGAGGTACGAGATACTTTAGCAAAACTTGGCATCTGTGGAACAAAAATTTTAAGATGGGAGAGAAAATGGAAAGAAGATAAAAGCTTCATCCCATTTCAAGAGTATCATCCAGTAAGCATGACATCTGTTTCTACGCATGACAGTGAACCACTTCAACTTTGGTGGCGAGATATACCTGATGAGGCAAAATCCTATGCAGAATTTAAACATTGGGATTACAAACCTTATCTCACCATCTCACAAAGAAAACAAATTCTCTGGGATAGCCACCATACATCCAGCCTTTTTCATGTCAATTTACTCCAAGAATATTTAGCTATTTTTCCTCAGCTCGTTTGGGAAAATCCCGAAGATGAAAGAATCAATATTCCTGGAAAGGTACTCCCCACTAACTGGACCTACCGATTTCGCTGCAATGTGGAAGAAATTTGTTCACATGAAAGCCTCAAAAAAGAAATTTCCAATATTGTCTTCTCCCCAAAGTCCACTTTTTCTTTAAAGGCTAAAATCTAAAGGCTAAAGGCTAAAAAAGAAACGATAGGAGTTTTTCTCTAGAAAAGGTGGTTCATAAAAGATAAAATGTGGCAGATGAGGTTTTATTCAATCTTTATTAAAATTTTGTTACTTCTCTGTTTTTCTTCCATCCTACTTGCCAAAATCGATTCTGAATCAAAAAAACCTTCTCTTAAAACTCTTTATAATAGCCTCGATCCCTCTTCTCTATCCCAATATCTTGCATTTTATAAGCTCTATCCAGATACAGAAGAGGGACAAAAAGCCTTAACCAAAGCTTGGCAACTCCTCCATTTAAATAGCGACCAGGCAGAACTAGACTCTTTTCCCCTTCCCAAATTTGATATCCAGCCAATTATTTCCATAGTGACCCGTCAACCTTTTGAAGAGCCTCCCAAATTGGCAACTGAACAAATAAATGCAATTGAAAAATTATCCAGCCAATTCCCCCATCGCAAATTAAAAGGAGCACAGGTTTGGAAAAAGGAAGAACTTTTTCTGCTTAAATCCGATGAAATTGACATTGCTCGTGCAATTTTGCTCTATCAATTTGAAGACTCTCCCACCTTTCAAGATGATATACGCCAATATGAAACAACGCTCGACCTCATGGCTCTTCAAATCTTAGCACGCCTAAATAACTTTTCTTCTAACGAAGACAAAATTCGCGAAATCAACCGTTTTATTTTCCAAGAAATGCAATTTCGCTTTCCTCCCCATTCCCTCCATGCAAAAGATATCGATCTCTATACCTTTCTCCCTTCAGTATTGGATAATCGACAAGGTGTCTGCCTTGGGGTCTCTATCTTATATCTTTGCTTAAGCCAGAGATTGGATCTTCCCTTGGAAATCATCACCCCTCCTGGACACATTTATTTGCGATATGTCACTTCCGACAATCAGCCTATCAATATTGAAACAACAGCAAGAGGGATTAACCTTCCCAATGAAGTGTATTTGGGACTCAATACTCGAATACTCCAAAAGAGAGATCTCAAAGAAGTGGTTGGCATGGTTTTTTTCAACCAAGCCGCTGCTTCCTGGCATCGACAAGACTACTCTAAGACCGTTTCTCTATATGAAAAGGCTCTTCCCTATCTAAACAATGATCCCCTTTTGCATCTATTTTTGGGGCTAAACTATCTTTTTGCAGGAAAAGTGGAAGAAGGGAAAAGAATTCTTAAACCTCTAAAGAATTTCACTTTTGATTGGGCAATTTCTAAAGAAACGATGGTTGAAGATTACCTGGAAAAAAAGATCGATATAGAAGGATTGAAAGCCATCTTTCTTCCTGTAGATGAAAATCGCTCATCCATTTTAGCAAAACAACAAACGCTGCTCAAAATTTTAAAAAAATATCCCCAATTTAGAGCAGGGCTCTTGCAACTTGCGGTCACATACCTGCAGATTGGAAGGACTAAAGAAGCCTTAGAAATCCTAGAAAAATACCATCAAATCGATCCCAATGACTCCACTGTCGAGTACTACCTTGCTTCCATTTGTTTAGAGAGGTTGGATTATCAAAAGGCCTGGTTTTTCTTAAAAAAATCTGAATCCATCGTCAGCACAAAAAACCATTACCCAAAAGCACTCAAAGCTTTACGTCATCAACTTCGCGCCCTCTCCCCCTAAAAAAAGGATGAAGTATGAAGGCTGAAGGATGAAATAGAAGATAAACTTGAAAAGTAATAATTTTTTTTTTAATTATGATAACTATGAAAGAAAATAGATCTTTGCTTATCTGCATTGTCTCCTTATTTGTCATAGCTATCTTAATCATTTTCCCCTCTAGCCCTTCTTTTGCCCTTGTAACATTAGACGAGATGATGTCTCAAGATGAGCAAAAACAAACAGGAGTTACTAAATTAAGTCCAAATCAAAAAAAACTTTTGGAAAAATGGATTGATGACCATTTTACAAAAAAAATTGCAAATAATACAGAAACATCCACTCTAATTTTAAATATTGGGAGAGGAAAAGTCCTCCAACTTTCCAATGGATTTTATTATGAAATTGCACCAGAAGATCAAGAATACTCTTCTTCTTGGCTTACTCCAACTGCAATTCAAATCAAGGAAGGAGATGATCCCGACTTTCCCCTTTTGCTTAAAAATATGAGGACGGGGACCACTGTAAGAGGAAAAAAATTGGAACATTTATAAGAGACTGTTGTCGAATTAAGCTTCTGTTGATTTTTGGGTTCTTTTGAGCTGCTTTTCAACTTCAAATTGCAGGGGTAATATCAACTTCGTATATGACCCCTGCAATTTGAATCGAAAATCAGCCAAAATAATCCCGAAAATCGACGAAGTCTTAATTCGACAACAGTCTCTAAGGTGAGATAGATTTATGAATAAATTTATAAAAAAAAATGGCCTTCTTTTATCTTGGCTTATTGCTTGCATTGCATCGCTGGGCAGCATTCTTCTAAGTGAAGGAAGGGATATGGAACCCTGTCTTTTGTGCTGGTATCA
Source organism: Chlamydiota bacterium (assembly GCA_022614855.1). GTDB lineage: Bacteria > Chlamydiota > Chlamydiia > Chlamydiales > Rhabdochlamydiaceae > JAKEHU01. The sequence goes on from JAKEHU010000018.1 coordinate 35,770, forward strand.
GAGAATTGCCATCTTTCCTTTAGTAATTATTTTAGCAATTGCTTTCTGGAAAAAAGTTATTGCAATCATTCCCTATATACTCCCTCTTACACTAATCGGACTTATTTTTTCTTTATTGCAACTTCTCATACAAGAAATTCCCCATTTAGAAACTCTGATTTGCAAAAACACTGTCTGCATCCAAAAACCACTCTTAGGTCAGCTGACCTTTCCTCTCCTGTCTCTCGCAACATTTATCCTGCTAAATGGACTGCTCATCTGGACTTATCATGTAAACAAAAGGAAATTCTGGGATCTGCGCTGAATTTTCTATTAGATTTTTTTCGAGTAAAGCGGGTTTCGAGAGAAGTCTATTCTTTTTTGAGGATTATGTATGTCGAAGCAATTTTATCGTGAAGGGTCTGCTTTTTTTTAGTGAAAAAAATCAAAAGAAATCCAACTCCAAATAAAATCCTAGAAACGATTTTTCCAAAAAAACGGCTTGTTGCTCTCAAAAAAGAAATTTTCTTTCCAAGTTGGTCTACTACTTTTATCTGCATGATCTTCTTTCCAATCGTACCTTGCAGAGAAGAGCTTTCAAACAATGCATTATAGAGCCAAGCAATCAAAAAAAGTGCACCAAACCACCAAAATCCAACCATGGGCAAGCTTTGGAGAACTCTTCGTAGAGGCTCTATTGCCAAAGCCATTCCAGTTAAAAAATAGAGAAAAAAGATACAACAAGTATCGATGACAAAAGCAAAAAATCTTTTCAATGGTCCAACATAGGTCATATTGATTGAAACATCTCTTTAAACTGTTCTTGCAGAGAAGATGGGATTACCTCTTCAATCCCCGACTTGTCATACATGAGAAAATAGGTACATGCAATCATGATGCCAAAAGAAGGGCTAAATATTCCCACTACCAATCCAAGGCCACAAACGACCGATCGTTTAACAGAGAGAAATGCCTTAGATAATAGATCTCTAACTCGTTTTACTTTCCCCAAGGTGAATAGAGTTAAACAGGACATTAGAAAAAGCATAGTAAAAGAATAGAGAATCCATAAAAAATCAGCTGAAAATAAAAGAGAAAAAAAGAGACGAGTGATGATAGATGAAATGAGTTGATTTTTCCCTGATTTTTCTTTCGCTTCAGGAGGGGATTTTTCGAGCTCAAAAACTTCGGTCTGGATATCTTCTCGTTCAACTCTCATCTTTTCTCGCACAAAAAGTTCTTGAATTACCATTTTTTCAATTTATCTTCTATGCTTAATTTTATTAAACCCATTTAATGCTGCGATCCGATATCCCTCAGCATACGTGGGATAATTGAATATCTGATCGATAAAATAATCAATTCTTGCATTAAAACTCATCGCCACTTGCCCAATATGAATCACTTCCGTTGCCTCTCTTCCAATAATATGAATTCCTAGAATTTCAAGCGTATCAACATGGAATAACAGCTTAAACATCCCTGGATCATTTCCAATAATCTGATTGCGGGCAATTTCATAGTAATATGCCCTGCCAATTTCATATCGAAAGCCAAGTTCTTTGAGTTGTTCTTCAGTATAACCACAGGATGAAATTTCGGGAATGGTATAAATGCCGATTGGATAAAAGCTGGGAAAATGGTGAGTTTGCATACCAAAAGCATGACGCATTGCAAGTCTTCCCTGTTCCATACTTGTTGCAGCAAGAGCTGGAGGTCCAATCACATCTCCTGCAGCATAAATATTTGCTACAACCGTTTGAAAAAGAGCATTTACAGGAATATATCCGCTACTGTCTAAAATGATCCCTGCATTATCCGGTTTAAGACGATCGACATCTGCTACCCTACCCAAAGCATAAAGCAACATTTCAGCTTTAAAAGTAGTTCCATCTGAACATTCTACCACAACCCCTTCAATCGTTTTTACAATGTTGCTTGCCATTTTGTTTCCAACCATTTTTAATCCAATTTCTCCTAAAGATTTCTGTAGATGCATTCCAATTTCTTTATCGAGAAGAGGAAGAATATGCTCTCTTTTATCGATTACAATGACCTCCGTGCCAAGAGCTGCAAAAAAACTTGCATATTCAGCACCGACAATTCCACCGCCAAGTACAATCAATGTTTTCGGCAGATGATCAATGGATAAAAGCCTGGTTGAATCCAATACTTTTTCATGATCAAAAGGAACATTCAAAGGGTTGCGTGGTTTAGATCCAGTTGCAATTAAAATACAATCTCCTTTTATGCGATATTGCAACCGATTTTCACGATCATGCACGAGAAGATGGTGTTTATCTTCGAATTCTGCAACCCCATGAATCAATTGAATTTTATTTTTGTTAAATTGCTTTTCTAAATTTTTTCGCTGTTCATCCAAAACTCGGGTGAGTCTAAAATTGAGATCATTAATGGAAATTTGCTGCTTGATCTTAGCTTTTCCATAAAAACTTTTTTTATAAAAATCTGTTAAATCTAAAATGGCCTCCCTTAGAGATTTAGAGGGAATCGTGGCTGAATTGAGAGAGGACCCGCCCGGAAATTTGTCCTTTTCAATGACAATCACCGATTTCCCCAATTTTGCGGCTTGGATTGCCCCCTTTTGCCCTGCAGGGCCTGAACCAACGACCAGTAAATCTGCGCGCAGCTCTTCCACCTTATACCTACATCTTTTACATGGTAAATTTTAATTTAAGATTCTCAATATTGTTGTTCAATAAGAATTGAGCTGGTATGATCATCGGGGTATAAAGGAGTTTTTTTATGTCCAAAACCTGTCAAATAACAGGAAAACGGCCTCGACCTGGAAATCAATATGCCCTTCGAGGAATTGCAAAAAAGAAAAAAGGCATTGGATTAAAAATAACGGGGATAAAAAAGAGAAGATTTCAACCAAATCTTGTTAAAAAACGCTTTTATATTCCTGAAGAAAACCGATTTGTCACTCTCCGCGTAAGTACGCAGGGAATGCGCATCATTGACAAACTGGGAATCAGCCCCGCTATAAGAAAGGCTAAAAGCGAAAAGCTAAAGGCTAAAATTTAAAGGCGAAAATACGAAAAATAAGAAAGCGATCGCTCTATCTCTTATAATTGGGGGATATGTTTGGCTCGTCTGTCACTGCGTTTCTTATCCCTCTCTTCCAACTAAAAAAAATCCAATCTGTTTTTTTTCTAGCCATAAAGATGATTTAAAAAAAGTTTTTCTCGAAGCCATAAAAAAAGCAAAAAAATCGATTTGGCTCCAAATTTATGCGCTAACAGATGAGGAGGTCATTCATCTTTTAAAGAAAAAAGGGGCAGAAGGAATAGACATTCTTCTATTTTATGATCCTTCCGGTTCAAAAGAGATCCAAGAAAAACTTTCCGATCGATTTCCTTGCTTTCCCATCTTATGCAATGGATTAATGCACCGAAAAATTCTTGTCATCGATAAACGGATCGTCTTCATAGGAACTGCCAATTTAACAGAATCTTCCTTGAAATTGCATGAAAATCTAGTAGTGGGGATCCATTCCAAAGATTTGTCTCAATTTTTCATTGAATCTATTAAAACTTCACACTTTACTAAAATTGCAAAGCAATTTTGCAGGGCATTTCTCCTACCTAATCTTGAAAATGAACCTTTGCAGACAATCCTGAAAACGATTGAAAAAGCAAAAAAATCGATCTATGTTGCTCTCTTTACCTTGACACATGAGACAATAGTAGATTCACTTATCGCAGCAAAAAGAAGGGGTATCGATGTGCGCATTATCATTGACTACTATGCTGGAAGAGGAGCTGGAAAACCTGTAATTCTCAAACTTGCACAAGAAAAAATCCCCTTTTACCTCAGCCAAGGAGGCGAGCTTTTGCATCATAAATGGGCTTATATCGACCGAAAAAAGTTGATCTTAGGCTCTGCAAACTGGACCAAAGCAGCCTTTCAAAAAAATCAGGATTGCGTCCTCTTTCTCTCCAAACTCTCCTCAAACCAAAAAAAGTATTTAGATTCTCTCTGGCATCGTTTAGAATCTCTTGGAACTTGTATTGATTCTCCCGATATTTTATATCAAAACTTATGAGCCTATTTTCTATCTCCTTATCCCTTTTTTTACTCATGGATCCGATTGGAAATGTCCCTCTTTTTATTGCCATCTTGAAAGAAGTTGATCCAAAGAAACAGCGCAAGATCATCATACGCGAACTGATAATTGCTTTTTTTGCCATTCTCCTCTTTTATCTTGTGGGTGATGCCCTTCTCAGCTTGCTTCACATCTCTCAACAAAGCGTTTTGATTTCCGGTGGGATTATCTTATTTTTAATTGCCATAAAAATGATTTTTCCTCGTTCAAACCATGAAAAAAAAGTTCAAATACATGAAAAACCATTCATCGTTCCTTTGGCAATTCCCCTTGTAGCGGGACCTGCTGTACTTGCTACCGTTATGATCTATTCTAGACAAGAAATCGCTACTCTTACTGTCATCGGCGGAATCTTTCTCGCCTGGATTTTTTCTACAATCATCCTTCTTTTTTCTCCCATCCTACAAAAAGCTCTTGGCAATAAGGGTATCATTGCCTGCGAAAGATTGATGGGACTTCTTCTTACCATGATTGCAGTCCAAATGTTTTTAGATGGTTATTCTCATTTCTTCACTAGATCTATTGCATGAAAAACATTAAATGCACGGTTTTCTATCTAGGAACAAGCTATTTTGGATGGCAAAAGACAAAAGCAGGCCCTTCTATTGAAGAAACTTTAGAAAATTGTCTAAAACAAATTCTTCAGGAAAAAATCCATCTTCAAGCAGCAAGTAGAACAGATCGCGGAGTCCATGCCAAAGAACAGATCATCAATTTTTTCACTTCCAAAACCATCTCCTTAAATCTACTCATGAAGAGCATGAATAGAATGTTGCCAAAGGACATTGCTGTAAAAGAACTTGCACAAGCTTCTCCTCATTTTCACCCTACTTTGGATTGTACAGCTAAAGAATATGGCTACTGGATTTGCAATGGTTCTTATCAACTTCCTTTTCATCAATCGACTTCTTGGCATCACATTCCTCTCCTTTCTCTTGAAAAAATGAAAGAAGCTGCTCTTTATTTCATCGGAACCCATGATTTTTCCGCTTTTTGCAATCTTCCTATTAAAAATCCAAATGATGCAATTCGAACCATTCATGAAATTTCCATTGAGGAAGAAGAAAATCGAATATCCATTCGCATTAAAGGAAGTTTTTTTCTATACAAAATGGTAAGAAATATTGTTGGCACTCTTGTATTTGCAGGAAGTGGCAAAATCTCACCTGATTCCATCCCTTCCATTCTAAGAAGTAGAAAACGGTCTCAAGCAAAAATTACTGCACCCGCTCATGGCCTCTTTTTAACCAAAGTTTTTTATGAAAATAGCCATGAAATTACACCTCATGTAGACTTGAAGAATGATTACAAGAAATGATCAATGTTGGTGCGGTAGTGGAAAAAAATGGAAAAAATGCCATTTCCCACAAAAATTGCATCCCTCTTCTGAAATTGCCAAAAAATACCACAAACAATACGGGATTATTTTAAAAAATGAGTTGCAAATCGAAGGGATCCGCAAAGCTTGCAAACTCTCTGCTCAGATTTTAGATGCTACTTGCAAAAAAGCAAAAAAAGGAGTTACGACAGAAGAATTAAACCAATTTGCTCATCAGCTTCACCTGGATGCAGGAGCAATTCCTGCTCCTCTTGGTTATGGATCGCCTCCTTATCCAAAAAGCATATGCACTTCGCTAAATGATGTGATCTGCCATGGAATCCCCGATGACACTCCACTCATGGAAGGAGATATTTTGAACATCGATATCAGCTGCATTCTCCATGGATTTTTTGGAGATTGCAGCGCCATGGTAGCAATTGGCACAGTTGATCCAGAAAAAACACATGTGATGGAGGTATCGCGGGAGTGTTTATACAGGGCAATAAAAATTTTGCAACCAGGTGTTTTGATCTCAAAAATCGGAGATGAAATTGAATCTTATGCAAACTCGCAAAACTGTTCGGTTGTCAACCAATTTGTAGGTCATGGCATAGGAACTGAATTTCATGAACCTCCACAAGTTCCCCACCACTATAACCATGTTCATATTCCATTAGCTCCGGGAATGACCTTTACGATTGAACCGATGATCAATGTAGGAGTTCGCACAGCTGTCATCGATCCTCATAACCATTGGACTGCACGCACTGCAGACGGCAAACCTAGCGCGCAATGGGAACATACGATATTAATTACAGAAAGTGGTCACGAAATTCTAACGAAACTTTAAAACTGCAGCTCTAAAAACTCTTTTTCTTCTTTTTCTTTTGAATTTTTTTTCGTTTCCTTTGAAAAGGTAGAGCTGATCTCTTCGAGAAGCACAATTTCTTCATTAAGTTGCTGTTGTTCTACAAGAAGCTCTTCTATTTGGCGAAAAAGTTTTTCTCCATTTTGGTCAACTTCTTCATTTTTCACATCTGATGCTGGTATCTGTTTTTGTTTTTCTAGCTCCACTTCTAGAAAATATTTTTGCTGTCTTGTCTGATCCAATTCTCCTAAGGCTTCTTGAAGAGACGTTTGCAAAGATTGTACTAACCTCTTTTGCTCACCTACATCCACTTCATGTTCTTCTTTCAATTTGCGAAGCTTCACTTCATTTTCTTGAAGTTCATTTTGTAGTCCAAGTTTTTGCATTTGCAAATTGCGCATAGAGGATTGCATCCGAAGAAATTCTTGCTGTGCTTCTTCTTCCTTGTATTTTTTCTCAGTAAAAAGAGAAGAGATTTCCATTAAACCTAAAATTGAAATTATAATACTGAGTAGAAAAGAAATTATGAGTAAAATGTGAGAGGAGAAGAGAAGGTAAAAAAGAACAGAGAGAAAAAGAAAAAACGGGCCAAGGCCACCCCAGAAAAAAATCTTATTTATTTTCCAATCCATCGGTTGCAAGTAAACTAAAAATTTTTGTCATTGTTAAAAATCCCTGCTCAATGCGATCTAAACCAAAGTGTTCATTAGGAGCATGAAAATTATCGCTATCTAAAGAATATCCAATAAGAATTGTCTTTGCTCCAGAAACCTCCGTTAAATCTCCAGCTATTGGAATAGAACCTCCCATAAGGATGTTGCGACAAGGACTTTTTAATACTTCTTCATATGCGATTTTTGCAACTTTTGCAATCTTAGAATTGCCAGAACTGCGAAAAGATTTTGCACCATGATGAAAAGTCCATTTCATTTGAATTGTAGCAGGAATTTTAGATCGAAGAAACAGAAAGAGATCTTTGGCGATTTTATCGGGGTCTTGGTCAGGAACCAATCTGCAGGAAATTTTAGCTGATGCTTCTTTAGGGATCACTGTTTTAAACCCAGGTCCAGCATATCCACCTGCAATTCCATTGATCTCCAGGGTTGGCCTGACCACACTCGATTCAATAAGAGAATATCCAGATTCAGGTGCAAAAGCTCTCACTCCAAAATGACTTTTATATTGATCTAAATCAATTTCTTCGAGATCGAATTGCCTCATCTCTTCTCGCGAAATTGGAAGAATATCCTCATAAAATTCGGGAACCATGATTTTTCTATTTTCATCCCACATTTTTGCAAGAGCAGAAATGAGTGCATGAATAGGATTTAAAGCAATTCCCCCGTGGGTGCCAGAATGGAGATCCACTTTTGCATTCTCACAAGTTACTTCCATTGTGCAAATACCTCGAACTCCTAAAGTAATGGCTCCTTTTCCAGCTTCTGGGATTCCAGAATCGACAATAAGGAGGTAATCAGCCTTCAACTTGTCTGCATGTTTTAAAAGAATTTCCCCCGTTCCTTTTCCCCCACTTTCTTCTTCTCCTTCAATAAAGATTTTTATATTTATTTTTTCTTTTGTACCAATCTCTAGAAAGGCTCTTAAAGCACACAACGTATAAAAACATTGTCCTTTATTATCTGATGCACCTCTTGCAAATACTTCCCCTTTTATCATTTTGGGTTGAAAGGGGTCTGATTTCCAAAGTTCAATGGGATCAACAGGTTGAACATCGTAATGGTGATAGATAAGTAGAGTTGGTCTATTTTTAGAAACGAGATGAGAAGCAAAAACTGCGGGATAACCTGAAGAATGGAGCAGTTCAGATTGAAGTCCCATTTTTTTCAAGTAATCCAGCAAAAAATTAGCACAACTCATCACCGAATCACGGTAAACAGGATCAGTGCTAATGCTAGGAAATCGCAAGTAAGTAAAAAAATCTTCTAAAAGCTTATCTTTATGATTTTTATACCAGGTTTTGTAATCAGAAATTTCCATGAAAATACAATATCATAGAAAGGAATTTATTGACTGATGATGCGATCATCTAAGATCGATTGAGCATTTTCAAGGAGATATGCAGCTAGATAGGTATCTCCTTCATAGGTCATTTCCACATGCATCTTTCCATCGCTATTTGGCTCCTCGCAAGTGATGAGCACATAGCAAGCATTTCTCTTTTTTCTGAATCGTCTACTATTAAAATTTTGAATTACACCTTTTGCCTTCGAGGGGATTCGTTTTTTTAATAAATTCGAACGGTGCTCCATGAAACCTTAAGGTTCTAACTATTAACTGATAGATCTCACATGCCCAAATTATATGCAATAAAAATGGAAGTCTATTATAATTTAAGGAAAAATAGAGGAAGTTATGATTTTTTTTAAACGTATTTTTCTCTTTATAGCTGTTAATTTTTTGGTTGTTCTTACCATTTCAACCATTCTTAATCTTCTGCAAGTTCGCCCTTATCTTGCTGAATACGGAATTGATTATTTTTCACTTCTCATTTTTTGTTTGATCTGGGGAATGACAGGAGCATTCATTTCACTCGGCCTATCGCGTATCATGGCAAAATGGCTAATGGGAGTAAAATTAGTAGATAGAAATACAAAGGATCCAGCGATAAAAAATCTCATCGAGACAATTGAAATGCTCGCAAAGAGATCTAATCTTCCCGTTCCGCAAATTGGTATTTATGAATCCCATGAAGTCAATGCTTTTGCCACAGGCCCTACAAGAAATCGCTCTCTTGTCGCTGTATCTCGCGGGCTTTTAAATCAAATGAGTTCGCAGGAACTTGAAGGTGTTCTTGCTCATGAAATAAGCCACATTGCAAATGGAGATATGGTAACCATGACTCTTATGCAAGGGGTTGTCAATGCTTTTGTCATGTTTTTAGCAAGAGTTTTGGCTTTTGTTCTCTCAGGACTTGGAAAAGATCGAAGACAGAATTCTGGAGGTGGATCTTATCTAACTTACATGGTTCTTGTATTTGTATTTGAATTCATCTTTATGATTTTGGGATCTCTTGCGATTGCATGGTACTCAAGAAAAAGAGAGTACCGAGCAGATCAAGGCGGTGCCACTCTTGCAGGAAAAGAAAAAATGGTTGCTGCTCTGCGATCATTGCAATCTCTTATTGAAAAAAGAGATCCAAAAGCAGAACAGCCAGCAATTCAATCTTTTAAAATTGCCACTCCTTCTAAATCTTCATGGATGTGGCTATTTGCATCTCACCCACCACTAGATTTGCGAATTGAGAGGCTGCAAAACTTCAATCGGGGTTAATTTATTTCCTTCAACCTCAAAAAATTCATCTGGTCTGAGAATTTCATTTAAATTCTTCAAATCTTTACATTTGAGAAGGATAAAATCCACTTCAGACAAAGAAGAAAGAAGCGAAATAAATTCTTCATCAGGTTGCAGATCGCGAATATAGATAATGAGCTTTTGTGCACTACTTCGCTTGAGTTTTCGGATACTTTTAAAAACTGCTGTTGACATTCCCCCATTGCTTTTCAGAGCAAGAACAGAACAGCGCTTCCCTTTTACAGACTGTTGCAATGCAAAAAGATGCTCTTCATCGAAAATCTTATTTTCTACATCCAGTTCGAGAAATCGTTCAGCAAGTTCGGATAAATTAATTCTAGCACACCCTATTCTTTCAATGGCCATTCCCGCAGCGATATTGGCAAGTTGTGCACTATGTTTGATATCAAGCCCATTCGCAAGAGCCATGCTAATCACAGCTAAAACTGTATCACCTGCTCCCGTCACATCTTTTACCTCTTTCGATCGCACTGGGAAATCAAACCTTTCTCCATTTCGATAAAAAAGAGACATTCCCGCTTCAGATCTTGTGATTAAAAGTTCATCAACTTGACAATTTTTTAAAATCGTTTGTGCCACATCTTCTAAATTCGTTTCAGGTGGAAGCTTAGAAGCTGCATAAGCTTCTGCGAGATTTGGCTTTAAAACATTTGCACCCTGATATTTGGAAAAATCATCTCCCTTCGGATCAACAATGATTGGTACGCGTTTTGCTCTTGCCATTTCAATGATCCACATCAAAAGAGATTTAGTGAGAAAGCCCTTGCCATAATCGGACAAAGCAACGACACGACATTCATCTAAAAGTTGTGGAATTTCTTCGACAATTGTCTGTTCAAGGGATTCTGAAAGAGGAATATAATCTTCAAAATCTACTCGAAGGACCTGCTGTGAATCCGCGATTAATCGATTTTTGACAGGAGTTTTGTAATCGCTTTGAGAAATCACCCCTTCAATATTTGCTCCTTCATTTTTCAAAGCTTCACATAAAGTCATTCCAGCAACATCTTTTCCTACTCTTCCTACTATTGTAACCTGAGCTCCAAGAGAGATTAAATTTAGCACAACATTCCCGGCACCACCTGGCCGTCTTTCTTCTTTTTGCACATGGAGAACAGAAACTGGCGCTTCAGGAGAAATCCTCTTTACTTTTCCTGTCGTATAGATATCTAACATTAAATCTCCAATGACAAGAATATTGACAGGATTAAACTGGCTCAGCATTCCAATCAACTTTACCATCTTTTATCCTGCATCAAATAATTTTGGACATAATCTTCCACACCCTCTTCTATCGAATATTGATAAGGTAGTGATCGCAAGTCATAGCCATGCGTTTTAAAGTAATGAGTCATATCAGCACAGGTATAATTTTGATACTGTTTTTTCATCTCTTCCGGGACCTCAATGTAATCAATTTGAATTTTGCGATCCAAAGCTTTAAATAAACTCATCGCTAGCTGATTCCAAGTCGTTGGCCTGCCAAATCCGATATTAAAAATACCTACATATTCATTTTCTAAAAATTGACAAGTCATTTTAGCCGCATCTTTCACATAAAGAAAATCTCTTTTCTGTTCCCCATGATGAAATCGATCTGGTTCTGAAGAGCGAAATAGTTTTACATTCCCTTCATTCAATACTCTTGGAAACATTTTAAAAACCATGGAGGCCATATTTCCCTTGTGGTTTTCATTTGGACCAAAAATATTGAAATATTTTAGACCTACAATGCGATGCAATACTCCTTGTCTTTTTGCCCATAAATCAAAAAGATGTTTAGAAAGTCCATACAAATTTAAGGGTCTGAGTTCTTCTAATAAATCAATATGATCTGAAAATCCGAATCTTCCATCGCCATAAGTTGCTGCAGAAGATGCGTAGATAAATCGAATTTCTTTTTTTAGGGCATATTCTGCTAGACGAATCGTGTAGCGATAATTATTTTCCATTAAATAATCGCCATCTTTCATCAAAGTATCAGAACATGCACCAAGATGGATGATCGCGCGAATCTCTGGATTTTTTTCTTGCAAAAAAGAAAAGAGCGTATGTTTAGAAATGAAATCGACAAATCTTTTTCCTAAAAGATTTTTCCATTTCTCGCTTGTTTTAATGTCATCAACAATAAGGAGTTGATCCATTCCAAGGTCATTCAGCTGTTTGACAACAGCAGAGCCAATGAAACCAGCGCCACCAGTAATGATAATAAGAGGAGCAGAAAATGTTTTCGTTTGCACAACTACAAAGCTTGCAAGTTATAACAAAAAAAAGAAATTAAGAAAATGCATTCTCTATGAAAGTGAAAATATTAGCAAAATACTTGGTGAAAAAAATGGTTGGGTTTTATTCAGAGCCTTCTGCAGAAATTTTGAGGGTAATTTTTACAGGAACACCCTCTTTTAATTTTAAAGAGAGATCCTGTACACCTAATTCTCTAATTGGATGAGGGAGAATGATATTGCGCTTTTCTAATTTTATCCCTTCTCTTTCTAAGAGATGGACGATATCGAGCGCTGAAACAGATCCATACATATTTCCTTCTGGATCTACTTTGACTTGGCAAGAGAGAACCATTCCTTGGATGCGAGCTGCCAATTCCTCTGCTTCTTTTTTATCTTCAACGGCTTTTTTCCCTCTTTCTTCTTTTAATTTTTGCTGGATGCGAAGGGTATGTTTTGTTGCAACCACAGCTTTTCTTAAGGGAATTAAATAATTGCGTGCATATCCAGGCTTCACTTTAACAATGTCGCCACTTCTTCCTAGATCGTCTACATCTTCGAGCAACAATAGTTGATTTTGCATACATTCTTCCCTTTTTTAATTCCTCTTAATTTCCAGATACGAAAGGTAATAACGCCATATGTCTAGCTCTTTTTATTGCTTTGGCAAGCATTTTTTGATGATAAAAAGAGACTCCAGTAATTCTTCGGGGAATGATTTTTCCTCTTTCTGTGATAAATTGAGAGAGAACTTGCACATTTTTATAATCGATATGTCGAATTCCAGCTGCAGTAAAAGGACATGCTCTCTTCTTTTTTCCAAAAATTGGATTTTCTGGAATCATACTTCTTTTATCACTATAATTTTGGTTCATTATAAAATTCTCCTCTATTAGACCTCGCTTCTTGCATTAATGGTTGAAATTCTAAACGGTCTGGAACTGTTTCGGTCTGAATTATGATAAATCGAAGCAAATCCTCATTCAAATGATATTCTTTCCAAACTTCAGCCATAATTGATGCTGGTGCGGAAAAATAGATCACATAATAATATCCTTCTCTTTTTCCTTCGATTTCATAGGCAAGCTTTTTTCTTCCCTGTTCAAAAACTTTGTGCACCTCGCCCTTTTTTTCAGTAATTTCTCCAACGATTTTATCCACTGCTTTTTTTCTTGCATCATCGCTTAGAGTAGCACTGAGAATGTACATCCCTTCATAGAGATGAATCCTCTGTTTTTTCGCCATTTTTTAACTCTCCTTTTTTATAACCTGAACTCAAAACTCAGGTTTTTACATTAGCAAGCCGCATTGCAGCTTCGATTCCATGGTCAAGCCAAGTTTCTACAACTTTTGTAGCTCTCTCTTCAATATTTACAAACTCTCCCTGCTCTTCCCTGGTAAAATCTCTTAAAACATACTCAGCAAGTCCATTTTCCATAAGATCTCTTCCAATACCAATCCTTAAACGGGGATATCCTGTTGTTTGCAGCTGTTTTTCCACACTTTCTAACCCTTTATGTCCTCCACTACTTCCCTTCATTTTTAACCGCATTTTCTTAAACGGCAAAGAAGCATCATCGACAATGATCAACAAATGGTCCAATGGAACTTTAAAATATTCCCTACACTTTTCTACAGATACTCCGCTGTGATTCATATAAACAAGTGGCATGAGCAATACTGTTTTTTTCCCTTTGATTACACCTTCTGCCACATATCCCTTTGTCAAATTCAAGTCCGTTTTAAAGTGAAATCCATATTTTTCTGCAATCTTCCTCACAACTTGGAAACCCGCATTATGTCTTGTTTTTTCATAGGATTTACCGGGATTTCCTAGACCTGCAACAAGATAAAAAGGTTCATCCATTTATTAACCTGAGTTTTGAGTTCAATTTATAGAGCCTTTTCGCGTTTTTCGGCCACTTTTCCAAGATCATTCCTCATCCATAGCTGCCTTCGGCTATTGAATTCGTCTTGATCTTGAAAAATTGCTTCGAAATCCGCAATAATTCTCTATAAATTGAACTCAAAACTCAGGTTACTGCGGCTCTTGCAACAATAACAACAATCTCATCTGTAGTGGTAAGCGCTTTCACTCCTTTCGGCATCACAATATCTGAAAGACGCTTAGACTGACCAAGTCCCAAATCTCGCACATCTACCTCAAATTGTTGAGGGATATCTTTTGGCAAACACTTGACTTTCATCCAGCGAGTGATGGGATTGATAAATCCACCTAATTTCACTCCAGCGCACTCAGCAACTCCCGTGAGAGAAATAGGAACTTTTACTTGTACAGCTACATCTTTTTGCAAAATCTCAAAATCTAGATGGATGACTTTATAATCAGTCAAACCATATTGCACTTCTTTTATGATCGACTCCATTTTTTTCCCATTTAGGGAAAGTTGGAAAATTTGCGTAGACAACATTCCCGATGGTGTCTTTCTCAATACTGTATCAAATTCTGTGCCATCAATGGTGATTTGCTGCGATGGAGAACCTGGAGAATACAAAATAGCAGGAATGTTTCCTTGTCGCCGAATTTGTTTAGTCCCGCTTTTGGTCTTTGTATCACGAGATTTTGCAATCAATTCTATCACGTTTTTTTCTCCTAAAAATTATACGGCTATATATTAGTGAGTATAATAAAGGTTTTACTCCTTGCTTTCAAGAGTTAAAAAGAGAGGAAATCGACTGAGCTGACATGACAGATTGAATGGCTGTACTAAAGAGCGGAGCAACTGAAACTACACTTAAGCGACTCATTTCCAACCCCTCAGGGAGAGGTACTGTATTGGTTATCAACATTTTTTCAATCACACTTTTCTCAAAAGCCTCGCTTACAAGCAGGCCATGGGTTACTGCAGCATAAATTTTTTTAGCCCCATTTTTCTTGCATACGAGTGCAGCGATTTTCAACGTATTTCCCGTAGAGACAATATCATCGATTAAAAGTATATTTTTTCCTTTAACTGACCCAATCAATGCCTCTGGCTCTACATATTCTGCTGTTACTCTTCGTTTATCGACAATTGCTAAATCTTTTTTTACACTTCCAGCAAAAGCCCTTGCTAGCTTAATGCTGCCAAGATCAGGGGCTACAACGATGTAATCATCAAGATTGAGCTTTTTTATCTCTTCTACAAAAATGGGACGGGCGAGAAGATTATCCACAGGAATATCAAAAAATCCCTGTATCTGATCAGCATGCAAATCCATGGTCAATAACCTATGGATGCCAGCTTTTTCAAGCAAGTTTGCAACCAGTTTGGCTGTAATCGGGACACGCCCCTTATCCTTCCGATCCTGTCTTGCATATCCATAATAGGGAATCACAGCAGAAATCGTGGTTGCAGAAGCTCTTTTCAAAGCATCAATGATAATCAAAAGTTCCATGAAATAATGGTTTGGACGCCTTGCAATGGATTGAAGAACAAAGACATCTTTTCCTCTGACGTTTTCCAAAATTTGAACGCCGATCTCCTTGTCCGGAAAAGATTCAATTTTAACTTTGCCCAATTGAATGCCCATTGTTTGGGCAATTTGCTTTGCCAGTTCAGGATGTGAAGTTCCTGAAAAAAGGATGAATGACTCCTGCTTCGTTTTCATGACCTATCTCAAAATCATTGGGGTGGAAGGATTCGAACCTCCGAATGGCGGTACCAAAAACCGCTGCCTTACCACTTGGCGACACCCCACTAGCGCAAAAAAATACGATACGATCGTATCGTCAAAAAGATTTAAAAGCAATCTTGGGAAATAGAGGGTTAAATAGATCTTTTAATCCGGCGAGATGCCTGATAATGTTCAATGATAGGATTTTGTACTAGCTTACAATCGATGGGGTGGTCAAAAATTTTTGCATAAGGTAAAGGAATGCCATTTATTTTAGCTGGGAAATCTATCGATTGCAAAGCTTCATTCAAGGAAATTTGATCCCAAAACTCCTCTTTTCGGTTTGGATCCAAAATTTGTTTTGTCGTTTTTTCTATCCATCTTTTCACAATTTGCAACCCATTTGCATTATACTGGACGAAGATAGTAGAGGAAATAATTCTCGAAGGGTGGGTTAAAGGAAGATCTTTATTTATCCTAACTGCAAAATCCCCTTTGAAAGCAGAAATAAAAGAGGGTTTCTGCAAAAACTTTCCATCTGCATCAATCCAAAGAAGAGATTTTTTACACACACGCAGTTTCTCATAAATGAAGAAGGGTTTATAGGCACAGTTCAATTCCCAGGAACCAAAAGAGGTAATGGGTTCAATGAGATAATCAATGGAAAAATGGTCACAAGAAGCGATGAGATTTTGCACCTCAACCTCATAAATGGAATTGACCGTATAGAAAGAGACCACTAGAGGAAAACCACCCATGAACTTATCTTTAGAAGATTCACAAAAAATTTACAAAATTTATTTTCAGATAAATTTGATATTTTTAAATATCAATGAGAAACGATTGATCAGAAGATGACAGTTAGATCTCTTGAATTTATGTTGTTATTTCTCGGATTTGGTATTAAAAAGATATTTTTATGGATATAGTGCAGATTGCAACAGAATGTGCTCCTTTTGCTAAAGTGGGTGGCCTTGGAGATGTAATTCACGGTCTTTCAAAAGCATTGATTGAAAAGGGGCATAAAATAGAAATCATTCTTCCCAAATATGATTGCATTGATTACTCCAAGTTAAAAAATCTCCAAATAGCCACTCGCAACCTCTATTTATTTGAAAGCCACATCAGAATAAATAATACAGTCTGGTCTGCTGAAGCAGATGGATTAAATATTTTTCTAATTGAACCCCACCATTTTGCATCCTACTTTAATCGCGGCATCATTTATGGAGCCGAGGATGATAATGATCGATTTTTTTACTTTTCAAAAGCGAGTTTAGAATTCTTACTCAAAACAGAAAAAAAACCAGACATCATCCACGTTCATGACTGGCATACATCCTTGATCTGCCCTCTTTATCATGAAACGTACAAAAAGCTTGGGCTTCCAGCAAAAAAAGTGGTTTTAACGATTCATAATTTGGAATACCAGGGACGATGCACCGTTTATAATCTTTCAAAAATTGGGCTTAAAGCAGAGCAATATCTCCATCCCGAAGAAATGCAAGACCCAATCTATCCCAATACTTTGAATGCTTTAAAAGGAGGAATTAAATATGCAGACTTTGTCACCACAGTTTCTCCAAATTATGAAAAAGAGATGAAGACCGAATTGGGGTCAAAGGGGCTCTATGAGTTTTTGCAAAAATATCAGAATAAAATCAAAGGAATTTTAAATGGAATTGACACAAATTTTTGGAATCCTGAAACAGACCACTATCTTTTTCAAAATTATCAAGCAGGAGTGATCCATTCTGAAAAGGAGTTAAAAAAGAGGTTGCATGCAAGGCAGGAAAATAGAAAACAATTAAGTAAAAACCTTTCCATACAATATGATCCCGATGTTCCTCTACTTGCATCGATAACTAGACTTGCTCCACAGAAAGGTCTAGAGCTCATCGAAGAAGCAATCCGATTTGCTGCGGAAAGAAAAGAGCAATACATTTTATTAGGAACATCTTCTCTTCAAGAAATTCTTTCCCGTTTTCAAAACCTTCAAAAACAATATTCCTCAAATAAACAGATCGCCATTCATCTCTATCATGATGAAACCTTAGCTCATTTAATTTATGCATCAGCAGATATGCTCGTTATGCCATCCATTGTAGAACCCTGTGGTCTTGCTCAGATGATTGCTCTTAGATATGGAATGGTTCCTGTTGTGAGAAAAACAGGAGGACTTGCCGATACAGTTTTTGATATCGATACTTCAAATCAAAAAGGAAATGGTTTTACCTTTGATTTTCCCGATAAAGAAGGAATAATTTGGGCTTTAAACCGGGCAATGGATTGTTGGGAAAAAGAAAAGGAAAAATGGAATGTTATCTTAAAAAATGGATCAAAAGCAGATCTAAGTTGGAAAAAAGCTGCCGGTGAATATGAATCCATCTATAAGAAAGGATAAAAGCTAAAGTATAAAGGCTAAAAAAGAATATAAAGAAAATCCTCTAATTTAGCCTTTAGCCTTTATATTTTAGACTTTAATTAGTCAGTGCTTTTTTAATGTAGGAATGGTTAGCTAAAAGATACTCTATTCCAGAAAAGAGGCTATAAGCTACAGCTGCTAAAACAATATAGCGCGAAATCGTTTGGAAAAATTCTAATTCTAAAAAGCCAAAAGCATAGGGAATCATGAGAGTCAAAATGAGAAAAGTAGCGCTTGCTTGTACAACGGCTTTTACTTTTCCGCTTAAACGAGCTGCAAGGGAAACACCGCGAAGGGCGCAAATCGTACGAAGAGTGCTAATGATCGAATCGCGATAAAAAAAGAAAAGGACGAGCCATAAAGGAAGCTGTACAAATCCTTGTGTCAAGGTTAAAAAAACCGAAAGTCGAAAAATGCTATCTGCCATCGGATCGAGTATTTTACCAAGTTCTGTCACCTGATTTCTCCTGCGAGCAATGAGTCCGTCAAAAACATCAGAGAGCTCTGCAATGGCCATGGTCCCGATTAAAATGAAAGGGAGAAGCTGCAGAGCAATTCCCATCTGATTATGGTATAAATAAATAAAAAGAAAAATCGGACCGAGGAGAATTCGACCTAACGTCAGGTAAAGTGCAATACTCAAATTTTTGCTCCTTTGAGAAGTCCGTTTGAAAACCTTTGATTTTCAAACAGTTTTCTCAAAATCCTTTATATCTTTTTTTGAGAAATTCTTTCTAGGTTTTTGGCTGATAAATTAGATAAAAATGGATTTTATGAATTTTAGCAGAAAAGTTTTTTTGCTAACACATTTTATAAATTACTTATTGTTAATAGTTTACAATTAAAAATTTGAAAATGCACTTATAATTTGGAGAAAAAAAGCAAATCATTTTAAATTTTACCTCATGACTTTTCAACAACTTATTTACACTCTGGTCAAATTTTGGGAAAAAAGAGGATGCATTATCCATCAAGGACACGATTTAGAAACAGGAGCTGGAACATTTAATCCAGCCACTTTTCTCAGAGCTTTAGGGCCTGAACCATATAGCGCTGCTTATGTCGAACCATCCAGGCGCCCAAAAGACGGGAGATATGGAGAAAATCCCAATCGAATTCAATTGTTCCATCAATTTCAAGTTGTCATTAAACCTTCACCAGTAGACATCCAAAAAACCTATTTGCAATCATTGGAAGCAATTGGGCTCGATCTAAGAAAACATGATGTGCGATTTGTCCATGACGATTGGGAATCGCCGACACTAGGAGCTCATGGTCTTGGTTGGGAAGTATGGGTTGATGGAATGGAAGTTTCTCAATTTACCTATTTTCAAACTGTAGCAAGTCTTCCTCTAAAACCAATCAGTGTTGAATTGACTTATGGACTTGAGCGGCTTGCTACCTACATTCAAAATGTGGATACCATTTTCGATGTAAAATGGAATGATGAGCTGACCTTCAGAGATATCATTATGGAAAATGAAGTAGAATGGAGTTCTTATAATTTCATCCAAGCATCTACAGAAATGTGGTTAAAACATTTTGATGATTATGAAAAAGAAGCTAAATTGATGATCAGTCGCAATCTTCCTATTCCTGCATATGACTTTGTCATCAAAGCTTCCCATGCTTTTAATGTTCTTGAAGCAAGAGCCATTCTTTCTACGACTGAAAGAACGGGATACATCGCTAGAATTCGCGAATTAGCAAGACTTGTTGGAATTTCCTATCTTACAAATCGAGAAAAACTTGGATTCCCTTTGCTCGCACAAGAAAAAATAAAAGAACCAAAAATCTCCAAACAAAAAAAACTCCCGCACACATTTAATCCTAAAACACACAAAGAATTTCTTTTTGAAATTGGATCCGAACAACTTCCTGCTACCTTTGTTCCCATTGGAATGCAAAATCTGAAAAAAGCCATGCAAAACTGTCTGGATAAGAACAACTTATCCTACAAAAATATTCAAGTATTTGGAACACCGAGAAGACTTTCCATTTATGTTGAAGGATTATCTGAAGGAACTCCGGATAGATCTTATGAAAAAAAAGGACCTGCCATGCCAATTGCATTTGATAAAACCCAAAAACTTACTGATCAAGGTAGAGGATTTTTTAAATCTATTGGGATTTCAAGTGTCACAATAAAAGAAATTAGAGAAGGAAAAATACCAAACTTAGAAATCACTAAAATCAAGGATCAGGAATATCTTTTAGCTAAAATTCACGAAAAGGGGAAATCTATCTATGAAATTCTCTCGATTGCTCTTCCAAAAATCATTTTAGATTTAGAATTTCCTCATAAAATGCGTTGGGCAAATTTAGATATTAGCTATGCAAGACCCATCCACTGGATTGTTGCGCTTTATGGAAATCGCACCATTCCATTTCAAGTTGGAGATATTTTTTCTGATCGTTTCACCTTTGGCCACGCTCAACGATCGGATAAAAAAATCTCTTTAAGACGTGGATCTCATTATTTTAATAGTCTCAAAAAGCATTGGGTCATCCCAGATGTAGATATGAGAAAAGAGCGAATCTTGAATCAACTTCAAAAAATAGAAAAAAAAATCCGCGGAAAAGCAATAGAAATTCCAAAACTTCTTCCAGAAGTAGTTCATTTATCTGAATGGCCTGAACTCACCTCTGCAACATTTGATAGTTCTTTTTTAGAAATTCCTTCTGAAGTATTGATTTCTGAAATGGTTGAACATCAAAAATATTTTCCAGTCACCAATCTAAAACAGGAGTTGACAAGTTATTTCATTGTAGTTGCTGACAATGGTCCAACTTCTCTCATTCGGAAAGGATATAAAAAAGTAATTACAGCAAGGTTTAATGATGGGAAATTTCTCTATGAGCAAGATTTAAAGATTCCCTTAGAAAAATTCAATGAAAAGCTCAAACTCATGACCTTCCAAAAAGATCTTGGAACAATGTTGGATAAAGTGATGAGACTCGTTGAAATTGCAGAGATTGTCAATGGTTTTATCAGCCTAGCAGATCAAAAAAAAATCATGCGAGCAGCCCTTCTCTGCAAGACAGATCTTGCGACTGAGCTTGTTGGGGAATTTCCAAATCTTCAAGGAACAGTTGGAAAATATTACGCTACCCAACAAAAAGAAGATCCTGAAGTGGCACAAGCAATTGAAGAACACTGGTGGCCGAAATCAGAACAGGGTCTCTTGCCAACGACTGGCGTTGGGATTATTTTGAGTATTTCAGATAAAATTGATAACCTTTTAGCCTATTTCGCCATTGGTCTAAAACCAACTGCATCTTCCGATCCCTATTCTCTTAGAAGACAGACAATCGGGCTGATTAAAATATTGATTCAAAACAGACTCAGTATTTCTTTAAAAGAACTCCTGCAACAATGCATTCCTTGTTTTGCACAATTTAAAGACCCACTGCAAAATCAGAAAATCATAAAAGAAATTCTTGAATATATTCAAAGTCGCGAAAAGGGAGTCCTTGAGGAAAAAGGATATAAAAAAGATGAAGTGGAAGCAGCTTTATCTTATCCTTCCTATGATCCATTTGATCAGTTTTGCAAAGTACAGGCTTTGCATGAATTTAGATCCTCTTCTCTACATGAATTTTCGCGGCTCTACGAGGTGTATAAACGAGCAAAAGGGCAACTGGAAAAGACAATAGAAATTCCCTTTAATCCATCTCTTATTTTGGAGCCTGCAGAAAAAGAGCTTTTATCCGCTTTAGAAAATTTGGAGAGAAAATGGCAATCGATCTTATCAGAAAGGCGTTATGTAGAAGCTTTTCATCAAATGGCAAAACTTCAAACACCACTTGCAAATTTATTTGACCATGTAAAAATTTTAGCTGATGACCCAAATGTGAGAAACAATCGGATTAGCTTACTCCAAAAAGTCTTTTCTCTTTTCATAAAATTGCTCGACTTCAGCAAAATTCAATCATAATGCACATTCCTGTTGTAGATCTTCATTGCGACCTTCTCGCTTACCTTAGAAAAAATAAAACTCGTACCATTTATGACCTCGATTCTCGTTGTTCTTACCCGCAACTGAAAGAAGGGAATGTAAAACTGCAGGTTTTGGCAATCTTTACTGAAACAGAAAGCGGTTCTGAAAAAATGGGAGAAGAACAGGTAGCCATTGCCAAAAAATTGAGCAATAAAAAGTCCAACTCTTTTTCCCCTTTCACAGGAAGGCTAACAGAAGAGATCTCTTTTCTTCCCGCATTTGAAAACAGTTCTAGTTTTTGTGGAGAAGATGAACCTCTCTCCAAAGGATTAAATCGTTTAGAAAAAATGGTCAAGGATTTGGGAAAAATTTTATCTATTAGCCTTACTTGGAATGGAGAAAATCGATTTGGAGGAGGAGTAGGTTCATTTAAAGGATTAAAAAAAGATGGAGAGCATCTTTTGGAATGGATGGACCAGAAGGGAATTGCTGTGGATTTTAGCCATGCTTCAGATTTTTTAGCTTACGATATTCTCAATCACATTGAGAAAAAAAAGCTATCTATCCCAGTCATGGCAAGCCATTCCAATTTCCGCTCCATACAAAATGAGCTACGCAACCTCCCAGATGAGCTTGCTAAAGAAATTGCA
>JAKEHU010000019.1 GCA_022614855.1 Chlamydiota bacterium
TAATGATTTTTCAGCAAATCTAAAAGCGGCTTTTGAGCAACAATGTGTAGAGCACATGGGCGAAAAAGCTGATTTTAGAGATGCTAAAAAGCAAATTTTTAACGAGAAAATGGAGTTTCGAAAGAAGTCTATTATTTAATTTAAAATTGATTTAAAGAAATGGCTAACAGCTTAGGTGAATTGTCAAAATTATCCAATGAACGGATTGTTCAGATTTTTTCCTATTGCTTGGATACACCCCATGCGAGAAAAGTATCTAGTGCATTTAAAAAACTATATGATGCAGCAATGGAAATCAGAATTAGAGAAATTCAAACCACCTGTGAAGGACCCTATTATGAAAAACTTAAAGAGCGTCTTGAACAATTGTTTTATGAAAACACCCCTGTAACAACTAGGGAAATCTGGGTTAGAAAAATTAAAATTAGACCGCATTATGAAAATCTTAAAGATTTTTTTTAAAAAAATGCCAATGAAGATACTGATACCACTAGATATGTGTTTCCACGATTTATTCGATTTAAACTGTTATTGTATAAAAACAACACATTTGCGTTTTCTCGATTAAGACAGTTTGCAGAAAGCTTTTCTCCTTCTCTTACCATTAAGGAAATCATTTCTTCAGAAAAGTTAAAGGTCAATGAGAGAGACAAAATTCTTTTAGATTTTTGGAATGCAAAAGGATTCATTGGAGTCTGGGTAAGCCTTTGCACTACTGCAGATCAAGTAAGACAAAAAATTCAGAATCGAAAAGAGTTAAAACAGTTAGATCTTAAACTCAATAGGCTAAATTTAATCCCTGAGGAAATAGGAGATTTTAAAGAGCTCGAAATGGTTTTCCTTGGACACAATCAAATTAAAATTTTGCCAGAGGGAATGGGAAAACTTAAAAAGTTGAAAAAACTTCATCTTTGGAAAAATGAATTAACATCTCTTCCGAAAGGGATAGAAAATCTTGAAAAATTGGAAGAGCTTTTACTTGGAAATAATAAGTTAAAGAGTCTTTCAATAGAAATTATAAAGTTAAAGAATTTAAAGAAACTTTCTCTTGATGGAAATCAATTAATCTCAATCCCAATAGAGATAAAAAATCTTGTAAATTTGGAAGAACTTTCACTTGAGGGAAATGAACTGGAAACTATCCCATCAGAAATTGGAAATCTTGCAAATTTAAAGAAACTCCTTCTTGGTTGCAACAAGATAAAATTTATCCCCGAAGAAATAAGAAAACTTGAAAGGTTAGAAAAGTTTTCACTGAGAGAAAACAAGCTGCAGGAAATTCCAATGGGAATTGGAAAGCTTAAAAACTTGAGGCTCTTAGAACTTTCATACAATCAGTTAACATCAATACCAGAAGGTCTCCCAATCGAAATTGCGAAGTATGGGAATTTGCAAACACTAGATCTTTCGGGAAATCTATTGAAAGCATTACCAGAATCGATAGGGCATTTAAAAAATTTGGAGGTCTTTTTGCTTACAAATAATAGATTAGAAGATCTCCCAGTTGAAATTGGGAAGCTCTGGAATTTGCAAACACTAGATCTTTCAGGAAACCTATTAAAGGTATTACCAGAATCGATAGGGGATCTAAAAAATTTACGTAGATTCGAGCTTGCAGAAAATCGATTAAGAACTCTTCCAAAAGAAATTGTAAATCTTAAAAACTTGTCTATTTTTTCTATAATTGGAAATCCTTTGAACAATCTCTTCTTCCTGAAAGAGTAAAAGCAATTATTAACGCGAATTCGGGATTAGATCTCTATGAGAAAGATTATCTTTTTGCGCCTTTTTTATGAAAAACTGCTTGAAAATAGCGCTTTGGCTATTTCCTGCACAGTTTTTTCTAAAAAATTCATCAAAAATCTAATCTTTCTCATAGAGATCTAATCCCGAATTCGCGTTTATTATGCATCTAGTTGGGACTAAGAAGCTGTATTAAGACTAGCTTTTTAGAGATTCGAAAGGATTTTTGATGAGACTTCGCGTCAATCGACGAAGGTCATATGCGAAGCTGCATATGATCAAGAAGATTGAAGTGAAGGATCGCAAAAATCTTTCAAAGATTGAAGGCCTAGTTTTAGTACAGCTTCTAAAGCTGGATCTTGCCTTTTTTTTCTTATTTTTAAGTCATTAATAATAAATAGTTTATAGGCTGTTTAGATTAATTCATTTTTGTGATATAATGCTTTGGTAATTTAATTTTATAACAAATATTAAATAAATGAGCACAAGCGAAATTACCAACCTAGGAGTTTTTCCTAAAGATCTATGGTTATCAGGAATTCTTCCCTATTGCCTTGAAAATTACAAATTGCGAAAAGTATCTAAATCCATCAAAATTTTATACGACGAAGCATTGGCAGAAAGAGTTGGACAAATCGAGGCTAGATTCAAAAAATTAAATCTTAGAGTTACACTCGGTGAATTGATATTCAAAAAGCAGGAAAGTACCGTAATGTTTTCCCATTTAAGAGGTTTCTCATCTGAGTTTACTACTTTCAAATTTATAGATATTCTTTCTTATGAGGCATTAAATAATAAAATAGAGCAAGAAGATAAAATATTCTTTAACTTTTTTAAAGAAGCTGCTCAGAAGAACAGATGGTTGGAATCTGAGAAAGCACAAACTGTAAATGAAGCCAGGAGTTATCTAAGACAATATTCCAACAACCTTGAAAGTGGATATAAGAATAAAAAAGTAATAAATTTAAGAAATTTAACATTGAGTTTGCCAATTTTACCAAGTGAGTTTTTTCATTATCTATCCCCTAATTTAGAATGTATTAGCATCGAATGGTCTGGTTTAACTAACATTCCAAATTCGATCGGAAGATTTCAACATTTAAAACAGCTTAAATTAGGATGTAATGAATTAAAATTCTTACCTGCTGATATAATAAATCTTAAAGCATTAAAAAAGCTTAAATCAAACGGAAATAAATTCACAACTTTCCAAACTGAGATTTTGTATCTTACAAATTTGAAAAAACTCGATCTTTCAAATAATCAAATAGAATTCATCCCAGAAGAAATAGAATGCCTTATAAATTTAACGGAGCTTATTCTGAGCGATAATAAATTGACCTCTCTTCCTAATAATATTGAAAAACTTGCAAATTTGAAAATATTAATTGTGTCGCAAAACCAGTTAAATTCTCTACCAAAAATAGAAAATCTTAAAAAATTAGAAAGACTTTTGGTTCAAGGAAATAAGTTAACCAGCCTTCCTCAAGATATTATAAATCTTAAGGATTTAAAGACATGTATTGTATGTGATAATCCTTTGACTTCTATTCCCGAAGAAATCATGCCAATTTTAAAAAGTTCAATTTCAAATTTAAGGTTCTTATCTGATTTCATCGGTCATAAAGATAAAAAAAAAAGAACTGAATCAGAAGTTTTCATGAAGGTCAACGAATGACCCAGAGCGCAAAAGCTACTGCATAGGTTTTGCAGTGAGAGATGGAGATCAGAACTTTGGGATTGTTAAAGTTTTCTTGGGCTTTTGGGGAAAAGACTACTTCGGGTTTTCCAAGATGGTCGGAAAGGATTTGGATATCTTTCCAGGAAATTTCCTTTCCGATCCCAGTGCCGAGTGCTTTGGCGATGGCCTCTTTAGCGGCAAAGCGGCCAGCAAAGTGGGGGATGGAATCTCGATATTTTGAGCAATAGGTTTGCTCTCCTGCAGTAAAAATTCTTTTAAGGAAGCGATCTTCGTAGCGATCTACAGCTTGCCGAATTCGATCTAGTTCAATGAGATCACTGCCGATACCAAGGACTTTGTGGTTTGAAAAAGCTGGATTCATTGAGAATAGAGATTGTTGTGCACTGTTTCATCAAATTTTTCAACTGCATTGCAGAAGATAATCCTTCCAGAGCTGGTGTGCTTTACAGAAAGTACATGAGCATCGACCATTTCTCCAATATAATCTCCGCCGCCATTGACAACGACCATTGTTCCATCTTCGAGATATCCAACTCCTTGTCTTGGTTCTTTTCCATATCGTTGAATTTTAATTTTAATCGATTCTCCCCCTTCCATGAGGGGTTTAAGCGCATTGGAAAGAGAATGGATGTTGATGATGCGCACCCCTTCAATCGCAGAAGTTTGGATGCGGCTCATATCAGCTGTTAAAAGATTGGCATTGAGAAAACGGGCTAATCTGATCAACTTATCAAAGAGATCTTTGACTTCAGGAAAATCTGTATCGTCATAGTGGAGATCTAGATGGGGAATTTCCTCTAGTTTTTTAATCGTATCTAAGCTTTTTCGAAGTTTGTTTCGGACTAGTTCATCTCGTGTCAGTTCTAATTGGGTATTCAGATCGCGCACCATAAAACGGGGAATGATCAGCTGATGATCGAGAAGGCCAGTTGTAGCAAGATCAATGATGCGAGCATCTGCAAGAGCAGACAAATCGATGAGGAGATCTTTTTTCTTTTGACTCGATAGAGCAAATTTCACAAAGGGAATGCTGACATAGAGTTCTTCAGCAGATCGCAAGGTAATGATTGAACCGATATAAATTCCAAAAAGGAGAAGAGCGGTTTTAATTAAGCCAACCGTTTGCGGCTGCATGACGATATGAAATTGAGTGATTTCCAAGAGCCCGTTAAAAGTCATTACAAGGGCACGGCCCATGAGATATCCAAAAAAAATCCCAAGGATAATCACATTGAACGTGCGTAAAGTTAATTTTGAAAATAGCAGGTCAAAAGAGAGCAGAAATAGGGTAAATAAAGTTGCAACCCCAAGGCCAATAGAAATTTTTTCAAAGAAGGTTCCAGTAGGAGTAGAGATGACAAATGTGGTTAAGAAAAAAGTGGCGATTAAAATAATAAATAGGCGCAAAAGGAAAGTAGATTTTTTCATGAATTCTAGGCTATAGAATAAGCTTATGCAGCATAATGATAGAATTATTTTTTGTCGATAGGATAAAATAGCAAACTGGAATTCAGGTTAACACAATGGATATTTTAGCTTATTTTTATTGGGATCCGCAAAGAGAACTTTTTTCTTATACCATTCCATTTTTGAATCGACCTCCTTTTTGGTATGGTCTTTTTTTTGCTGTTGGCTTTTTTCTTGCCTATTTTATTTTTAGAATTCTGTTAAAAAAATTTCTCATTCCTTACAACATCACAAAACGAGAAATTGCAATTCTTGTAGAAAAATGTACTTTATTCGTTGTCATTGGAACAATTATCGGTGCGAGGTTAGGAGATGTTCTCTTTTATCAAGATTGGGATACGCTTATTGCAAATCCGATAGAGATCATCAAGTTTTGGGAAGGTGGGCTAGCAAGTCATGGGGCAATTGTAGGAATTTTTCTTTCTCTTTGGTTTTTTTCTAAGAAAATTAAAAAGGATTACCCGATGGTCAATTTGATTCGGCTAGTTGATTTAATGGTCATTCCAGCCTGTCTTGCAGCTGCTTTTATTCGGATTGGAAATTTTTTTAATCAAGAAATTTTGGGAATTCCAACCGATGTTTCCTGGGCAGTCATGTTTGGTCACCCTGCAGATGGCACTCTTCCCATACCTCGCCATCCGGTTCAATTGTATGAATCGGCTTTTTATCTTTTTCTTTTCTTTTTTCTTTCGTTCATGAGGTGGCGATTTTCGCTCTTTTCAAAATTGGGAAAACTCTCTGGATATTTTTTTATGATTATTTTTACTTTTCGGCTATTCATTGAACATTTTAAAGAGCATCAAAGTCGACTGATCAATCCAGAATTTGGAATGGATGTGGGACAAATTTTAAGTATTCCTTTTATTTTACTCGGAATCTGGCTTGCTTTTTTCATGCAAGAGAAAAGTGCGAGAGACCCTTTCTCTGTCAAAAGGAACTAAAGGTAAGATTTTTTTGCATAAATCTTCTAAGAAACCAAGAACTTTCTCTTTATTTTTTTTCTCTATAAAAGCGGAAAACTGGAGATAGTGCCATTTGATAAAACGGTCAAATGAACTTTCTTCCTTCTTTGCAAAGGATTGATACCATGAATATTTCAATAAAATCCAAGCTTGTAGGTGTATTTGCGGAGAATAGGGGGCTAAAGATGGATATATTTCCAAATACTGGTTACAAATATTTCCAATAAATTGTTCGAGGTTCAATTCCTGATCTTGTGTGCAATTCAACACTTGCATCCATTTTTTAGAAATCAATTTTAATAGAGGAGATTCTTCATTGAGTTGAATAGAACGGTAAATCATATCTCCTTGCAAAGTCCAGATGTGAATTTTATTTTCGATCTCATCCCACTGGTTTGTATTTGCAAGATCTTTGGCTTTTTGAAAATATCCTACTGCGGCTTGTACAGCGTTTGTAAAACTTAAATTTGGATCGTCGATGATGATTCTTGCGATTTCTTCTTCTATTTTTTGTCCAATGCGATAGGGAAGTTCTTCTAAAATTCTTTTAGATTCACTGACGGTTTTCCAAATGGTAATTTCAATCCATTCTTTTTCTTTTCCTTTTATTTGGGGTAAATTGATCGCTTCTTCATAAGTTTCTTTGATGAGTTCTTTTATCGTATCCAAACTTTTGCAAATGGTTTCATTTTTCATTAGTAAAAGTTCTGCAGAAATAAAAGAGGAAAGAGATGAATTGTCGCCTTCTTTTTTAAGACAGATATTTTCAATGGCTCTTTCGAGCTGGTAGTGAGGGAGCTCTTTAGGGAGCTCACACGCTAATGTATACAGAGCAAAGATGCGCCTGACCATTTCCTGATTGGATATATTTGGGATCAATTCTTTGCAAAGGTTGATATGTTTTCTAATGAAGTGAATGAGAGACTTCTTTTCTGTAGCTGACAATCGATTGTTAAGAGGAGAGGAAAAATAGAGTTTTTCCGAGAGAAGGGAAGCTATGGTACTTGTTGCTTTTTCGGTCGATGAAAAATTGGGGAATTCTTTCAAATAGAGAAGAGATTCTTTAATGCGATAAGCTAATTCTTTTTGTGGAATTGAGTGCTCTTTAGCAGTAGTATCAAGAATGCATCTCACGATGAGCTTGTCAATGTTATCATAGTGGTCATAAGGGCTTTTATGGTCCGCATCTGGCTGAGGAATGAGATGTTTTTGCATAGACCAGATGAGATGCGTTAAATGGTCAAGCTTTGGTCTTATGCCATCGATAGTAACAATGCATTCGCTCATTTTTAAAGCGAGCTTGTGAGCAAAATGGTAGGGATGAAGCTGACAGATGTGTTTAACTTTAGAAGCAGCTTTGAGGTTTTCTTTAATCAAAAAATGAATGTTTAATTTTCCATCTTGGGTTAAAGCTTCTTTTTGATCTTGAATTTGATGAGAGTAAAAATGAATTCTTTCCCAAGTTCTTTTGATTGCAGATGTTCCTAACCGGTATTTAGGAAATTGTTTTCTAAATTCAGGAGTAATTTTGTTGATCAGCTCTTCTTGCAGCTTGATCGACCATTTTTTGCATTCCTGGATATTGCAAAGTTCTTGTTTTATTTTTTTCGATAGAAAAAGGCTCAAATCGGAATAGGGATCATGAAAATCAGGGGTATCATCAATGGTATCTAAATCTTTGAAAAGAGAAAATTCTTTTTTAACATTTGTGAATGTCAGGCCACTCATCTTTTTTTTCTCATCACTTTGAAAGGAGTCTTGAAAAAAGTTTTGCATAGTTTGTTAAAAACTCACCTTACGCACAAAGGGAGGACGAATAAATGAATCCTTCGCATCTCAAATGTTCCAAAAATACTCGCCATATTTTTTCAAATATGGCTCCGTTTTTTGTCCCATTTGATTTTTCGAAATCTATCATTTCTTCATTCCTCCCTTTGTGCGTAAGGTGAGTTAAAAAATTTTTTATCAGGAAATTTTAGATCTAAAGGAAGAGAAGATTTTTGTCTATCAAGATTTTTTTTAAAGCAGGGTTTCTCAGAGTTTTTCTCCTTGATCAAATAATATTATTAAGAAATAATCTGTGACGTTGTTAATAAGGGAGAGAAAAGATGAATCACATCACTGTTGCAGGCCATTTAGGAGAAGATCCCAAAGTGCGTTTTACCTCTTCTGGACAAAAGGTTACGACGTTTAGCTTGGCTACGCGTGCAAGAGGAGGAAAAGATAAAGAAGATAAGACAATTTGGTGGAGGATTACAGTTTGGGGCGAGCAGTTTGATAAGATGATTCGCTATTTAAAAAAAGGCAGCCCTGTTTTAGTTGTTGGAGAACTCAATAAGCCAGAAATTTTTACTGATAGGGAAGGAAAACCACAAGTTTCTATGAATATTACTGCAGCAAATCTCTATTTTAGTCCTTTTGGACGGCCCAGTGATGGAGGGAATCAAAATCAAGAAGCGGCACAACCTGCAGAACAAATGGCTCATGCTGCGCATGGAAATAGTACCGGTGGAATGAAAGAATTTGGACAGAGCAAGGTTGAAGAGGAAGTATTTAACGATGATGAAATTCCCTTCTGAGATAGATGATGAAACTTGGAATCATAGCTAAAATTCAAGATCGCAATTTTGCTGATGCGATTATTTTGCCTTTTTGGAAAGGAAAAAAGGGGCCGGCCCCTGCGATTCATCTCGATAAGGAATTTACCGAGATTTTGACACCTGCTATCGAATCTGGAGATTTGACGGGAAAAGAGGGAGAGATATTTTATTTTTTCCCAACCAAGGGAAAAGAAAAGAGAATCATTTGGCTTGGCATTGGGGAAGAAGAAAAGATCACTGCTGAAATTTTAAGGCGCGGCTATGGAAAAGCTTTGGTAGCTTTAAAGAAGTTGAAGGCAAAAAAAATTCATGCAGCCGTTCCAAGTACAAATCAAATCTCCAGCGATCTTATTCATTTAGGAACACTAGAGGGGCTTCTCTTAGCTAACTATTCATTTGATAAGTTGAAAGGGAAAAAGGAGAAAGAAGAAGAACACCTGATTGAGAGAATAGAAATCATTGGTGGAAGCCAAAAGAATCTTGCAAAGCTTTGTGAAAGAACAGAAAAGATTGCTGAGTCCGTCTATTACACACGCGATCTGGTCATGGGAAATGCAGCAGATGTGACTCCACTGTTTTTATCTGAAAAGGCAAAAGAGCTGCAAAGAGACTTTCCGAAAGTAAAAGTTTCAATTTTGAAAAAAAAGGAGTTGGAAAAGGAGAAGATGGGACTTCTCTTAGCTGTTGGACAGGGTTCTGCAGTTGAACCAACTTTGATCATTATTGAATATTTTGGAGATCGAAAATCAGATGAAAAAACCGCTTTGATTGGAAAAGGAGTTACCTTCGACACTGGTGGTTTGAATTTAAAACCGACTGGAAGCATGGAAGAAATGAGAGTGGATATGGCAGGAGCGGCAATTGTCCTTGGTACGATTAAGGCTGCAGCTAATTTGGATTTAAAGGTGAATTTGATTGGAGTCATTCCTGCAACAGAAAATGCAATTGGGCCGAGTAGCTATAAACCAGGGGATGTGTACAGAGGATATAGCGGCATTACTGTTGAAATTTCCAATACGGATGCTGAGGGAAGATTGATTCTTGCTGATGCACTTTCCTATGTTCAAAAAAACTATGAACCGACACGCATGATTGATTTTGCAACGTTGACAGGTGGTGCTGTAGTTGCTCTAGGCGAAGAGGCAACAGCGCTTTTTTCTAATGATGATGAGCTAGCTTCTCAACTCATCCATGCGGGAGAAAAAACCTATGAACGGCTTTGGAAAATGCCCCTTTTCTCAGAGTATGATGATCTTTTAAAATCAAAAATTGCAGACATAAAAAATTCTGGAGGGAAAAAAGCCTCTCCCATTACAGGAGCAAAATTTTTGCAGCGTTTTGTGAAGGAAAATATTCCATGGGCTCACCTCGACATTGCAGGCACAGCTTTTGTCGCAGAGCCAAAGCCCTACTGTCCAGCTCCAGCAACAGGGGTGGGAATTCGCCTTCTCATCCAATACTTTGATGATATGGCATGAAAAGGTATCGCTGGAAAGTATCGCATAAAGAACATGGGATGAAACTCCTTCCTTTTTTAAGAGAGAAGTGTGAGGCTTACCCTTCAGTCAAATCCTTGAAGCGAGCAATTGAAAATAAATGTTGCACAATTGATGGAAAAGTAGAATTTTTTTCCACACACCCCCTTTCGAAAAATCAAATTATTGAACTCCGTTTTTCTGAAGAAAAACAACAGAGGATTTCTCCAAAAATTTTATACGAAGATGAAGATCTAATCATATTTGATAAACCAGCTGGTCTCATTACTAAACTGGAAAATTTTATTGAGATAGGTTCAAATGAAGAGTGGCAACTTGTCCATCGTTTAGACAAGGAAACCTCGGGCTGTTTGATTTTGGCAAAAAATGGGAAGACTGGAAAAAAGATGGGAGAGCTATTTTCTCTTAGAAAGGTGAAAAAAGGATATCTTGCCATTGTTGATAAAAAAATCAATCAAGATGAAGGGACCATCGACCAATATCTTGTAAAAAAAGCGGAGTATGATGGAGGGTCCATTTACGGTCCTTCTTTTATAAAGAAGGGTAAAAAAGCGATTACCAATTGGAAAAGCCTGCAAAAACAGCCTTTTGCTTCTCTCATCTTTTGTAACCCAGTGACAGGTAGGACCCATCAAATACGCGCTGGGTTCACCTCAATTGGCCATCCTATTTTGGGAGATTGGCAATATGCAAAAAACTTTGCCTGCAAATATCAGCCAAAAAGACACCTTCTTCACGCCTATGAGCTTCAATTTCTTCATCCGATTTCTGGAAAATTGATTACAGTCCACGCTCCCATTCCCGATGATTTTTTAGAAGCTTTAAAAATTTTATGGTTAAATGCAATCGATCTTAATCATCAAAACCTCGGCAATTGGGGATGTGATCCAATCCTTGCCAATCCTCGATCTGCTAAAGAGGAATTATCCTGACTGTCAAATTGATTGGGTTGTAGAAAAGAGCTCTGCACCTCTTCTCTCTGCCCACCCATCTATTCATTCCGTCATTGAAATCGATACAAAAAAATGGCGCCGCAAGCTAAGCGAAAAAAACAGTTGGAGAGAAATTTTCCATTCGTTTAAGAAACTTCGCTTAAAAAAGTATGATCTCATTTTTGATCTGCAAGGAAATTGCAAATCTGCTCTTTTTACTTTGTTTGCCAGAGGAAAGTCTAAAATTGGCTTTAGTTGGCAATCTGTTCCTGAGAAAATCAATTTTTTTTTCACAAACAAACATGTAAAAATTGCAAAAAACATTCCCATCCAACTTCGATATTTACGACTTATCGAGCCATTTGTTTCTACTGCTGAAATACCATCATCTAAGATCTCTTTTCACCTTTCAGCCCAAGATAAGCAAAAAATAGATGCAATTATCCATTCCATTTCTCTGAGTCCCATTTTTATGATCTGCTTTGGGTCAAAATGGATTAATAAACAGCTGCCGGATTCCACCCTGATTCAATTTTTAGCAATGGTTGAACATGTGTATGCTCCCTATTTTCTTTTTGTCTATGGAAATGAGGAAGAAAAAATGCGTGCTAAAATTTTTGAAGAAAATTTTTTAAACCGATCTAAAGTCATAGGAGAAATGAGTTTGCCATTTTGGCAAAGGTTAATCGCCCGAGTTGATTGTCTCATAGCAATGGATTCTGCTGCTCTTCACCTTTGCGGAACAACCAATACTCCCAGTTTTACCATTTTTGGCCCCTCATCTTCTTCCATTTATAAACCAATCGGAGAAAAACATCTTGCCTACCAGGGATCATGTCCTTACCAGGTAGAGTTTGAAAAGAGATGTCCCCATCTGCGAAGTTGCAAAACAGGCGCATGCATCAAAACAGTTAGCGCAGGAGAGCTTTTTCACTCTTTTCATCAATTTTGGTTGCAAATAGGTGAAAGATCACCTCTTTTGTCTCTTTAAAAATTTCGCTATCCTCTTTCAAGTTTTCAACGTCTTCAAGAGAAAACCAGCGCAACAATCCCTGTTCCATTAGATCCTTTCTTATTTCGCCCCCAATGGGTCTCGCAATAAAGATTAGATCGATATGTTGATGGGCTGGTTTATCTTTAAACGAAGGGATTTCTTCTAAAAGACAAAGGTAGGGTCTTGGGACGCTTACTGCATTATGCTCGTGAATGAAAATATTTTCTTGCAGGATGAATTCAATAAAAAGACCCGTTTCTTCCAGAACTTCTCTTTTTGCTCCCTCAGGAGGAATTTCATTTTCCTCTAAATGTCCACCTGGAGGAAGCCATTTGCAAAATTTAGGATGGTATACCAAAAGAGTTTTATTTTGATTGAGAATGTAGCTTGTCACCGTAAAGTGTTTTTCTAGCACCATTTTTCTTTTCAGGAGTTGAAGTTAGAGTAGTTTCATCTATTTTAAGATTTAAGAAGGGAATTAAAATGAGATGGAAAAAAAATCCGCGATTAAAGGAGACAGATTTCAGCAATTTTAAAAATCCTTGGATTGAGCTATCTACAGCTGCAAAAGACTGTTTTTTAATGATTTCTTGAATAAATGTGAAATTTAAAAGCTGAAAATTCATTTCATGAATGGATCTTGTCATGCTTTCAACTTGTTCAAATACCTTTTTTTTTGCTTCTTCGTTTGTGTCGTTTATGGCGTTGAAAAGTTGAGGTAATTGAAGTTTTAGATTGCGATGAAGGTCCAGGAGATATTTTTTTTGATCTATCGTCAAAGTAGAATCTCCTTCAATTTCTGTAGAGATCTTAATAAATTCAGCTTCCAATTGGTGATATTTTTTTGAGGAAGACAAATTAAACATAAAATTTTTCATCTTCTCTATGATTTGATTTACTAAAACATTAGGGGAGCTGGTATTTTCAAATGCTTGGTTAACAGCTCGAAAGATGATCAAGTTTAAAATGGAATCAATTTTCGTTTTAAGTCGTTTTTCTTCATTTTCTAAGTTTTGCAAAGAGAATTCTTCTATGCTTTTGGGATCAAATCCTTGATTGAGAATCTCGAGAAACTGCACCTCTTTTTTTTCAATTTGTTTAGGATCTTCAAAAAGTGTTCTATAAACTTCAAAAATATTTTTTTGTAATTCCTCGCCAGCTTTTTCCGTTAAAAATGCTTTAAATGCCTCTTTAATTTTTTGGTAATAGTTTGGATGGCCATTTATCTGCTGGCTTAGATTGGTATGCGTAGATTTTTTTTCTCCATAAGTTATTGCCTCTAAAATCAGGCGTACATGCGTTTCAAAGATCTCATTCGGATTCCCTTTGTCAACTTTTTTAGACTGTTTTAAAAGTTGTTCTGCAATTTCATCAGCTATTTCGTTTAAGATGCGGATAGCGGCGTGGGTAAAAGTGCTATTTTTTTGCACAGAGTTGACTCCGTTTTCAATGAGAGTTTCCACAGCGCGATTTCGAATAAGACCTCTTTTTATCTGCCAAGAGATAAGAAGGTTGAGGATAAATTGCGGAATTACGAAAAACAGACCGGTGAGATGGAAAAAAATTCTAGCGCAAAAATTTAAAGGGATGCGAATGAAAGAAAAGGAGAACTGGTTAAAACTTTCATCTCCAATTGTTCTCCATTTTTCAACCAATTTTATCTTGGGAAAAAAGTCGACAATTTTTAAAGAAACTTTTTCATAAAGAGTTTCAAAAGTCATCTGCCCATTGGATTCCGGTTTTTTTAATTCTTCGGAAACCATCTCTTCAACTGTTCCAATGGGTTTTTTAGCTGCTACAGTTTTATAACAACCATTATGGATTTCTAAAAAACGGTTAAAATAATTTAAATAAGAGTAGAAATTATTGATCGAATTCTCTTTGGAAATTGTATCGAAGGTTTTTAAAATTGAAGAAGCGAAACCATCAAAATAAAAACGAGTTGTTAAAAGCAGAAGTGGAAAAGCGATTTTTGCACCGATTTTTTTGTAAAGAGGGACTTTATGTTTTTCT
This sequence comes from Chlamydiota bacterium, assembly GCA_022614855.1. Lineage (GTDB taxonomy): Bacteria > Chlamydiota > Chlamydiia > Chlamydiales > Rhabdochlamydiaceae > JAKEHU01. The sequence continues at coordinate 13,910 of JAKEHU010000019.1, forward strand.
AAGATGTGCAAAAGGTTCTCTTTTAGATCTTTAGTGGAACTAGATTGACAAAGTTCAAGATATTTTATCTCCTCTAGAGACAAGCTACAAAAATTTTCAAGAATCCATTTAATGGAAATGAAAAAACTTATTTTTTGTACCAATTCATTTTTTTTCTTAAGAATTAGCTCCTGATAATTTTCATCAATATTAGACGGCAAAAAGGATGAAGTTTTTGATATTGGAGACTTTGTTTTGAGGTCATTTTCTTGTATTTGAACTGAGGATAAATCAGGAGAGAGAATTTGGATATTATTAATCGAAATTTTCATCTTATTTTCATTGATCCAATTTTTTAAAATAAAAGGAATTTCTATCCATTTTTTAGATTCTTCAATTCCTTCAATTCCATCTTCAAGCTGTTTCAGCGAGACAATTGTATCAGGATCACTTGTAGACCCTTTAGCTTTATTTAATACTGTTTTTAAACAGAGGAGTAAAATTTTTGTTAACCGTTCATTTAGGCTATCTTGAGAAAATTTGAGGATAAATTCTTCTAGCACATTGTAAAAATTAAAAGGAGGTTTGTTTTGAGGGGAGGGTTCTACCTGATTTTCTTTCTTGTTAAGTATTTCATCTGCAGATGTGAGGATATTATTTAATTTTGCGAAAACATTTTTCGTTTCGATGACTAATTGTTGAAAAGGAGTTGAACCACCAGGTACCGATTTTTTTTCGTTTTTATTAGATGATATGGGATGAAAATATTCTATTGTAGATTCAATTTTCTGCAATGTTCCATTCACAATCTTGGCGATTTTTAAAGGAGTGAAGCAGGTTTTTTCTGCAGCTGAAGAAAGAGAATTTTGACAATCTTTTTTGTATTGTTGAAATTGTTGTGTAGGAGTTTTGCATCCATCGTAATAGTTATTGAGTGCGTTTGAATCGAGAAAAGAATAAACAAAAAGGGAGAGAGTATTTTTTGTTTCATTTACAGATAAGTGAAATCCCTTCTGTAATTTTTCTACAATGTTGAATGGAGTTATAATTGGCATTTTTTCTTCTTTGTTAAAAAAATAGTATGATAACTTAGCGGTTTTAGTGCAATGATCAGGGTATCATGAGGTTGAAAAGGTTTCTTCTCATTGGGCTATGTTTTTCGACTCTTTTAACGGCAGGGCAGGATGATTACAGTTTTAATGACCATCTTTCTCTTTTGGGGGATTGGCTCTATTTGCGCAGATCCAAAGTAGACAATGTAAAGCTGGTTGAAGATAGCAACAAATCGTGCAGCGATCAGCCCAATTGTACGGTGATGAATGCAGATAATTTGCTCCATGATATGGATTGGGAGCAGGCGGTGAGGGGCTCATTGACCTATACACATAGCGATGGTGCTTCTTTGGAAGCTCTTTACATCTATGTCTGGCCGTGGATAGGGGAAAAGCAGGTCACCTCTAATGGAGGTCTTTCTTTTCCCTTCAAAGATGCAAATTTTGCTCAAGATTTTATGAATGCAAATTTAGCTAAGGGGAAATATACCTCTGCATTTCAAAATGGCGAATTGAATTACTGGCGCCACCTCTCTCCAAGGCGGGTCAACTACTTTTCTGCCTCATGGGTTGGTGGGTTTCGATTTATCTATTTGAGAGAAACATTGGATCTTACCTTTCAAAAAAATGGCAATTCGTCTGAGTATGACATCAAAACAAAAAATCTTCTCTATGGAATTCAATTTGGGGGAATTTTTGAAATCAATCCGACAAGAAAATGGACTTGGACACTCCTCATTAAAGCAGCAGCTTTTTTAAATGATATGAAAAATGAGGTGTTTTTAGGGGATCTCAACAATACAGCCATTTTGCGCGATTTTAGCAAAAAGAGCTGGCAAATCTCCTTTTTGGGAGAGGCATCCATCACTCTTTCCTACCAACTTTTTAGCCACCTCAATATCCACTTGGGATATCAAGGGCTGCTCTTAAATAAACTTGCTTTAGCACCAGAGCAAAAAAATAGTCGCCCTAATTCAAAGAAGAAGATCAATAAAGAGGGAAATATTGCGATCGACGGTGCTTTCGCTGGCGCTACCTTGAGCTATTAATTGTTTTTTAGACTTAAAAAAAGGCCGGAGAGCATTCTAGACATGAGATAATATCTTTAAGGCTGCTACCTTCCGGTCCTGACCTGGTTCAAACCTCTAGCATTTCTTGAAGTCCCCGGCGAAAACTGACGCAAAGACGATTAGCGTTATTTTACCAAATATGGTCTTTTGGATCCTCTTTTAAAGAAAAGTCTACTAGGTTTCGATGGCGGACCAGGTGGGTATTTGGAAAAAAGGTTTCAAGAATTTTAGGAACGGGAAGGTTCCTTTTTAAAAGAATATCTGTACTTTCTAGGCAAAGACCCACACCATGTCCTTCTCCATATCCAGAAAATTGTACTGCCTGCTCTGTTACAGTAATTATAAAATCATTGCTCTTGATATTTTCTTTTCCCAAGATTTGCTGGAGCTGAAAAAAATCCAAATCCTTTGAGTCAGTATTTGAAGAAATGCGCAGGCCGTAGATCTTAGAGGATTGCTCATCTTGGAAGAGCTCTAATTTTTTTAACTCCTCTATTTCGAAAATTCGGCAGAAATCTTCTTTGGACGGCTGAAAGGTCCATCTGTGATTTTCTCTAAAAAATTGTGCGGGAAGGGAGATAACTCCAGGAGGGAAATTCCCTGGTTTACGGAATATGGAGGAGTAAGAGGCTGTTTTCCCGCCGCTATCTTTTGTCCATGTAGCAGAGAAAGGCTCTTCTTCAAAAACCAAAATGAGATGGCGGGTTTTTTCGACCGCGGTGACAACTTGCGCTGTACAATTTGCAAGCCCAAAATATCCCTCCTTTTCTCCTTCAAGATGCCAAGTTGCATTTGGATCTTTTTTTGCTAAAGCATAGGAATTTGTTCTTGCAACAATGGAAACTGCTTCCAAAAGACTTTCATTTTTTTCACCAACAAATTCCGAAGAGAGTGTCGATTTAATGTAATTTTCAATGTCTACTTCATTGACAATGTGGATTTTGTCATTGACTGCATAAATTTCAAGACAGCCCTTGTATTCCAGATTATCAACTAGTAAACGGCTTTGATTGTTGCGTGGGACAATGCGCATATGAAAAATTTTTCGAAAAAGAGATCCCCAATGGATTCCATTTTCATCTGAAAAGACCTTTTCTTTTTTCCCTAAAAAACCCGAATCGATTAAAAGTTGATTTTCTGGATTGTAGATCAAGTATTTTCCCTTTGCTTCTAAAAGAATATTCTCAGCTTCTTTAATAAGCAGAACCTTAATCGTAGCTGGTTTGTTTTTCTGGGAGATATCCGTAGGAAAAAAGACATTTCCCATAAGTTTCGAAGAGAAGAGGATAAGTAAAGATGTAAGAAGGAATTTCATGGTTCTTCTCCTTTTTTTGTTGGCAGGGGTTTTCCGAGATGGCGATAGGCCAATTTTGTAGCCTCTCTTCCCCTTGCTGTTCTTTTGATAAAACCCTGCATGATTAAATAAGGTTCAAAGACCTCTGCTATAGTCAGAGGCTGTTCACCAATGGCGACAGCTAGAGTATTTAATCCAACAGGTCCTCCATCATAATGGTCTATGAGGAGGGATAAAAGTTTTTTATCGAGCTCATCTAATCCACATTGATCGATGGCAAGCATTTCTAAAGCAAGCTTTGTCACTTCTTCATCGATGGATTTTTTCGACTGCATTTGAGAAAAATCGCGCACCCATCGCAAAAGGTTATTGGCAATTCTAGGAGTACCGCGAGATCTTCTTGCAATTTCGAAAGCAGCCTTTATCTCAATGGAAATTTGAAGTATTTTTGCAGAGCGCAGAATAATTTCTTCAAGTGTCTGCGCATCGTAATAATCCAATCTGTGATGAAAAGGAAAACGAGACCGAAGAGGGCTGCTAATCAGGCCGATTTGCGTTGAAGCTCCAACTAGGGTAAATCGATTTAATTTGATTTGTACACTTCTCGAAGAAGGGCCGCTATCGATGATGAGATCGAGTTTAAAATCCTCCATTGGAGGATACAAGTATTCTTCGATAGAGCGGTTTAGCCTGTGAAGTTCATCGATTAGAAGCACATCTCCTTCTTTAAGACTGGTCAAAATGCCAGCTAGATCACCTGGTTTTTCAATAGTGGGCCCTGACGTGGTAATTAAATTTGTTCCCATCATTTTAGCAATGATCAAAGCAAGTGTGGTTTTTCCAAGACCAGGGGGGCCGTAAAAAAGACAGTGTCCAAGAGATTCGCCTCTTTTTAATGCAGCTCCAATAAATACTTCCAGCTTCTTTCGCAAATGGGGTTGGCCAAAAAAATCGTCTAAGGTCTGGGGTCTTAAAGAAAGGTCGAGATTTGGTTCTTCTTTTTTATTCCACGAGGAGCGAATGTAGTCTTCATTAGCCATAAGTACAAAAAATAGCAAAAAAACCTTTTCATAACTATAATTCTCATTTTATTATCTTTGAAAAGGGAAAAATTGAGGAAAGATGAGTTTGCAAGCGGATAAGTGGATTCGCCGTATGGCGAAAGAATGTAAAATGATTGAGCCATTTGAAGAAAAGCTCGTTCGGGAAGTAAATGGGGAAAAAGTGGTGAGTTATGGGCTTTCCAGTTATGGATATGATTTAAGGGTTGCTGATGAATTTAAGGTTTTTACCAATTTTCATAACACTCTTGTCGATCCAAAAAATTTTAATGCAAATGCCCTTATGACTGTTTCTGGCCCATTTTGCATTATTCCACCTAATTCATTTGCGCTTGCTAAAAGTGTGGAATACTTTCGAATTCCGCGAAATATCCTTACCCTTTGCATTGGAAAATCAACTTATGCGAGGTGTGGGATCATTGTAAATGTAACGCCCTTTGAACCAGAATGGGAAGGATATGTGACTTTGGAGATTTCCAATACAACCCCCCTTCCGGCGAAAATTTATGCGAATGAGGGACTAGCCCAGGTTCTTTTTTATCAAGGGGCAGAGGTTTGCGAAGTTTCGTATGCTGATCGAAAGGGTAAGTATATGAAACAAAAGGAGATTACTCTTCCAGTTGCAGGTTAATATAACGTGAGTTCGGTTTTTTAAGTGACTGAGATTCAAAGAAATTTTGAGAAAGATTTGCATCGGCCGAGCGAAGCAATAGCAGGCACTCCTATGGCGAGCGAGGCTTTCGCGTGAAGCGCCGAGGCGAATATCTCTCAAAAGAATTTGAAGATCAGCCGCTTAAAAACCGAACTCACGTTAGTATATGTTGTACTAGAAAAATAATATCTTTTTTCACACAATCACGATTAAGAGACTGTTGTCGAATTAAGGCTTCGTCGATTTTCGGGATTATTTTGGCAGATTTTCGATTCAAATTGCAGGGGTAATATACGCAGTTGATATTACCCCTGCAATTTGAAGTTGAAAAGCAGCTCAAAAGAACCCAAAAATCAACAGGAGCTTAATTCGACAACAGTCTCTAAGGAACCTTTCCACAAATGCCACGATTAGATCACAACCAACCTTATCTCCGTTTCTTTTTCAAATACGCATGGGTAATGGCTTTTTTGCTCATCTGTTTTGGGTTTTATTTGCATGGAATAAATAAGAAAAAGAAAGCATTCGATCAATTGGCTTTTCGCTACCAAAAGTTAAAAAATGAACTCGCTTGTGTTATAGATGAACAAAAGGAATTGAAAAGACAAATTCAGAGCCAAAATAGCCCGGAATGGATAGAAATGATTTTAAAGAAGAAACTAGGTCTTGTTTCAGAAGGGCAAATTAAAGTATTTTTTGATTCCAAAGAATAATGAATCTATCTTTAGAATCCTTACAAAAAATTTACTAAGAGACTGTTGTCGAATTAAGCTTCTGTCGATTTTTGGGTTCTTTTGAGCCGCTTTTCAACTTCAAATTGCAGGGGTAATATCAACTGGCGTATATGACCTCTGCAATTTGAATCGAAAATCGGCCAAAATAATCCCGAAAAGCGACGAAGTCTTAATTTAACAACAGTCTCTAAAGATCGGTTCATAGGTTCATCATGCTTTTTTTGCTTACCCTTCTTCTCCTTTTTATTATCGGTTCGGCTTTTACCTCTGCATCCGAAACAGCGCTTTTTTCTCTATCTCCTATGCAGGTAAAGGCCTTTGCCCTAGAGCAGGATGAGAGAAAAAAAAGAATCGCAAAACTTTTAGCATCTCCGAGAAACCTGCTCATCACGCTCATGGTACTCAATGTTTGCATGAATATCTTAATTCAAAACGTAGCTGCTTCTATTTTTGGCGATTTTTCTGCATGGATCTTGAATGTGGGTGTACCTCTATCTTTAACATTGATTTTTGGGGAGGTCATTCCAAAAACATTTGGCCTTATCAATAATACTCGAATTTCCACCATTGCAGCCACTCCTTTAACTCTTGTTAGCAAGATTTTATTGCCCCTTCGAAAATTCCTCCTGCTTGTAACCGCGCTCTTTTCGCGCATCTTTTTTTTCTTTTTGCAGAAGGAAAAGGAGATATCAAAAGAAGAGTTAAAACATGCGCTAAAAATGTCTTTCAAATATGGAGTTCTCGGAGAAGATGAAGCAGAATTGATGAGAGGGTATTTGAATCTCCAGTCGACCAGTGTAAAAGAATGGATGCGCCCTAGAAGTGAAGTTCTCTTTTATGATTTGAGTGAACCATTAGATAGACTCATCTACCTTTTTGTTGATGAGCAGTGCACGAGAATTCCTGTTTGCGATGGCGATCTCGATAAGGTTATTGGAGTGATGGCTGCTGGAATCTTTTTTCTCTATAAGGAACAATTTACCTCCTCACAGGATTTATTGCCCTTTTTAAAAAAACCCTTTTTTGTACCTGAGGCAACTTCAGCTGAAATTTTACTAGATCAAATGTATGAGAAAAGAGAGTCGCTCGCAATCATCATAGATGAATACGGCTCCTTTTCTGGATTGATTACCTTAGAAGATCTCATAGAAGTCGTCATTGGGCAGATTGAGGATAAAAGAGATGAAAAAAATCTCTATACACGCTCCAGTGAAGATGTGGTCATTGCCAGTGGGAAATTGGAATTATCAGAGCTTGCAAATATTTTTGATGTTTCTCTTAAAAGCAAAAGCCACATGGTTACAGTGGGGGGATGGTTAACGGAGCAATTAGGAGATATCCCGAAGAGCGGTACAAAATACATTTGGAACAACCTCCTCTTTCATGTGCTAGCGAGCGATCGCAAAAGAGTACAGCGCGTCTATATTCGAAAGTTGAAACAACATGAAGTAATGTGAGTAATTCATGATAGATACCCCTTCTTGGAAATTGTACTTGGTTCTAACTGGTTTTTTTCTTCTCGTACAAGGTTGTTTTTCCATGTTGGAAATGGCCTGTGTTTCCTTTAATAAAGTCAGACTGCAGTATTTTGTAAGTCTCAATAATCGAAGAGCAAAATGGCTTAGCTATTTACTTAGTCGACCAACCCTTCTTTTTGGGGTGACATTGATTGGGGTGAATGGTGCTCTGCAGCTTGGATCAGAGTGTTCGCGTCGTTTTTATGATTCGCTTGGCCTAAGTCCTGATTGGGCTCCCATAAGCCAAATCTTACTTGTACTCATTTTTGCAGAGCTTACTCCTATGCTCGCAGGTCGTCGTTACTCCGAGCAAATTGCCATGACAGGAGTTCCGCTCCTTTACTTTACTTCGATCATAATCCGTCCAGCCATTCTCTTTTTTGATCTACTTTGTAAATGGATAAATAAACTTGGAAAAGGTCCGGATAGACAGCAGCCATTTCTCTCAAGGGAAGAATTGCAATTTCTTTTTGAAGCAAGGGAAGGATCTCGTCCATCAAAAGAAATGAACATCATTGCTTCTCACATTTTTTCTTTAAAAAATAAGCAGGCAAAACAGGTGATGATCCCTCTGATGAACATTTCCATGCTTCCTTTTTTTGCTACTGTAGGAGAAATGAGACAATTTCTCACTAAAAGTTATGTTCCTTATGTTCCCATCTATCAACGAAATATAAGGGATATCATTGGGATTGCCTATCCGAGGGATTTAATTCGCTGTGATGATAACAAGAGAATCAAAGAGTTGATTCGACCAGCTTGGTTTATCTCTGAAGATAGTCAGGTGTTCCACATTTTAAAGCAATTTCGCAGGAATAATCAGAGCATTGCTGTTGTGTTAAATGAAATGGGAATTGCGGTTGGCATTTTGACGTTAGATGAAGTAATCGATGAGATTTTTGGCAATTTGGATGACTGGGAATCTTTTGAAGGAATCGTTCCTGGTAAAAGACAAATCATTGTCGACCGATCTTTCCCTGGTGACATGGAAATTGCTCTATTTAATCAAAAATTTCATGTCCATCTCGATTCCAAAGGAGCTAGAACTTTAGAAGAATTGATGGTACAAACACTAGGACACCCTCCTGAACTTGGAGAAACCATTCGCATCGACCATTTTGAACTTAGGGTTGAAGATGCACCCTTGATAGGGGAGAAGATAATTTCCGTAAAAACAATGCTCTAATTCTATCTTTATCATGTCGGTGCCTGTGCCAATTTTAAATTTACCACAGAGATCACAGAGAACAGGATAATGCAGGATGGCGGGATTAGCAATGGATTTTTTGATTTATCTGATTGTAAATCTCACAGATGATTTCTATGGCTTTTTCAATTTCTGCAAGAGTAGTAAAACGGCTTAAGGAAAAACGGAGAGATCTTTTTACGACATCTCTGGCGATTCCCATGTTTAATAAGACTCTTGAAGGCTCTAAGGAGCCAGAGCTGCAGGCAGAACCTTGACTAATAGCAATTCCTGCTTGGTCAAGATAGATGGTAAAAAGTTCGCCGTCGATATTTGGGAAAGAAATATTGGATGTATTGCAGACTCTTTCTCCATCTTTTCCATGAATAATGATACCCTGAATATTTTCTTGAATCCCGTGTTCTAAAAGATCTCGAAGGATTTTTATCCTTGTAGCGGCTTCAGGAAGCTCTTCTCGAAGGATTTCCACTGCCTTTGCAAGACCAACAATCGCTGGAAGATTTTCTGTACCCCCTCTTTTTGAGAATTCTTGGTTTCCTCCTGAAATTTGCACTTCAACAGGAGTATCTGATTGGATCCAGGCAAAGCCAACTCCTTTAGGACCATGAAATTTATGACCAGAGCAGGCGATTGCTTTTGCCCCATGTGGAATGGAAAAAATCTCTTTTCCAATGATTCCAATTGCATCTATAGCAAAGGAGACTTTCCTTCCTAAAGCAATTTTTCCTATTTCTATGAGAGGATTTTTCACGCCTGTTTCACTATTTGCAGCGCTTAAAATGATGAGCCTTGTTTGAGATTGGATTGCATTTGCAACGGATTCAGGCTCAATAAATCCTTTTTGATTTGGGAATAGGTAGGTGGCAGTAAACCCAACCTTTTCCATTCTTTGGACAGTATGAAAGACTGCGGAATGTTCAATGGAGGAAGTGATAATATGTCCTTTTTTTTCTCCTAAAAGCCCCAAAATGATCAAATTTAAGGCTTCAGTACCACCGGATGTAAAAATAATTTCATGAGGTTTAACAGAAAAGTAAGAGGCAATTTCAGATCGACAAGACTCTAATTTTTTCTTTGCTTTTTTCCCGAGAGAGTGAACACTTGAGGGGTTGCCGTTTTCTCCTGTTAATTCCTCGATTAAAATCTCTAATACTCGAGGATCGATCTGTGTTGTAGCATTATTATCTAAATTCATAATTATTGAAATTAATAGGAATAATTATGTGTAGGCTTTGAATAAAATAATAGTAATATTATCGGTACTACCTGCTAATTTGGCTAGGTGAACAAGCGCTTTTGCCGCTTCTTGAAAATTTGAGGTGTGAAGAATAATTTTTAAAATTTGTTCATCAGTTAAAGCATCGGTCAATCCATCGCTACATAGAAGATAAATTTCATCAGGATGAAGAGTCGTTGTTTTTACCTCAGGAGTTACATGTGGGGAGGTGCCGATGGCCCTTGTAATTGCATTTTTTAAAGGAATGGAATTTTTCCTCATATCTCCTCTCAAAGGAAATTCATCTTTTAAGGAATGATCCCGAGTCAACCGTTCAATTTTTTCATTTTTAATGCGGTAAATTCTACTGTCGCCGACATGAGCATAAATGAGTGAAGAGTCATAGATAAGTGCCAGACAGAGAGTTGTGCCCATTCCTTGTAAATCTGTATCTTGCATGGAAAGTGAATAGACATAATTGTTTGTTTCAATAATTGCTGTATAGAGAAGCTTTTTCAAATTGGATGGGGTATATTTTTTTTCCTGTGAAAGCAGAGATTTTAGAAATGAAGAGAGGTGGTTGATGGTTTGCAGCGAGGCTACTTCTCCAGCCTGATGCCCTCCCATTCCATCTGTCAAAATGAAACAAGATTCTCTGGACATGTGAAGCCAAGCATCTTCATTATTTTCTCTAAGTCCAATATCCGAAATTCCAAAACTATCAATCTTTTTCATCAAATCCTTAGTTTTCAGGTAAAAAAAGAATGCGTAAAATGCTCATTCCATTAAAAGTTACGTGAAGTCCTAGTGAAGCATAAAGAGAGGATTGACGCTCATATACAAATCCTAGGTAAATACCCAAAACAAAAATCGCTGAGGCAAGTGGAATATTTCCAAATCCTTGGCGAGCTGTGAGATGAAAAAGTGCAAAAAAAAGCGCGGTAAGAACGATTCCCTTTGCTCTTCCAAGGTAGCGTTTGAAATAATTTTGTAAGAGTCCTCTGAAAAGAAGCTCTTCTAAAATGGGGGCTAAAATGACTGCAGCAATGATGGCAAACCAAAGAGCTAAAGGAGATTCTTTTGTTAATCTGACAAAATGTACGGCGGTTTGTTCATAGGGGTGGGGTCCAAAAATGCGAAAGATGAGAGTATCAACTAGATATTCAACGATGATCACTATGGGAAAGCTAATTAACCATGCATAACCACCAACCAAAAAATCATAAATCCTACTCTTTTCATAAGAATCTTTTATCATGCGATTTACAAACGAAACCTTTTTTTTCAAGTAACCCCAAGTCAATGCCAAAACTACTAAGAGAACAGCACATTGTACTCCGCTAAGAGAAAGGATGATCATTTTTTTATGGCCATGTTCCTTGACATGGTGGATGATCCATTTGGCTATTGTAGGAGCAAAAATCATGGAAAGTATTAGATAAATAGCAAATACCATGAAGATCTCTTTGACCTGGATAGGTAGAACTTTTTTAGGATCATAGGCAGGAAGATGATAAAAACGAGTGAAATAAGCAGCTCCATTTAAAAATAGAGCAGTAATTAAGATGAGAAAGAGCGAAAAGTCTTGGGTCATGAACCTGTCCTCATTGTTCCTCACGTAAAATGGACTCTTCAATCTTTATTGCGATGATTTCTGCTAATTCTTTGTGGACGAGATCAATAGGAGATATCGAAGAAGCTGTTTCTTTCCAGACTTGTTGCATATCTGCCTTTTGTGAACCTATCTCAATAAAATTCTCTTTGATATTTCGGTTCTTTTGGTCAGATGTTCTAAATTTTTCCTCGTCTGTAGTTTCTCCAATACTGTCTTCAGAAAAATTTGGAAAATCTGCCTCAAAATCTCCCGAAATCTCGTTGGAAATTTTATTGAGACAGGCTCTTGGGACAATCGCACGATGTTTTACCAGTTCTTGGAGCAGAATGTTTATTTGGGAAGCTCTTAGATCTAAAACTTTTACACGAACGGCAATTTCAATCTCTGAAGGGTGGTTCATTCCCGCATTTTCTTGCTCATCAAGGAGGCTTTCTCTGTAGTAGACGAGTTCCATAAAAATAAGGATTTCCTTATTTTTAAAATGTTCCTTAATAAATTCACTATCCACACCTAGAGGATTGCTGGTTTCTCTTAATTTTTTTTTGACTTTAGAAGTGATAGAATCATTGAGAAGAGACAGCTTTCCATTTTTTACCAACTTTTGTCTAATGGAATAGGTCAACTCATTTGCCACATCCCAAGGCAATGTATGGGAAGAGGAGTCAAATAAGGGAATGAGAGCGGTGGTTGGGTGAGACTCAACGGAAGAGTTCTCATTTGCATTGGGCTTTTGGCAACCGAAGAAAAGTATACTAAAATAGAAAAGAATAAAGAGTCTTGCTCGCATTTTGCAATCGTATCCTAAAACGCCTCCAAAATCAATGCACTGTATGGTTGCATTTCATATTTATCTGCAACATTGGGCGAATTTGCAGGATTATCATTAAAATCGTCAGGGGAAGAGAGAAAGGTATCGACAATTCGCTTCCATCTTTTTGTTTCCTGAAGAAGAGGAATTTGCATTTGTATTGGCTCAGAATTTGCATTAAATGAAATGTAGAGATCTGGGCGAGTCTCTTGTTTTAAATGAAAAGCAACAAAACGATTTTCTATTCCCCAATTTGGTTTGAATAGCTCAATTCCATGCCAATCCACATTTTCATTTTTTAAAAATTCTGTTGCCTGAAAAACTGGATGTTTTTTCCGAAAGTCGACCATTTTTTTAAAGAATCGGAAAAAATCTTTCTGGTTCTGCAATTGATCCCATAGAAACCAATTTTTTTCGTTGTCATGACAGTAAGTATTATTATTGCCATTTTTTGTGTGACCATATTCATCTCCCATAAGAATCATGGGGGTTCCCAAAGAAATCATCAAAGCAAGGTGGAAATTTTTCATTTGTCTCATTCTAAGCTCGTTGATTATTGGGTCATCTGTAACTCCTTCTTCTCCACAATTCCAGCTGTCATTTTCACTCAAGCCGTCTCGGTTGTGTTCTCCATTTTCAGAATTGTGTTTCTGCTGGTAACTGACCAGATCTCGCAAAGTAAAACCGTCATGCGATGTGACAAAGTTGATGCTATGATAAGGCTTACGGTTATACCCGTAGAGATCTTGCGAGCCGGAAATTCGACTAGCAAATGGTCCGCTTTGATTATCTGTGCCCTTTATGAATCTTCGCACAACATCTCGATATTGACCATTCCACTCTGCCCATCTTCCCGGAAAATGGCCCACTTGATATAGACCTCCTATATCCCAAGGCTCAGCGATCAATTTTCTTCCCGAAAGAATAGGGTCTTCAGAAATAGCTCTTACGATGGGAGGATCATTTATGGGAGATCCATGTTCATTTCTACAAAAAATCGAAGCAAGGTCAAAGCGAAATCCATCCACGTGCATTTCTACAACCCAATATCTGAGCACTTTCACAATGAGTTCCAAGACAACTGGATGGTTGCAATTAAATGTATTTCCACATCCAGAAAAATTTGCATGTTTTCCATCTTGCTGCAGGATGTAATAAACAGCATTGTCAATTCCTTTAAAAGAGCAGTAAGGACCCTTTATACCATCTTCGGAAGTGTGGTTGAAAACAACATCTAAAATCACTTCAATTCCCTGTTTATGCAATTCTCTGACCATCATTTTAAATTCATTGATTGCACTTCCAAATTCAGAAGAGGTTGCATATCGATTCATCGGACTGAAAAAATTTACAGTGGAATAACCCCAATAGTTGTAAAGCCGCTTGTGGGTCTTTGGATTTTTATGCAGATTTTCTATTTCATTGAATTCTTGAATTGGCAAAAGTTCTATTGCGTTGATCCCCAAACTTTTTAAATAGGGAATTTTTTCTACCACTCCTAAAAAGGTACCAGAGTGGCTGACTTGACTTGAAGGGTGTTTGGTAAAACCGCGCACATGCATTTCATAAATGAGCAAATCACATAAAGGGATTTGTGGAGGGGAATCATTTTCCCAATCAAAAGCTTTTTCTCGAATTGCTTGATTCCGCAAGTGTTTCCAATTTTTGATATCTCCCCAGATATTTGAACTATTTAAAGATTTTGCATATGGATCGATGAGAATTTGATCAGGGTTAAAGATGAGGCCTTTTTTTGATACGTGGGGGCCATCGATTCGGTATCCATACTCAAATTCATTTGAAATATTTTCGATGAAAATATGCCAAATTGACCCGGTTTTATGGATTTTAGAATCTAAGGGAATCTCTGCAAAAGGTCTATTAGATTTTGGCAAAAATAGACTCAATGTTACAGATTTTGCATGTTTGGAAAAGATAGCAAAATTCGCTCCATTTTCTTTAAATGAATGGCCCAAGGGGGTTGGAAATCCCTTTTGTGTAGAAATTTTTTTACTTTTCATTCTAATTGAATTATGCAACGGCCTCAAGTTATGAATAAAATATTTAATTCTTTATTCTCAATAGATAAATCTGGTATATTTTCTTCAGGAAAAAATGTTAAAGATATTTTTTCTTGCTATTTTTCCTAAGCGTTGAGAAACTTTATTCTCATTGATAATGCTTTTTAGATAGCAGACTAAGGAGGGCAATGTAGATGTCATTAGAAAATGCAAGGCAGAATTTAAAAGAATTCGGAAAAGAACTTAATCTCGAACTGGTTTTTGATGAAAATAAAACCTGTATTCTGGGAATTGACAACATTTTTTCCTTTCACATGACTTATGAAGAAAAAACAGATAAGCTTTACCTTTACGCCCCGATCTTAGAAACCCTTCCTAAAGACAACAAAACTCGCTTGCAACTTTATGAAGCCCTCTTAGAGGGATCAATGCTTGGCGGTCAGATGGCCGGGGGTGGTGTTGGAGTAGCTGTTGCTGAAGAATTGATTTTAATGCACGCAGTTCTCGATATGGGAATAGGTGCTGACCCGCATGCTCTTCGCCGTTTTGCGCCCATTTTCATCGATGCAGTAGAAAAATGGAGAGAGAAGGCAAAAGCTATTTGCGAAGGTAGAGAAATTCCAAGAGAAACCCCACTACCTCCAACGCATGGGAAGGCCGGAGAGCGATTTATCCGAATTTAAGTTGTCGAATTAAGCTTCCAACTTATTAGAAATTTCTTCAATCGAAGTGAGAATTGCTGAGTCTCTATTTTCAATCTTTTCTTGAACTTGTTTAATGCTAGTCATGACTGTGGAATGGTCCCTTGAAAAAAAATGTCCAATTTTTAAATAGGACAAATTGAGTAATTCTCTACAAAAGTACATTGCTAATTGCCTTGGGTGAGAGCTTTCTTGTGTTTGAGACTTTCCCAAGATATCTTGAGTGGTAATCCCGAAATACTGTGAAGTAAAGTGAATAATTTTCTCTGGCGATAACGCATCTTGTTTTTCTTCTTGAATGAGATCGTGAAGAATCTCCTTCATTTCTAAAAGAGTGATTTTTTTTTCTTTTTTTAATCTCAATTGTTGTGTGCGCAAAATGAAAGCGTCTAAGGCACGCAAAAGAGAGCGGGTAGAAGAAGAAAATGTTTTGATAAGATAATCGATTGTTTCGATTCCAAAGTGAATTCCAAAGTAGTCCGCTTTAGATTTTAAGAGAGCTCTTTGCTCTTCCAGCTGCAGTTTTTGCAGGTGAAAAAGAATTCCCCATTCAAATCTACTGATCAATCTGGGTTCAATCTCATTTAATCTAAATGGGGGAAAGTGGCTACTGAGGATGATTTGTTGCCCAGCTTGGTGAAGAGCATTAAATGTATTAAAAAATTCTTCCTGAGTGGCATTTCTTCTTGCAAAAAGGTGAACATCATCGATGATTAAAGTTTGGTTCTGTCTATAGATTTTTCTAAATTGTTCCATTTGAAACGCTCGAATAGCTTTTACGAGATGTTCTGTAAACGTTTCTGCATGAACATAAAAAACTTTATGACCTTTTGCTTTTAAGAGATTTGCAAAGGCCATAAGAAGATGGGTTTTGCCAATTCCTTGCGGCCCATGAAGAAAGATTGGATTGTAGATCCCTGGTGTAAAATTCAAAAAAAATTGAAAAATGAATTGATTTTTTTCACTGCAAATAAAATTTTCAAAATTCATTTTTGGATCTATTTTATCTGCTTCAAATGCGATAGGGTAAAAAGGAGGGATTTTGTTCTTTTTTTTTTCTTTTATCGCGTTTTGCAAAGAAAGATGTATCTGGATTGGTCTCTCATTATCATTGATAAATGAGATGAGGATTTTTGGGCGGATATGCTCTTCAAACCAGAGAAGTTGAAATGGTTCTATTGCTTCGAGATAAAGATTGGCTGCATCATAATTGATAATTTTAAGAGATCGAAGCCATTTATCTACCGTAGCTTTTCCTAGATCCTTTTCTTGCTTTTTAAGAAAATTTTCCCATTGTTCCATAATTTGAAGTCTAAAGTCTAAAGTTTAAAGGCTAAATTAGAGAATTTGATAATTCTCCTTTCCCTTTTTTAGCCTTTAGCCTTTAGCCTTTCATCTTTTGCTTTCAGCCTTTTGAAGGTCCACCACTGTTGCAAAATACCTAGGAGCATAGATGAAAGCCAATAAATATTTAATCCTGAAGGAAAATGGTAAAACATCACAGTAAAAACAATCGTCATGATATTTCCCATGAATTTCTGTTGTCTTTGCTGATCAGTAAGCGCTGTTTTTACCTTTAGGTTGCTGGGATTTGCATACTTTTGTTGGATGTACATCACAATGCCAAGCAAAATGGGAAGGAGGTGAAACTGGTTGCCAAAAAAGATGATAGGATAATTCCAGCTAAAGAGGATATCAGGAGCAGTCAAGTTATCGATCCATCCTGGAATAAACGGAACACCTCTTAGTTCAAAAGTCGATTTTAGTAGATCAAACATGCCGACTAAAAAAGGGAGTTGAATGAGCAGGGGAAGACACCCGCTAAAAGGATTGGCTTTTTTTTCTCTATAGAGGCTCATAATTTCTAATTGAGCCCTCTTGGGATCTTTTTTGTATTTTTCTTGAATAGCTGTGACTTGTGGCGCGATTTCTTGGAGTTTTGCAGTAGATTTAATTGACCAGTTATTCAAAGGGTAGAGCATGATGCGAAGAGCCACAGTTAAAAGAATGATCGAAATACCCCAGGAATGGGTGATTTGGTGAAAAAAGTTCATGAGGATGAAGAGAAATTTTGCAAAGGGTTCAGAAATAAAGGCAAAAAATCCTTGAAACCCTTGAACTGAAACATAGTCTGGATGATACCCGGTTACTGGATCTGTATAAGCAGCATCAACACTTTTTAAAGTAGCATTTTCAAAAGGACCTGCAAAAATTCGAAATTTCATAGTACCCCCAGAGGGGTTCAAAGGAAGCTGCATGATATAACCTGGATAGCGATCTGCAGGATAAAGATTGTATCTCGCATCGATCATCGTCAAGCGAGAAGGAACAACTTGCCCAGGAATAGGTTCTGCTGTAAATCCAGAGCCTACTTTAAGCAGAGGATCGATAATGATTCCAAAAAAGCCGTTTCCATTGCTGATCCAATCGGGTTGAATTAAAGAAAATTGGGTCAAAGATTTAGGAATGGTTAAATTTTCTATCACCACTTTTTTATTCTTGGTGATTTTATATTTAAGCATGGGAGAAAAATTTCCTGAAATGAGCTCTGCCTCAGGAATGCCTGAAGCGAGGAAAAGTCCTCTGGAATCTCCTTCTACTCTAACAGTGAGATCGAAACAATAGGGGGCGCTGTTCTCAGCGGGAAAAGAAAATGTTTTCGTAATGCGCCGATTTGACTCAGAAAGCTCAAATTCTATAAGATTTTTTTCAAAACGCTTTAACTGATAAACTTGAAACTCTGCCTCTTTTTGCTCAGGAAAAATGGCAAAGGCGTAATAGTAGGGTGGAATCTGGGTAGATATCTTTCCTGTAGCTGTTAAAATATTGCGGCGCAGTAGGGGATAGTATCCCCCCAAAGATCGATCTGATATTAAGGAGCTGCTGGCAGCTCCAATTTGATAAGGATTTTGAGGAAAATAGTCATCGTAGGAATAGGCCTCACTTAAAATTCGATCAATCTCAATTTCTCGCACGACGCTTTTGGTATTTTTCTTACTTTTGAAAGGTAAATTGATTTCTACTAGCGCTCCATTGATATTGGAAAAAACAAGCTGTTGATAGTCATTTTCCAAAACATAGTAGCGCTGATTGTCTAAGGCAGTATCTATGTTAGCATCGATTGCAAGAACATCTACTCTTCTAGAGCTAAAGGAGGCAAAATCAAGAAGGGGTTTTATCGATTTTCTCTGAGGATCATATACGCCGTACGGAATGTATTCATTTTTATAGAAAAAAAGTGCAAGAGCATCTGTTGAAGGAGGATCTTTGAGAATGATCGTGCTTTCGCCGTATGTTTCTCCTGAAGCGATATGAATTTGCCGATTCTCATCGGAAAAGAAGATGAGTTTTGCTGGATATTTCGTTGTAGGAGCTAAATAGGGAATACGAACTTTTTCATTGGGAAAAATAGAGTAAAGAGCTGGTTTTCCCATCTCTTTATCCGGGTTTGCTGTCAAAGTCAGACGATCAGAACTAGCTTTCGCATCTACGCTTTGCACATAGAGAGTAGAGGGAAGATTTTTCCCCCAAGATAGGGTAAGATAGTGCGTTCTATTTTGAATGGCCCATGTGACAAATTCTGTCAACCTTTCATCAGCATATAGCTTTGCAAAGGGAATGGATCCTCCATTTTCCTTTTCAGGAGCTTCTACTTTAATTGTGGCTGGTTCTAATTGTTTTGGAGGTTGAACTGGTCGTTCAAACCAGTAATGCATGAGAAAAAAAGAGGCGATGATAAGAAAAATGAAAAGGAGCGTGCGTTTATCCATAAAAATATAGGGTAATAATCATATTCCAGCTAAGGAAATAAGCCAGCGAGTAGAAAAAATTATTTTTCCTCCCTCATCTGCGAGCGATTTTCAAGATGAGAAAGGAACTGGTGGAAATCTACAGTTGATCTTAAACCATCTAGCCAGTCATCTTGCAGTATTTCATCTAAAAGTGGCAAGGATTTGAACGCATCAGCTTTTAAAATGAAACTCATTGCCTTTTCATATTGCTTCAAAATCGAATAAAGACATCCCAAATAATAATACGCTTGAAGATTCCCTAGTTTTGCGGCATGGATTAGCTTTTGTTCCGCTTCTCGATAAGTTTGCTCCATTTCAGAACTATCATGACAATGCTCTGCAATATTCATCAAAATGATCCCCCACTCGAGTGCAATCTGCTCATCATCACCTTGGTGTTTATGAGCAAGTCTTAAGTGGTGGAGAGATCGATAAAAAAACTCAGCCTCTCCATTGAGTTCTCCCAGATGGCAAAAACTCTGTGATAAGCAGTAGTGAATTTGCGGAAAGTCTGGATCTATCATCAATACATGAGAAAAAATTTCAATTGCTCGAGAATAATAGGTTTCATCTTCATAAAAGTCTCCGAGCATGTCGAGTGTACAAGCATAAGAGAAAAGCCAATCGGGATGAAGATAAATTGCATTTTTTTGTAAACTGAGCGTTTGCTCAAATTTTTTTACCGCTTCTTCTAAAAAATCTTGATTTTGACAAAGCTCTCCTACTTTGGATAGGGAAAAAGCGTAGTCAAAAATGAAATAGCTGGAAGGGTAGAAGTTGATGGCTTTTTTATAAAATTTTAGTGATTTTTCTAAGGCTTCAGGATCGGATTCCAGGATACCTACGGCAGTATAAGTGGTTGCTAGGGCATGCCAGAGAGTGTAATGGGTGCGATCAATAGAAAGACCTACCTGAAATTTTTCAATTGCTTGATAAAAGTAGTCAAAATCGGTGAAATAGTGGCCAAAAGAATTTAAACAAAGACCATAAAAATACCAGATTTCAGGATCATCTTCTGTCAAATCAAGTGCATCTGATATTTTATTATGCCCTTCATTGATCAAATCAAGCCGATCTGTCAATTCTCCCAAAAGAGCAAGGGAAGCTCCCCAAAGAGCTATGATTTGCGGGTTATTTTGATCGCGCACGTAAGCATGGTGACATTTTTCAATGGCAGACCTAATTCGCTTTAAATCTTTATTTCTCCTAGCGCTTTGGGCCAAAAACAAGGCCCATTCAAACCAAACCGCGCTATTATTTGGTCTTAAATTCGCAGTTGCAGCAAAGCAATCATTTGCTTGAGAAAAGTGGTCTTCATCGTGCGTAAGAGAATAGAGCGAAGCTAAAGAATTTGCCAAAAGATTCCAACTTTCAAAAGAGGGGTCTGATTGGGAAATTGCATGTTTAAAATAATGAATGGCTTTTACATAGAGGCGCACATCTCCAATTACTTGCGCTAGTTTCATGCACGTTCTTCCATAGTCAATCCAGAAATCACAGGGGAAAGATTGACCATACTCAGTTGCTTTTTCAAAATTTTGCAAAGCATATTGTAGATCTACTGCTTCTTCTGAATAGTCAAAAATGTGCAACCAAACTACCCCAAAATCCCAATGGAGATCTGAAAGAGGATAATTCTTTTCCTTTTCAGTGAGCTTTATCACCTGGAGATATTTTTCTTGAGCTTCTATGAAATAGTGTTGCTCTTCAAATATTTTTCCGATTTCTACAAGAGCATTCGCAAGAGCATGTTTAGCTTCAATAAAGTCTGGAAAAAGTTGCAAAGCTTTTTTGAATTTCTTCGTAGCGAAAAACAGGGCTTTTGATTTGGCTTCTTCGCTACCATATTCAAATAGAGCTAGGCCTTGACGATAGAAAAGAAAAGGATTGGATGGATCCGATTGGCTCGCTTGCTCGAAAAGAGTGATTCCCTCAGAGAATTTTCCTTTTAATAGTTTCAACTCTCCGCTGAAAAGCAGAGAATCAGAATCTTTTTCTAAAGTCAGGTTTTCACGCATACCAGACTCCTGTTTTAACTGATCTAAAAAGGGTAGAGATTCAGAAAGCTTAACTGCAATTTGATCCATGCTTCATCCTGCCTTTGTGTGTAAGGTGAATTATGGGTAAAGGATTGGAGTATAAGAAACGGGATTTTTTTCGACAATCTAGATAGCTTTTTTAGAAAGAAAAAAACGAGATAATTTAATGGTAACCTTTTCTTGCTAAAAAGGTTAAAAAATCTCCTCTTTTTCAATAACAGCTGAACAAAAAATCTTTAAAAAATTTTTTTTTGAAAAATTTTGGGCAGATTTGCTTTCTAAAAATTTTTGAATGGCTGCAAGATAAGCCTCATATGTTTCTCTTGGCATATTTTTCAAGAATTTATAGAGCTCATCTAAGTTTTCAAAATCTTTTGGACTAATAAAGCAGCTTTTAGGGATGTATTCTTCAATATTTGGAGCTCCAAGGTAAATGGGAACAACCCCTGCTGCAAAACAGTCAAATATTTTTTCCGTGATGTATCCCTTGAGCTCTTTTGAATTTTCGTAGCAAAAGCAAAAACGAAAATGGGAAATCACCTCTTCCTTGTTTTGAATCGCCCCTTTGTAATTTTTAAAAAGAGTTGCGTCCCAGCCTCTTCCAAAGAAATGAAAATCCTCCCCCTCCTTTTTTTCAAAAAATTCGACCACTTTTTTTCTTTCAGAATAAAGCTCATTGGATTTTTTACTAGTGAAGTTGGAAGCAACTAAAGTAGACAATCTTCTCTTTTCGAATGGAATTAGATTCTTTCTCATGGGTTGGAGTTCTGGATAATAAAGCTTAAAAAAGGTCTTATTATCCACAAGAGCATCATTCCAGGTATAAATCTTAGAACAAAATCGATTTGGAGATCTGTACATTCGGGATAAAATGATAGGAGGTTCCCACATGAAAAGAAGAAATTTTTCCTTTGGAATTCTATACCATTTGGATCTTTTAAAAAATTTATTACTTAGATTGTAAAAAACAACCTTTTCAACATTTTTTTCCAATTGGATGGGGATCGAAAAATCAAATCCCATTTTTTTCCCCAATTTAAGCCATTTCTTTTTCAATGGATGCAAAGGAGGAAAAAGGTCATCTAGTTTTTTGAGGACAAATTTTGCTTCAACCCCTCTTTCATTTAATGCTTCTGAAAGGGGATTTACATCTATGCAGTAATTTGCAATGATGATTATCACTTTTTCTTCACTACACAGGGAAAAGCAGAAAAAAAGAAAAAAGAGAATTGCTTTTAACGACATAATAAATAATTTTAACGACCAGAGATGTTTAGTTATAGGAGAAATATTTTTTTGCGAGAAACAGATGCGACGAAAGCCATCTATTTTTCAGAACTCTTTAAATTGGGACTCGAAACCTTTGAGGAATTTTTGATCAATAAGGGGTTTTTGTTGGGAGAGCTCATTGAATCCTCAGATTTTTTGATGCCCATTGTCCGTGCTGAAGCCGATTTCATAGGTCCAATTAAGGCAGGGGATAAAATTGAAGCCAGACTGGATTTATCGAAAATGGGGAGGCGTTCCTTTGCTCTTTTGACTTCTTATTACCATCTAAAAAAGGAGATAGTTGTGGGAAAAACAACCATTATTCACGCAACGATTTCAAAGCAAACAAAGCAGTCTATTCCGCTTCCAACCCCTTTGAAGGAAGTTTTAAAACAGATCTAAATTGGTTTTCATTTTTCATAACTACAAATTCTTTCGGCAGTTTGTAATAAGGCAGTCTTGCTTTAAGCTCCTCTTGAATTTTTTTGATAGATAGGTCTTTAGCCATAGAAAAAAGGTAGGCTACAGGCCGCATTCCCCATTTAGGATCTTCTTGAGGGAGAACACGAGCTTCTCTTATTTCTGGGAAAGTTAAAAGAATTGCTTCGATTTCTTCAGGCCTGATTTTTTCTCCTCCAGAAATAAAAAGCCGATCCTTTCTTCCCAAACAGATAAGCTCATTTTTTTCGTTTAGCATCCCAAGATCTTTGGTTGCAAACCATCCTTCTTCGAGTGGCAGGTCAATGGATTGATCTTCTTGCAAATACCCTTTAAAAAGAGTTTTGCCTTTGACCAAGATTTCCCCATCTTTTGCAATTTTCAATTCTGAACAAGGAAGAACAGGGCCAGAAGTTAACTCTTCTCGAGATCTGTTTAAACTCACCATGGAAGACATCTCCGTCAAACCATATGTTGTGTACACTGGAGTGCCAAATTGAACTGCTTTATGATAAAGCACAGGAGAAAGAGGGGCTCCTCCCAGCAAAATACACTTTACTTTAGATATTTTTTCTTCAACCTCTTTTTTACCTTTTTCCAATAAACTGTAAAGTTGTGTTGGAACCATAGAAATATGGGTGACTCCATCTGGAATTTCCCTTTTTTCATTGGAGATGACAAGGGTTGCATCTGCAATAAAAGCTCTGCAAACAGTAGCAAGACCGCTAATGTGAAATAAAGGAAGAGAAAGGAGGTAATAATCTTCGCTAGTTAATTGTAGATAGGAAGAAGCAATTTTTGCATTTTCAAAGATATTTTCCATAGAAAGACAGCCAATTTTTGGTTTTCCCATCGATCCTGAAGTTAAGATCATTACTCCAATGAAGGAGGGGTCGAATTCCATGGTTTTTTTTTCGTTTTTTGGATTTAGAGAAATTTTTTCCGGTTCAATAAAAGATGAGAAATTTAACGTTGATAATATCTGTTTTAAAACCAGATCCGGAAAGCGAGGATTCAAGGGGCAACCAGTGAGTTTTCTTTCCCACAAAGCAAAAAGAAATGCAATGTGGTGCAGGGTAGGATGTGCAAGAAAAGCCACCAGGCTATGGGGTGGAAGACAAAGGGTATCCAAATAATCTGCAAAACCAGAAACGATCGAGCAAAAATCTCCATGAGAAATCAATTGATTATGATAGAGAATCTTCAAACTCAAAACCCAGGTTCATACATTTAATTGTGCAGGAATGGTCATTTTTCCTTCTTCAATTTTTAACCGCTCTTGCAAAAGATCCTTTTCAAGAAATTCATACGGGCCAAGTCCAAGAACAAAATGGTCCAATTTGAGCCTTTTAGCAAGTCTAACAATATGGGCTGTACCGATTCCACTTTCGTAGGAAGATCCTAAGATAACTCTTTTATCGAGAAAGGGGGAAATTTTTGAAATCATTGGTTTGAAAATGATTGCATAAAAAAAAGGGTGGGAAAAGAACTTTGCAATCGAATTTTCTCGGGCCGTTTCATCTAAGGCAAATGGGAAATTGAATGCAGAAAATTCTTTTTTGTGTAAAGCAGGTTCTTCAATGTATTCAAAATCACTAGATCGATATTGGGATAATAGGGAAAAAATTTCAGTGGGTTTCCACTTTCGATTAAAATCAATGCGAAGGGTGAAAGTTTTTTTTAGGAGATCGATTAAAAGCTTAACCTCTTTATGAGATAGATTACCTACTTTTAATTTTGCCGTTTTGTATCCTTTGATTTTAGCTTGTTCCGCATCTTTTAAGATCTGGTCAAATGTTCCCCAAAAAAAAGCAGCTATAGAACAAGAAATTGAATCCATAGGAGTAAGAATATCCCAAAGGGCGTTTTGCAGACCAAATGCGACCGAAGGATAAAGAATTTGCTCTAGCTCCTTTATTTTTTTTTCTGTCCAATCAGTCTTCAAGATTTGAGATTGAAACATCTTAAGTTGATTTTCTGCCTGATCTAAATTTTCTCTGCTAAAACTAGGAAGGGGAGAAATTTCTCCAAGAGTCTCTTTTCCAGTTTCACTTTCGAGGTGAAGAAGTAGACCTCTCCTTTTGAGCTGTCTAAAAGAAAGGGTAAAGGGTTTCCATCCAATTCTTCGGATTTTTACAGCATCCATCCGATACAGAAAAGAAAGGTATAGATTGAAAGAAGTTTTATTGTTTTTCCAAAAGCTTGGTTTAACTGAATAAGGTTTTCTTCTCGCCAAACTTCGCGAATGAGGAAAATGGCAGGGAAAATGGTCAATGTCGAAAGGAGAGAAAAGGGATGTTTCCAAGAAAAAGTAAGAGGGGATAGACAACTAGTTAGGATCAAAAAGGCAAAAAGTGTTTTTACAAAAGGAAGGCCATATCGCACAGCAAGCGTCTTTTTTGAAGCAGCTTTATCCTCTTCTACATCTCGCATATTATTTAGATTTAAAATAGCAGCAGAGAAAAGTCCTGGAGCAACTCCTGCAAAAATCGATTCCATGTTGATCTGGTGTGTATAGAGAAAAAAGGTAGAAAAGACAGCAATGGGCCCAAAAAATAAAAAGGTGAAGGGTTCCCCAATCCCGAGATAAGAGAGAGAAAAAGGTCCCATAGTGTAAGCGATAGCGAGAAAAATGGATAAAAGGAAAAGAAGGATAAAAACTAAGCCTCCTTCCACAATGATAGGAACCACAGTGATTGATGTGGACAAGATGATAAAGTAGATAAAGTTTTTCATCGTTTTTTGACTCATGAGTCCACTTTGCATGACTCGGATCGGACCTTTTCTTGCACTTGAATCTACCCCTTTGACAAAATCAAAATAGTCATTCACTAGATTCGCAAGAATTTGAATTCCCAAAGCAGTCAGCAAGATAGATAAAAAGAGAAGGATGCGAAAAGATCCCATGGTGATTGCCAGAGAGCTACCGATGAGAACAGGACAAATGCTAATTGGAAGAGTCTTTGGCCGGGTAGCCATCAGACAGATTTTAAATATCGGAAATTTCTTTATTTCTTCAATCATGAACTTATCCGCAAATTCTAAAGCCTGCTTTTCATATCTTTTTCACTATATTTCGATACCGCTTCTTGGCCTACTTATGCAAGTATGTCCTTCGAAGCAGAATCAAAATATAATGGAAAAATCTTATAAAAATCAAATTTTTAGAATTTGTGGATAGGTTCATGGTCTTTTAGGGAATTTAGAAAAATTGGGGGGTTGTTTTTTTAAAAAAGCGCTATGTCCCTCTTTTGCTTCTTCTGTCATGTAATAAAGCAGAGTTGCATTGCCTGCTAGTTCTTGCAAACCAGCTTGTCCGTCACAGTCAGCATTAAACGCAGATTTAAGACATCGAATAGCTAGAGGAGAATGTTTTAGAATTTCTTCACACCAGGAAATCGCAGTGGATTCCAACTCTTCGTAGGGAACGACACAGTTGACAAGCCCCATTTCATATGCCTGCTGGGCAGTGTATCTGCGGCAGAGAAACCAGATTTCTCGCGCTTTTTTTTGACCTACAATGCGAGCGAGATAACTCGAGCCGAACCCTCCATCAAAAGAGCCAACTTTTGGGCCAACTTGCCCAAAAATGGAATGGTCTGCAGCAATGGTGAGATCGCAAACAACATGGAGAACATGGCCTCCTCCAATGGCAAAACCAGAAACCATGGCAATGACAGGCTTTGGACAAGATCGAATCTGTTTTTGCAGATCTAAAACATTCAAATGTTCTAACCCTGAATCATCGGCATATCCCGCATTTCCGCGAACTCTCTGATCTCCGCCAGAACAAAAAGCCTCTTTTCCCTCTCCTGTTAAAATGATAACGCCAATTTCTTGGTCATATCTAGCGTTTTGCAGTGCATCTGACATTTCTTGAACTGTCAAGGGTCTAAATGCATTGCGCACTTCTGGGCGATTGATGGTGATTTTTGCAATTCCTTTGTACTTATGATATTTGATGTCGGTATAGGTTTTCACTGATAGCCATTCAGCTGTAAGAGATTGCACGTCTGATTTCCTCTGCACAAATTTTTGGTTTTTCAAGATGGATTGCATGCCCTGCTTTAGAGATGCATGTAACTTGAATAAACGAAGAAAGTGTACGATAAAGATCTGCATATTTCAAATCTTTTTCGCCAAAAAAGAATTGAGTGTTAGGAGCAATCGGATATTTTTTTTGCACAGCTAGACTAAAATTTTGTAAAACAGCAGATAAAGCATCTGGATTTTGCAATTTTCTGTGTGCAAGGATTTTTTCAAAAATCTTCTTCTTTTTTATTAATGTGGAAAAAGTAGGTTGGTTGTACCAAGCAGTGATAAATTCTGAAAAAGGGGCGGTTTTTAGCATATCGATCCATTTGCGATCGCTCAGCCATCTTTTTTGCCTCTCTTCTTCTGATGAGAGCCCAGGATGTGATGAAAAGATGATCACTCTTTTAAATGGATATTTTCTATTTAATTGAAAAGCAACCCTTCCTCCCATGGAATATCCAATCAAAAATTCTGGTTTTGGATCAATCTTTTGAAAAATTTTTTCCGTTTCAAGGAGAAGATTTCCATCGAAAGGTAGATTTCCATGGCCAGGAAGATCGATTGCCAGGCAAAAAAAATCCCTTTTTAAATGAGAAATGAGGGGAAGCCAATCTTCTTTGCATCCCATAAATCCATGCAAAAAAAGAAGCTTGAAACCATTTACGTTACCAATGCCAATTTGGTGCATAGAGCCTCTTTCATTGCAAGGTCCAATTTTTTATGGTCGAGGACATTTTGTTTGCGATCTGTTATTACCTCCACGATCATGCTCCTTGGATTTTTCACAAGATCAGCAAGAAGGTCAGAAAAATGAGAATTATCTATCACTTTTTCATAGGGGATATCAAAAAGTTTTGCACTATGTTCAAAAGAAAGGGAGTGGGCAGAGGCAAAAAACCTCTCAAAGATTTTTTCATTTTTCTGGGAAATGGGCAAAAAGGAAAAAATTCCCCCTCCTCCATTGTTGATCACAAGAAAAATAATGGGAATCTTACTTTTCTTCACCATAGCAAGTGAATTTAAATCGTGGAGAAAAGTTTGATCGCCCAAGACAGAAATGATCGGCATTCTAAGACCATTAGCGAGTCCAATACAAGTAGCAATGTTGCCATCAATCCCAGAAACCGCCCGCTTCCCAAAAATCGGGCCAATGGGATTTTCCGGAAAGAAAAGGTGATCTGCATCTCTAATTGGCATGCTATTTGCAAAAAATAGAGCTATTTTTTCATTTAGAGAATTTCGAAGAAGTTCAATGATGCCAACTTCTGAAATTTCCTCTTGATTGCCAAAATAGCTTTTTTTGCACTGGTGTAAGACTTGAGACCACTCCTTCCATTGATTTAGCCACTCTTCATTTTTATTTTCAGAAATGTGTGGAAGAATCGATTGAATGAAATTGGCCGGAGAGGTGAAAACTCTTTCATCGACAATGTGATGGGGATCCATTCTATCAAATTGTTCTGAGACATGGATGATCTTTGTCTTTTTTCTTTTCTTCATCCATTCAAGGAGATGTTTAGAGACAATTCTTTGCCCTAAATAAAGAATGATATCGGGCTCTGTTTCTGAAAAAGTTTGTAAAATCGAATGGTAGTGGACAATCGTCTCATTTCTTAGCGATCGAAATCCAGATAAAATATCAGCTAAGATCGGCCATTTGGTTTTGTGTGCTAAAAGTTGTAACTGTTGAAAAAAGGTTGCATCATGCATCTCTCCTAGAAGAAAAAGTCCAGTTTTATTCGAAAAAAGATTGGCAAATATTTTTGCATCTTCTTCCACAATCTTTTGCTCTGAAAAGAGATACTTCGTTCCTGTCTCTACAGGAAAAAAGGATTGTTGTTTAGGTAAAAAAGGTTCCTGAAACATGCAGTTGAGGTGAATCGGCCCTTTTAAAGCTTTAGCGAGAAAAACCGCATAAGAGAGAGTTTTTGCTAAGTAAGAGGCAGGTAGATTGGAACAGGGAAGGTCAAATTCTTTGCGAACATAGGATCCAAAGATCTTTACCTGGTCTACTGTTTGGTTTGCTCCTGCGTTTCTGAGTTCTGGAGGTCGATCTGCTGTTAACATGATGAGCGGAAGATTGTCTAAAGACGCCTCCATGATTGCAGGAAAGAGATTTCCCACAGCAGTTCCAGAAGTGGTGATGATCGCAACTGGTTTTTTTGTTGCTTTAGCAAGTCCAAATGCATAAAAAGCCATCCCTCTTTCATCAAAATGGACATGAGAAGTGGCTTTAGGGTGGTCAGCTAAGGCTAAAACAAGAGAGGTCGATCTTGATCCAGGAGAAAGACAAAAAACATCTACTCCTTGTTCAACTAACGTATCGATGATCTGCTTTGCAGCAGCCTGATTGATATTTCCAATATCCCAATTCACGTTAATATCTTAATGAATGTTTGAATTTTATCGTTTAGTTCTTTCCATTCTAAATGGTAATCCGACTCGGAGATAATTCCCACCCCAGAAAAAAGATCCACCTCTTTTTTTGTGACGAAGGCAGAGCGGATTGCAACTGCAATCTCAGCAGAGTTATCTTGAAACCAGCCGATTGGCCCTGCATACCAACCTCGATCGTACCCCTCTTTTTTTCCCAACTGTTGTAGTGCAACATTGATAGGAAATCCCGCAGTAGCAGGGGTTGGGTGCAGAATGGAAATCAGTTCTTGATCAGAGACTTTTGAAGGCAAGGTTCCTGAAAGGATTGTTTGCAGATGTTGTACATCAGAAGTAGTAATCGTACCTTCTCTTTGCTCAATGGAATTTGGCTTACAAAGAGAGGTCAAGAGTGAAAAAAGATGGTTCTTTACATAAGCAAATTCCCTTTTTTCTTTTTCACTATTCATCAGCTCATTTTGCAATCTAGTTTTTTCACTAGGAGAATTTCCAACTGGCCGTGTTCCAGCAACAGCATCTACAGTGATTTTTCTATTTTTCCGAAAATATAGTCGCTCTGGAGTTGCTCCAATAAAACTGGCATCTTCATTATAAAAAAATGCGAAAACAGTACTGTTTTTCGACTGGATTTTTAATGACTTAAGAAGAAAAAAAGGAGATACCTTGCACTGCTCTATTTTTACTTTTCTAGACAAAACAATTTTTTCCAATTCTTTGTTTTTCATCTTTTTTTGAAAAAAGAGAAGTTTAGAAGTCCACTGCTCCTGATTCGGCAAAGTTAAAAAGCCTTTGGAAAAGCTCCGATCAACTTTTTTAAAGGAAAAAAAATCGCTGCCTTCATAGGATTGATCTAGCTGGTTGATGGTGATTTCAATTCCCTGCTCTTTTTTTTCGAGTTCCATAAAGGGAATGAAAAAATAAGATCTGGGGAAGTTTACCCAAATAGACAGAGCTTTTTTTGATTTGGAAAAAGCTTGCCCTCCAAATATTCTTGCAGGAGATTCGTTTTCTGGATCAAACTTAGGGATGTGGAAAAATTCGACCATTTTTCCAACACAGCCAAATTCTCTTTTTCGATCTTTGCTCCTCCAATAAAATTTTGGAAACCGGGTCTCTTTTTCTAGAATTTGCAAAAGATCTTTTTCTTTGGAATAGAGAAATTTTTTCTGAAAATGGCGATATTTTTTTTGATCAATGGAAAGGCAATAGGAGTGATTTGTCACTTTTTTATCCCATGATAAATTGATGCGATACCAAAAGTTAGAGGGATCCATTTCACCTTTTTAAATCCTACTTCTTCAAGCAAACGGCAAAACTCATTTCCATAGGGAAACTCTTCAATGGTTTTATTTAGATAGCGATAAGCAGCAAAATTTTTAGAGAGGATTCCTCCAATGAGGGGAACCATATTTCGCAAGTACCAGAGGTAAAATTTTTTCAACCATTTTTGCCTAGGAAAAGAAAATTCTAAAATAAGGATAGTTCCCTTTGGCTTTAAAACTCTGTCGATTTCCTGCAAACACAGGGAAATAGATTCCATATTTCGAATTCCAAAAGAGATCGTTGCACAATCAAAAAAATGGTCTTGAACTGGAATTGCCATTGCGCTTGCCACCTTTAATTCTATTTTTTTTGCAAAGGGGGTTCTTTCGCATTTTTGTTTGCCAATTTGAACCATTTCTGAAGAAAGATCTATTCCTAGAGCATAATCAATATGAGGATTCATCCGCATCACTTCGATGAGTTGATCTCCCGTTCCTGTTGCTAAATCAAGAAGAGTTATACCGAAACAACCTGAAGAATCGGTTTTTGGCTGTGTCGGCTTCCCATCAAAATTTTCATGCTCACTCGCGCCTTGCCTACTCGGCAATGGTCGCTCGCTCCGCATCGCTCCTGCTCGAAAATTTTGAGGAGCCTCCTTGCCAAATTTCCGATTCTTCAGGTTGTTTCGGTATAAACCAGGATCATGAGGAACTAGCCTGGCCAATTTTTTCCTCCATATTTTATCGATGAAACAAGAGAGGATGCGATTTGTCAGATCATAAGATTTAGCGATTTGATCAAATAAGAGAGGGCTATCTTTTTTTGAAAAAGTCATTTGTCCAGTTTACGCTTGCGCTCGTTTTCTGTTAAGTAGCGTTTGCGCAAACGAAGAAAATGCGGAGTGATTTCAATGAGTTCATCTGACTGGATGAAATCAATTGCCTGTTCTAGTGAAAATTGTCTCGGGGGAGTGAGAATGATATTTTCATCACTTCCAGCAGCACGGATATTGGTCAGCTGCTTTTCTTTTGTTACGTTGATCACAAGATCATTATCGCGACTATTTTCTCCTACAACCATTCCTGCATATACCTCATCTCCCGGCTTGACAAACAGGGTGCCGCGATCCTGGAGATTAAAACAGGCATATCCGGTCACTCTTCCAGTATTGATTGAAATAAAGACCCCTCTTTTTCTGCCGGGAATTTCCCCTTTCCAGTTTCCATAAGAATCAAAAACAGAAGTGAGAATTCCAAGACCTCTTGTCACGGTTAAGAATTCATTGCGATATCCCATAAGTCCTCGAGTAGGCATGAGAAATTCAAGAGAGGTAATCCGGTGTTCATTGGTACTTAAAGCTTGCATTTCCCCTTTTCTTCTCGATAGCTCTTCGATGACCATTCCTGAAAATTCTTCCGGAACTTCTATGTGCACTCTTTCTATTGGCTCAAGTTTAGATCCTTGCTCTTCTTTGATGATTACCTGTGGTTTGGAAACCATGAATTCAAATCCCTCTCTTCGCATGGCTTCAATTAAAACTGCCAAATGAAGCTCACCACGTCCAGAGACCTGCATTGCATCTTCGCGATTAGGAATCGATCCAATTTTAAGAGAGATATTGGCTTTTTTTTCCTGCATCAACCTCTCGCGAAGTTTATTCATGGTCACATGTTTTCCATCCCTTCCTGCAAATGGGCCATTATTTACGATGATTTCAATCGATACGGTAGGAGGAGAAAGCACAATAGGAGGAAGCTGTACAACATGGGATGGATCACAAAGAGTATCCCCAATGTTTATTTCTGCCACTCCCGCAATATTGACAACATCTCCAACTCCAGCCTCAGCCATATCTACTTTTTTAAGACCATGATAGCCCTCGATGCGAAGGATTTTGTGTTGTGACACATGGCCTTTTTCATCGATTCGGGCAATCATTTGCCCTTTTTGAATTTTTCCTTCCAAGATTCTTCCACAGGCTTGCCTTCCGACAAATTCATCATAATTGAGTGTGGTTGCTTGCATGAGAAAGGGGAGATCTAAATTTCCTGAAGGAGGAGGAACTGCTTTGATGATGAGCTCAAATAAAGGGCGCATGTCCTTTTCAGGGTCGGAAAGATTTTTTTTTGCAAATCCTGACAGACCTGAAGCATAACAATAAGGAAAATCGAGCTGCTCATTATTGGCTCCCAATTCAACAAAAAGATCAAAAGTCAAGTTTAGCGCTCGATCAGGATCGACATTTGGCCTATCGATTTTATTTAAAATGACGATCGGCCGAAGACCAATTTTTAAGGCTTGAGATAAGACAAACCGAGTCTGCGGCATAGGACCCTCGTTGCTATCCACAACGAGCAGAACAGAATTCACAAGTCCCAAAACCCGTTCCACCTCTCCAGAAAAATCAGCATGGCCAGGGGTATCGATAATATTTATTTTAAAATCTTCGAAATAGATGCAGGTGTGTTTTGCGAAAATGGTGATCCCTCTCTCCTTTTCTTGGTCATAGCTGTCCATGATCCGTTCAGGAACCTTTTCATTGTCCCGAAAGATATTCGACTGCTTGAGAAGGGCGTCTAAAAGAGTTGTTTTGCCATGATCAATGTGGGCAATAATGGCAATATTTCTAATTTTTTTTGGATCAAACATCAGCTGAGTTTATTTAAAAATCACTTTAAAAACCAGCTGGAAAGAAAAAATGGGTTTCTATACATTTAATGAGACTCCTATCTTTTATTTTAGTGAGATTAAAAATGGGAAACAATGCAGAAACAGAAACTGCTCTTCAAAATTTCCCTGATCTTGCTGCAACATCGGAACATCTGAGGGATAATAAGAGGTCTGAGCTCGATGATCTCCTTTTAGAAAAGCTTTCCTCTGCTTTTCACAAACAAACGTCTACTGTTGTCTTACATGATGTTGCAAAAATCGCTTCCGAACATTCTGCCATCGATCTTGCCTATGCAGTTCCAAGGCTGCCTCCACACGCCCGTTCTGTAATCTATGAAAATTTATCGAAGATCGAAGATAAAATCATCTTCATGATCAATACCGATAGCAGCACAAGAATTGCTGTTTTCCGAGAAATTGCTGATGAAGAGGTAAAAAAATTAATTCACAATATGCCTCCCGATGAAGCAGTAGAGGTGCTTGAAGATTTGTCTGAACGAAGATTCCGCAAGGTCATGGATCTTCTCGACCCGAGCAAAGCAAAACGGATACGAGAAATTTACAAAAATAAGCGAAATACAGCCGGTAGGCTCATGACAAATGAATTTTTTGCCTTTCTTATGGATGTGACCATTGGACAGGCAGCCAGCTACATTCGAGATAATCCAGGCATCGATCTGACAAGGAGAATTTTTGTCCTTAATCCATTGGGAGAAATCCTCGGATATGTTCCAGCTCGAAATCTTATTGTCAACTCTCCAGATCTACCTTTGCGCCAGGTCATGCGCTCCGTTTTGCACAAAGTCACCGTAGAGACCCCCCGAGAGGAGGTAGTGGAAATTGTCGAACGATATAAAATTTCTGCTTTGCCAGTAGTTGATAATCAAAATCGATTGATTGGAGTCATTACTTATGAAGATGTTGTTGATGCCCTTGAAGATATTCTTGATGAGACAATTGCAAGCGTAGCAGGTACCGCTGAAAAGGTTGGAGACAATGAATCTCACTTTACCAGATTTATCTCTCGAAGCCCTTGGCTCCTCGTCACCTTATTTGCAGGACTTGTCAATGTTGCGGTGATGTCCTCTTTTGAAAGTTATGAAAAAGGACTCCTCACCTTTGTCCTCTTTTTTGTCCCACTTATCACTGGAATGTCAGGAAATATTGGAATTCAATCGAGTACCATTTTAGTTCGAAGCATGGCATTGGGTTTTTTAACCCCAGGCAATCGCAGAGAAGCCATTTCCCGAGAATTGAAAATGGGCCTTTTCACTGGGTTCGTCTTTGGAATCTTTTGTGCATTTTTAATCTATATTTTAGATTTTGTCGGTTTATGCGGCATAGAAGCGAGCCCTCTTGCCATTGGGCTCATTGTTGGAGCCGGTCTATTTGGAGCTTGTCTAACAGGTACCTTTCTTGGAGCTCTCTCTCCTTTTTTCTTTGTAAGAATCGGCATCGATCCTGCTGTTGCTTCAGGTCCAATTGTCACTGCATTCAATGATTTTCTCTCGATGTCGATCTATTTTCTCATCGCAACTGGTTTGAGTGCATTAATTTTATAAAAATGACTTAGCTATAATGCATTAGATGTGATAATCTTTTTTTTACCCCTGCGTTTTAACAAGTTTTTTTGATATAATATTTGCATAAACATGAGATTTTTTATGGTTGCTTTCCCCGGTTTTCCCAAGATTTCTTTTGGCCAAATTCCAGGATTTTTCTCTTTTGAGCAAAATCCCATCTATACCATTTTTGAAAAAAGAATTTTAAATTCGATGTCGATGACAGAAAATCTATATAAATTTGCTACTCATATTCCTATCATTTCCCCAACAATCAGAGCCATGTGCTCTTTTTTTAAATACTGTTTTTCGCTTTTAGCTAATGTGGTTGGCTATGGGGAAAAAGAGCCGCTGACAGCAGAAGAAATTTATGCAAAGGAATATAAAGAACAAGTTACTGAATTTGAGAAATCTCTTCAGCTATCTCACGAAAAAGAATGGAAAGAATTACGATCGCAATTAGACGAACTCATCCATGACCTCACAAAAGAACCTAGATATTCTTCTACCTTTTTTTCCATACACTCACTGCTCTATTCTGAAGTGATCAATCTTAACATAGTTCAGCAAACAAATGAAAAGAGAGGAGATCTTTTAAAAAAAATAGAATCTTCTTCAAATGAGAAAAAAGGTGAAATAAAGAAAAAGATAGGAGAAGAATTTAACGCGTTAAATATAGACAAGTTTATTAAAACAATTAATGAATCTTTAGATGGATTATTTGAGTTTAAACTTTTTTTTTGATACGAATAGCAATACATTAACCAATAGAAACATTATTCATGATAGTTTGAAAAAGCTTAAGGAAAAATTTACAGATTTGAAACAAGAATTAGAGAAGAGTGATTTTAATTTAATAGTAGTATTAAAAAAATATATTACATTACAACAATTTTTTCATGTCTATGAGTATTTCTGGAAACCATATGAAGCGAGAGTAGAAGACAATTTATGGCGCAGAGCAAAAAATCAGCATGTGCTTGAGTTATCTACTAAATCGAAGAAAATTGATTTAAAAACTTTTATGCGGAGATATCCAACAAATGAATTTTTAACAAAAATCGATGAAAATTTGATCGATTTAAACCAAAAATTTTCTGATTATTTTGAACGTTTTGAAAGACTTACTTTAATGGAAATTCTTAACAAGATAGAAGATAAGTTCATCAACAGTAATTAATCATTGCGATTTTGCTTTTCATTGCCTATAGTCTGCTTTAAGAGAGGCGATTTGAAAACCAGATCTTCGATCTTTGAAAGATTTTTGTAATCTTTCACGTCAACCTCCTTGATCATATGCAGCTTCGCATATGACCTTTGTCAGTTGCGCGTGAAATCTTTTTCAAAAATCCTTTCAAATCTCTAAAAGGTCTAGCTTTCAAACCGCCTCTCAGAGGTATGCATCAATGCAATATAAGAAAAAAGAGATGCAAGTGCGCAGACCAACGGGGAAACATATCAGTGATCTGATTCCCAATTATCTCAAACAAATTGAAAGAAAGAGTTTGGATCGGCCGGATCTTATTATGGCAGCATGGCCTGCGATCATCGGCAAAGAATTTGCCCCCATGACAAGAGTGATTTCCTTTGATCAAGGAATTCTTGCAATAAAAGTGAAAAATTCGAGTCTTTATAGTTTGCTTTCTGGGCAAGAAAGAGGTAAACTATTGGATGCTCTTCGAAAAAAATTCCCTTCTGTTGAAATAAAAAATATTCGATTTTCAATAGGATAAATAAGAGATTAAAGGTATGTCGACAATGACAAGAGAAAAAGAAAGAGAATATGATGCAAGTGCAATTACCGTTTTGGAAGGGCTGCAAGCTGTACGCGAGAGACCAGGAATGTATGTCGGTGATACACATACGGGCGGTCTCCATCAACTCGTCTATGAAGTAATCGACAATAGCATTGATGAAGCTTTAGCTGGCTACTGTACTGAAATCACAGTGATCCTTCATAAAGATGGTTCGGCAACTGTCAAAGATAATGGCCGCGGCATTCCTGTTGGAAAACATGAAAAAGAATCGCAAAAACAGGGGAGAGATGTCTCTGCATTAGAAGTCGTGATGACCATCCTTCATGCGGGTGGAAAATTTGATAAAACTACCTATAAAGTATCCGGTGGATTGCACGGGGTTGGAGTTTCTTGCGTCAATGCGCTTTCTAAAAAGATGCATGTCTCTGTTTTCCAAAATGGAAAAGCATATGAGATGGAATTTTCCAAGGGTAAAGTCTCTTCTCCTCTTCGCTTTAAAGGTGAAGCGGATGAAAGGGGAACAGTTGTCACATTTATTCCCGATGATTCGATTTTTTCTGTCACTACTTTTGATTATGATCTATTGCTCAAAAGACTTCGCGAGCTCGCTTTCCTCAATCGGGGAATTAAGATCAATTATCTCGATGAAAGAGATACATCCCACCCTCCAGTAACCTTTGTTTACGAGGGAGGCATTTCTTCTTTTGTCTCTTATCTCAATGAAAACAAGATGCCTCTCTTTCCAAAACCTATTTACATCAAGGGAATAAAAGAGGGGATAGATGGTGCTGTCGAAGTAGAAGTAGCCCTTCAATGGAATGACTCCTATTCAGAAAATCTCTACTCTTATGTGAATAATATTTCCACGCGCCAAGGCGGGACGCATGTCACCGGTTTTTCTACTGCACTGACAAGAGTCCTCAACCAATACATCAAAACACACCAATTTGCAAAGCTTGTCGAAAAGATATCTATAGGTGGAGAAGATTTACGAGAAGGGTTGACCGCAATCATTTCAATTAAAGTGCCAAACCCTCAATTTGAAGGACAGACAAAGCAAAGACTTGGCAATAGCGATGTCGGCTCTATTGTACAGCAGGTTGTCGGAGAACAGCTCGCAATTTTCCTTGGAGAAAATCCAGCGGTTGCAAAAATCATCGTTGAAAAAGCAGCTTTAGCTGCGCAAGCAAGGGAAGCAGCGCGAAAAGCAAGAGAGTTGACTTTGCGAAAAACTGCTTTGGATAATGCAAGGCTTCCAGGAAAACTTGCTGATTGCCAAGAAAAGGATCCTGCTGTTTGCGAAATTTTCATTGTTGAGGGAGATTCTGCGGGAGGATCTGCAAAAGGAGGCCGCGACCGCCGCTATCAAGCGATTTTACCCATTCGCGGAAAAATTTTAAACGTCGAAAAAGCACGTCTTCAAAAGATCTTGCAAAACCAAGAAGTAGGGGCCATGGTAGCAGCTTTAGGATGTGGGATTGGAGCGGAATATTTTAATTTGGAAAAACTCCGATATCACAAAATCATCATCATGACCGATGCTGACGTCGATGGTTCGCATATTCGCACGCTTCTTCTCACCTTTTTCTATAGACACATGCCCGCTTTAATTGAAAATAATTTTATCTACATTGCTCAGCCACCTCTTTATCGGGTGGTGAGAAAAAAGGTGAAGAGATATATTCACAGCGAAAAAGAGATGGATGATTATTTGTTGAAACTCGGCATCAGCGATATTTCGATTCGCTTAACTGGGCATAATGAACCATTAATTGCAGTGCAGGTCCAACTTCTTATGCAAATCATTCGTGATGTGGAAATATTTATCATCTCCTTGGAGAGAAAAGGAGTTCCATTTAGAGACTTTTTAAATAATAGAAATGAAGAGGGAAAGCTTCCCCAATTTCAAATTAAAATTGGAGAAGAGGGAAGATTTGCCTATTCTGACGAAGAATTTGTCGAGTTGAAAAAGGAATATGAAGAGATGGAAAGAAAAAAACATGAAGAGACTCTTTTAGCTATTCCTGAAGAGGAGAGAACAGAAGAGATGAAACGATTTATTCCCAAAAATTTTTCCTTCATGCAGCTATATGAAATTGAGGAGCTCCAAAAATTAAAAGATAGGTTGTCCCAATTTGAATTTGCAATTGATTACTATTTAATTCCTGACGGCAAACTCTTTGATATCATTGATGAAGAGGGAAAGGAAATCCCGATCTTTACTCTTAAAGAAGGAATTGAAATCCTTAGATCAAATGGCAGAAAAGGAGTAGAGATCCAAAGATATAAAGGTCTTGGAGAGATGAATGCTGACCAGCTTTGGGAAACGGCGATGGATCCTGAAAAGAGAAGTCTGATCCAGGTCACCATTCCAGATGCAATTGCTGCCGACCATATGTTTACCATGCTCATGGGAGAAGATGTTCCTCCGCGAAGAGCATTTATTGAAAAGCATGCACTTTCTGTGAAGAATTTAGATATCTAGGAGAGCGCCAAAATATGCAAAATCCAAATGAAATCATCGTGCCGCGCAATGTCGAAGAAGAAGTAAAAGAGAGCTATTTGCGCTATTCGATGTCTGTCATCATTTCGCGGGCTCTTCCCGATGTACGCGATGGACTCAAACCTTCCCAGCGAAGAATTTTATATGCAATGCGCCAGCTCAACTTGACTCCCGGTGCAAAACATCGAAAATGTGCAAAGATTTCGGGAGATACTTCTGGGGATTACCATCCTCATGGAGAAACCGTCATTTATCCAACACTTGTGCGAATGGCACAGAATTGGGCGATGCGCTACACCTTAGTAGATGGACAGGGAAATTATGGTTCGATTGATGGCGATCCACCAGCAGCCATGCGCTATACCGAAGCAAGACTGACACATGCCTCTGTTGCACTCATGGAAGATTTGGAAAAAGAGACTGTGGAACTTTCTCCAAATTATGATGAGACAAAAATGGAACCTGTTGTCTTTCCGGCAAAATTTCCCAACCTTCTTGCCAACGGCTCTTCGGGAATTGCAGTCGGTATGGCTACAAATATCCCTCCTCATAATTTAGGAGAATTGATTAGCGCCACAAAACTCATCATCGATGATCCAAAGACAACAATTGATCAAATCATCGAAGTGATGCCAGCTCCTGATTTTCCGACAGGTGGTGTCATTTGTGGGTACAGAGGAATTCGAGAAGCCTACCACACTGGAAAAGGTAAAGTTTTGCTCCGCGCAGTGATTCGCGCAGAGGATCAAGATGGCGGCGATCGCAAAAGGCTTGTCGTCGATGAAATTCCCTACAACGTAAATAAATCTGCTCTCATCCAAAAAATTGCAGATCTCGTCAATGAAAAACAGATTCCTGGAATTTCCGATATCCGCGATGAGTCGGACAAGGATGGAATGCGCATCGTTTTTGACCTCAAAAGAGGAGAGATCCCCGACGTAACCATCAACCAGCTCTATAAATTTACTGAGATGCAGGTCACATTTGGCTGCAACATGCTCGCTTTAGATAAAGGTCTTCCAAGGACGATGAATATCAAACAATTCATCACCTCTTGGATCGACCATCGCATTGAAGTGGTCCGTCGCAGAACCCGTTTTGAACTTTTGAAAGCAGAAGCAAGAGCACACATTTTAGAAGGGTACTTAAAAGCCTTAAGTCACCTCGATGAAGTAGTGAAAATGATTCGAGCAAGCCAAAATCGCGAAGAGGCAAAACATCAATTGATGAATAGATACCAGCTGACAGAAAGACAGGTAAATGCAGTCTTAGATCTTAAATTGTACCAATTGACAGGGCTTGAAAGAGAAAAAATAGAAGGTGAACATGCAGACCTCCTTAAGAAAATCGCCCATTACCGAGATATCCTTGCAAGTGAACTTTTAGTGAGAGGGATTATCAAAGGTGAGCTGGATGAACTGCAAAAACATCATGTTTCCGATAGAAAAACAAAGATCATCCCTGCTGAGGGGGAATTCAATATTGAAGATTTAATTGCAGAGGAGCAGGTGATCATCACCATTTCCGAAGATGATTATATCAAACGCATGCCAGCCGATACCTTCCGCGAACAGAGAAGGGGTGGCGCTGGTATAATCGGCATGGACATGAAAAAAGAAACCGATGTGCTTAAAGGCGTCTATGTCGCTTCTACCCATGATACTTTGCTCATCTTTACAAGTTTGGGCAGGTGCTACTGGTTAAAAGCCTGGCAAATTCCTGAAACAGGAAGGAGGACAAAGGGAAAGGCAATGATCAATCTTTTGGAAGATTTGCGCAGCGAAGAAAAGATTGCCACCGTACTTTGTGTGAAAGATTTTTCTGAAGAAACGAGCATCTTACTTGCAACGAAAAATGGAATTTTAAAGAAAACCCTACTTTCTTCCTTTACTTCTCCTCGTCGAAAAGGAGTATTTGCCATCAACATTGATGAAGGGGATGAGGTTATTGCTGCAAGACTTTGCAAAAAAGATCAACAAATCATGCTCTTTACTAAAAATGGGATGGCCGTTCGCTTTGATGAAAAACTGGTTCGCCCTGTTGGAAGAGTTGCGCGAGGGGTCAAAGGAGTCACACTCAAAGGAAAAGAAGATTGCGTTGTCTCCTGTGTCATCGTCGAAAATTTAGAGCAAAGCGTTCTCATCGTCTGCGAAAAAGGGTATGGAAAGCGGTCGAAAGTCAGCGAGTTTAGACAAACCAATCGGGGCGGCGTCGGCGTCCGTTCGATCATTACAAGCGAAAGAAATGGAAAAGTCGTCGGAGCCATCACTGCCACCAATCTCGATAGCGTTGTCCTCATGTCCACATCCGGGCAAACCCTTCGCATGAATATGAAAGATGTGCGTGTGATGGGAAGATCTACGCAAGGAGTGAGACTCGTCAATTTAAAAGAGGATGACCAGGTTGTTGCAGTCCAAAGAATCGAAACCCTTGAACAACACCAGTAAAAAAAATACTGGATTTTTCATAACGTTTGAAGGAGGAGATGGAGCTGGAAAGACCACTCTTATCGACTCCCTCTATCAGATTTTTTCCTCAAAAGGCAGAGAGGTTGTAAAAACGCGCGAACCTGGAGGAACCCTCCTCGGCGAGATGATTCGCAACATGGTTCTAAACCCTCCTAACCATGGACTGAGTCCAAGAGCAGAACTCTTTTTATTTTTAGCCGACAGGGCAGAGCATGTTGACCGCGTCGTTCTTCCCGCACTAAAAGAGGGAAAGATCGTCCTCTCAGATCGATTTACCGATTCAACTTTAGCTTACCAGGGAGTTGGTCGCGGATTGAAAGAAGAGGTAATCAAAAGTTTTTGCGCATTTGCAGCGGATAATCTGCAACCTGATTTGACCATTTATTTAGATATCGATCCAAAAATTGGCATGAAAAGGATAAAAAAAGGTTCTCAAAAATTAGATCGAATTGAAACAGAGGGCGTTTCCTTTCATGAAAAGATCCGCGCTGCATTTCTAAAACTTGCAGAGGAAAATAAAAAACGCATTCGCGTAATCGATGCGACAAAACCTCCCCAAGAAGTTTTAAAAGATGCATTAAGAGTCATAGATGAGCTTCAATGAGCTTTTGCAAAAAGAAAAAATTCCCAATGTTTTGCTCCTAGAAGGTCCAAACTTATTGAGCCAGGCAAAAGAAATTGCTGGCAAATTGATGGGTCCAGCTCATCAAAGAAAAATTGCCTCAGAAAACCACCCCGATCTTTTCATCTATCAGATCAAGGAAAAAAGCGGGCTCCATTCGATTGCATCCCTGCGCCACCTAATCGAACAGATTGGCCTTTCCCCGTTAGAAGCAAACGTGAAGGTCTTCATCATCGACTCAGCCGAAAAGATGCTCCCTTCAGGGGCAAATGCCCTTTTAAAAACCTTAGAAGAACCTCCAAATGATAGTTATATCCTTCTTCTCACTGAAGATAGCTCCTTTCTTTTGCCAACGATTGGCTCTCGCTGCACAAAAATTTCCTATGAAGCGAATCAAAGCAGTGAAGATCTCTCTGAAATCAAAGAGCACATTACCCAGCTTTTTCACTCCCTTTCGGATGAACTCTCTTTGCTCGAAGGGATTACAAAACTTGAAAAACAATTTTTTAATGATCCAGAAAAAACCCAAGAGTATTTTCACCGCATCGACCTTCTTTTTCAATCGATTCTCTCTTGGTTTCGCGATATTCAAATCATTTCTTTCACGGAAAATATGAGTAGCAATTATTTGCACAATCTAGGCAAAATAGACGCCTTAATTGGATATCGTGCGCCTTCTATGGAAAAGATCAACCGACTGATCAAAAAGTCTTACTTCGCTCTAGAGCGCAATATGAAACTCCGCACGGTTATCCTGAATTTTTTTCTACAAATATGAGAGATTGCCTGCAAAAAGCAGACAATTTCTAAAAAACGTGAGGAATCATGAAAATCTCTTCTCAAGAATTTCATAAATTTGTCCAGTGGTTTTTTACCTTAAATTTTTCTCTTACTAGGGAAAATCTGCTTCGTCTATTTGCACAAACAACCAGCCTGTTTACCCTCATTGCAACCGGAGGTCTTTTTTACAAATGCATGGCTAGCCGCTCCTGCAGCTTAAATTTTATTCCCAGTTCTGTAAAAAACTATGCAGCTAACATCTTCACCTCAAGAGAAAAATCAGTAGAAAGGAAGATTAAAAGCATTGAGCTATATGGAGCTGACGAAGACACTCTTGAAGCATTATCAGAAAAAGATCCACAGCTGACCCCTCTATTAGCTGATGCTGTTTCAGCATATATAAAGAAGGAAGGAGATTACGATAAAAAGGCAAAGGCGTTTTGTGAAGAATTACAGGCGAAATTCAGCTATTATTTATTTGTACATCTTTCCCCCATCACTTATCCAGATGGATCTACTTATTTCGTAGTTGACGTCGTTGAATTGAAAGATGAATCTGCAAGACTAACTTTCACTTCTCCATCTTCTAGAATTGCTCATAATGGTCCGAATAGTCTTTTATCGAATTTTGACGAATATTTGAAGCTTGGGACTAAACTTTCTAATGAAGGAAAGATCAAAAGCAGTGAGCAGAAGGTCCCTGAAATTTGGTACACCTGTTTTGG
Organism: Chlamydiota bacterium; assembly: GCA_022614855.1. Lineage (GTDB taxonomy): Bacteria > Chlamydiota > Chlamydiia > Chlamydiales > Rhabdochlamydiaceae > JAKEHU01. Next base: position 57,153 of record JAKEHU010000019.1, read on the forward strand.
TCACTCTCATCTAGCCCTAAAACCTTTTCAACAAATTTTTGTCGATAGCGTGGAAAATAACTTGGAAGCATTGGTAGAAGTTTTCATGGAAGATACAGACGATACTAAAGCTGCAAAAATAGTCTTTCTTTTAGGATATAGGAAGTCAGGGGAGGATTTAATGAAAGTTCTTACGAGAAGAATACGCGATGAGAATTGGGAAATTAGAAATAATATCCTTAAAGTATTTGCTTTCATGGCAAAACACTATCCAGAAATCCAACTGCCACTTTATTACGGGATTATCCCTGCTTTAAATGATCCTTTGGCAACCAATAGAAATGAAGCTGCTGCTATTTTATATCATCATTTACCGAATTTAGTGAAGCAAGGAAAAATATCAAATGAAGTTCTACCGTTTGAAATCAAACAAGCCATACCATTTTTACTAAAAATGGAGAAATTGAAGCAGCCAAAAGGCCATGAGTATGCAAAAGAGATCCTAAACTTTCTTGAGAAACAACAATATGGCTTCACGGTTAAAAATCGTAATAAGGAATAAGATGAGTCATGAAAGTCCCTTCTTCGCAAGAATTTCGTAAATTTGCCGATTTTGTCTTTACCTTTAACCCTTCGGTAACTAGAGAAAATTTACCGCGCCTATTCGCGCAAGCAACGCTAGCAACTGGCCTCGCCTTAACCAGTTGGTTCATTTGCAAATGCATAATGAGCCATTGTTATAGCATAAATTCTATTTCTAATATTCCTGCTAAATTCTTCGGCTCAGAAAAGACAATATTAGAGAAAATTTGGAAAGAAGTTGACACACAAGGCATCGATACTACGCCAATTAAAGCTCTAGAGATATATGGTTCAGAAGAGATTACTTTTGATAAGTTTAGCCAAGTGGAAAAAGTCTATTTAGGCAATGCTTTTTTATCATATCTAAAAAACGATGAGAAAAACTATCCAACTAAATCGAATACATTTTGTAATTTGTTACTGACAACTCACAAATTAGCCTTTGTAAAGCTTTCTCCTATCACTTACCCTGATGGCTCTATTTACGTGACAATAGATATTAGAAAGGAAGCAGTAGAATTCAATCCTCCAAATTCGCTTACCATTTCTTGTGAAGATCCGAAAGGTCTTTTAAAGGAATTTGATGAATACTGTGAGAAGGGTCGTAAACTTTCCAAGGCTGGGGAGATCGAAAAAGGTGAAGAAAACGTGGCTGGAGTTTGGCATACCCTTTTTGGACATTCCCATCCTGACCTTAAACCTTACCTTGAAATTTTTACAAATAATACTAAAGACTTTTACATCTATAGCAAATTATTGGACATTTACTTGTCTAGTGATGACGATTCCCAAATTGCGAAAGTAATTTTACTTTTTGCTTATCAGGGTACTGGTGAGGGAATAGTAGAGACACTTGAATATAGAATTGATGATCAAAATGGAGATATTAGGGCAAATGTATTTAGTGTATATGCTTTTATAGCTGAATACCACCCTAAAATCGAGTTACCTTTTTTGAGGATTCTCTCTGCGATAAATGACCCTCTGACAATTGTAAGAAGTAAAGCTCTTAAGACTTTGTACCATTATTTATCGCATCAAAAAGATGGATACATAACAGAAGTTGAACTTAATAAAATTAGAGAATTCATCCCAATTCTAAAAAAGATACAGAAGTTACAACAGCCAAATAACCGCTATTTTGCAAATGAGATCTTAAAGGTTCTTAAAGATCATTATGGCATCGATATAAACAAGGTAGAGAACTCATGAGAACAATCCCTTCTTCGCAAGAATTTCGTAAATTTGCCGATTTTGTCTTTACCTTTAATCCTTCGGTAACTAAAGAAAATATCCCTCGCTTATTTATGCAAGCCACACTAGCAGCTGGACTCGCCTTTACGGGTTGGTTTCTTTACAAATGCATAACGAGTTATTGCAGTTCTATTCCCGATTCTATTAAAGGCATTACGACCAAATTCTTCGGTCAGGAAACGATATTAGAAAAAATTAAGAAAAGAATTAATGAGCATGACGTTGATGTTACGTCAATTAAAGCAATTGAGATATATGGTTCTGATAAATCTATTGATGAACTTCTAGATGAGGAGTTTAAGGATTCTAGAGAAAAACTATTAGCTAATGCACTTTTAGGACATCTAAAAAAGGATAAAAAACTTGAAACAGGCAACAAAGATCAGCTCTGTATGACATTAAAAGCTTGGCACAAGCTACCATTTATAGATTTCTCTATTAATACTTATCTAGATGGCTCCACCTACCTTATATTCGATGTCGTTGAATCAAAAGATGAAAATACCCGGCTAAAGTTCACTTCGATACCTGACTCAGTTAAAATTGCTCATAATGATGATCCAGGTGATCTTTTAAAGAAATTTGACGAATACGTTAACATCGGTATGAACCTTTACAAGACAGGACAGTTTGAAAAGGGAGAGGAACATGTAAGCGGAACTTGGCATACCCTTTTTGGACATACTCATCCACAATTAAAACCTTATCTAGAAACTTTTATTGAGGGTGTTAAGAAGCACAAGGAGGAATTGATCGATATTTTAATGCGAGATATTGATGATTCCAAAGCTGCGAAAATAATTTTTCTTCTCTCTTATTCTTATATGGAAGACTGCACTGAGTTAGTAATGATACTTAAAAAAAGAATTGCCGATCAAAATGGAAAGATTAGAGAGCATGTGTTTAGAGTATTTGCTCACATAGCTAAGTACCATTTTATAATTGAACTGCCCTTTTCTGAGATTCTTTCTGCTATAAATGACCCTCTGACAATTGTACGAAGTAAAGCTCTTAAGACTTTGTACCATTATTTATCGCATCAAAAGGATGGATATATAACAGAAGTTGAACTTAATAAAATTAAAGAATTCATCCCAATTCTAAAAAAGATAGAGAAATTACAACAGCCAAATAACCACTATTTTGCAAATGAGATCTTAAGGGTTCTTAAAGATCATTATGGCATCGATATAAACAAGTCGGAGAAATCATGAGAATAATCCCTTCTTCACAAGAATTTTACAAATTTGTCCACTGGATTTTTAGTGTCGATCTTTCCCTTACGAAAAAAAACATGCCCCGCCTATTTACTCAGGCAATGGGGCTACTTACTCTCATTGCAGCCGGCAGTTTTCTTTACAAATCTATGGCAAGCCGTAGCTATAGCTTAAGCTTTGTTACGAGTGGTATTAAAAACATTGCAACCAACTGGTTTGGCTCACGTAAAGAAGATACCACGACATCAGTTAAAAGTGATGATACCAAGGATGAATCATCTTTAATTCCAATTAAGCAACTGACTGATGATGAGAAAAAGCAATTGGATGGGATTTTTTTATTATATCTAGAAGATAATAATGACCAGGAATACATTACTAAATGTACACAATTCTGTGAAGATTTTAAGAACAACCATTCATTAAAATCTGTAGTGTTTTCTCCAACTACTTACACAAATGGTTGGACTTATCCTGCGATTGTAGTTACTAGTGAAAAATCAGCAGTTACACTTTTTGGTTCACCGACAGAAAAAACCTTTGATGTATATGGATCAAAGACCATCACCTTTGAAAAATTGAGAGAAGATGAGAAAAGCCAGGTGGCTGGTCTTGTTGCTTCTTATCGAAATAATATCGATAGGGAAATATACGATGCCAAGAGTTTAAGATTCTGTGAATATTTTAAGAAAAAATACTCGCTCGCATTTGTACAAGTTTCCCACATAACCTATCCGAATAATAATCTAACTTTCACTACAGTGGATCTTGTTGAACAACAAGATGCTGAAGTAAGACTAAAGTTCACTAAAGTCAATGTAACTGTTGAACATAATGATCCGGACGGTCTTTTGGCAAAGTTTGGTGAATATTGGAAAAAGGGTGCTGAACTTACCATGGCAAGGAAGCTTCAAGGTGTGAAAAATAATCCTGAAATTTTGCATCCCCTTTTTGGGCATACTCACCAAGAACTTGCTCCTTATGAATCAATTTTCAGCAATGGCGTTGAAAAACATTCAAATGAATTAATCGCGATTTTCCGGGGAGATAGCAATCCCTCTAATTCAGCAAAAGCAGCGTTTCTTTTAGGATATAAGGGTAAAAAAGAAGGTAATATGGTAGTGGCCGTCCTTCAGGAAAGAATGCAGGATGAAGATCAAGAAATTCGAAATAATGTGCTCAGAGTATTTGCTTTCATAGCTGAATACCATCATGCAATCCAGCTTCCCCTCGATAAGATTCTTCCTTTATTAAATGGTCCTTTAACGACTGATAGAAACAAAGCTGCTGGCATTGTATGTCAGTATTTGCGACACCAGAAGGGCGAGTTTATAAAAGAAGCTGAACTTGATGAGATTAAAAAATACATCCCAACTCTACAGAGGATGGAGCAGTTAAATCAGCCAAACAATCGTCTTTGGGCAAAAGAGATCTTAAAGGTTCTTAAGGATTCTTATGGAGTCGATATAAACAAGTCGGAGAAATCATGAGAATAATCCCTCCCCAAATTTCCGAATCTGCAAGATGGTTTTTCAAAATAGATTTTTCTCGCAATAAAGGAAACCTACCCCGTCTCTTCGCACAGGTAACCGCCATAACTACTACCTTAACTCTATTCGGGTTGGCCTTTTACAAACTCATCACAAACCGCAACTGCAGCTTAAATTTTAGTACTCCTTCTGTAAAAAAAATTGTAAATAAAAAACTTGGAGAAGAAGAGATAAATAGCTCAAAAGTTAAAGAGAGTGAGAAAATTCCATTTGAAAGGTGTTTTCCAGGTTATAGGCATGATAGTTTCAATGCTGTGCGATTCAGAGGTATTAATACATTTGGCTCTAAAGAAAATCTTTTTAAAACACTAAGAGAAGAAGATAAAAGAACGTTAGCTAATGTCATCAAACAGTTTTTACTGAGTAATCCACGTATGCGCTTGCAATTTGAAACACAGTTTTGTAAGGACGTACAAAGAGAAAACCCTGACTTACTATCTGTAGATCTTTCTTTCGTTACACACCCAGATAAGTCATTTTACGTTACGATTGAAGTTATTGAAAAAAAGGATAAAGAAAAAAGGACCTCATTCACTCATGTATCCAGTTCAGTGAAAATTACTCCTCAGGGTCTTGGAGGACTTTTGCCAAAAATGAAAAATTATTTATATTTAGGTACTTTTCTTGCAGAAAGAGGTGAGATCAAAGCGGGCAAGAATGGAGTGACACTACCTTGGCATTCTGCTTATGGCCATGAAGGGGATCTGAGCTCTTATAAAGATGATTTTATCCAAGGCGTTAAAGAGTACCAAAAGGGGCTAGAAGACACTTTCTTGAAAGGCATAGATGATTCTGTTGCAGAAGTAGCTCTACTTCTCGCTTATGGTTATGAAAAAGATGGGCAGAGATTAGTGGATATCCTTGTGCAAAGATTGCACGATCAAAATAAAAAGATTAGAGAAAATATACTCAATATATTGAAATCCATAGCTGAAAAACACCCTGAAATCAACCTGCCACTATCTGAAATTCTCATTTCTTTACACCATCCTTGCTGGAAGGACAGGGCGGCGGCTACTACCATACTCACCTATATCTTGAATCATAAGAAATTGAATGAAATAGATAGAGTGCGAATTAAAGATGGACTTGAGTATAATGCAAACCTATTATCCCCCAATGAACCATGAAAATCTCTCCTCAAATTTCTCAATCCGTTAGATGGTTTTTCAAAATAGATTTTTCTCCTACTGCAAACAACCTATTCCGTCTCTTCGCACAAATAACTACTTTAACAATAACCGGCTTAGCTTTTTACAAAGCTATGACAAGCCGTTCCTGCAGTATAACTTCTATTTCCAATGCCATAAAAAGAGTTATCAACGATAAGATCTCTAGCCAACAGGCAAAACAAGTATCTGAATTTGAAAGAATTTTTCCAGGAATTAAGACTGATTTTATTGATGTTACTCCTTTTAAAGGTGTTGATCTATATCGATCGGAAACCATTACTTTTGAGAATCTCACCTATCAAGAAAAGATATATTTAGGGCAATGTATTTTAGCTTATTTTAATTTGAAGAAAAATGACCAATACCTCTATTTAAAAGAACAATTTTGTGACTATTTGCAAACGCAGAGAAAATTGACATTGGTAGATCTTTCTATAAGCCATCTGAAGGATGGATCGGTGTATTGTATGGTTGATCTCGTTGAGCGAGAAACGAGACTCATTTTTACAGATGTACCTGATTCAGGGACACTTTTCCAAGGTGATCCAGGCAATCTTTTACAAGAATGTGACAATTTCTATAGCCTTCGTGCGCAAATTAGAGATGAGGGGGTGGAGTTAAATGTAGAGAGCAGGGCTTATCATGGTCTAAAGATAACTGATCATCCTGATTTTTCTAAGTTGGAAGAGAAATTTAAGAAAGATGTTCCACTGTATAAGAATGAATTAAAAGAGATTTGCTTGAAGGGAAAAGATAAAGACATTCCCAAAGTTTTAAGATCAATTTTTCTTGTCACTTATTTAGATGGAAAAGAGGCAGTAGAAACCCTAAAGGAAAGAATCTTTGATGTGAATACAATTGTGAGAAATGCTGTGCTCGTAGTATTTGCAAATATGGCAGAAAACACTACTATTTCTTTACCCGAGTATGCGATTCTAAAGCTTTTAGATCATCCTTTCGCTTACACTAGAGAAAAGGCTGCTTATATCCTATATCATCTCCTAAAAAATAACACCTACTCAGGTGATTTTGTTAAAGTGATTACAGAAAAACTTCCTATTTTAGATAAGTTTGCAGAATTGAAAAACCCAAGAATTAAAGAACTTGCAACTGGAATCTTAAAAATTCTTGAGAAAAATTATCAGATCAAACCTTCAACAAAACTTGAGGTATCATGAAAATCCCTTCAATTTGTGAGTCTACAAGATGGTTTTTTACCCTAAATTTATCTCCTACTAAAGAAAATATCCCTCGCATTATGACACAAATTGTTGGTTTGTCTACAACAGCCTATTGTATTTACAAGTGCATGACAAGTCGCTATTGCAGCTTAGATTTTGTTTCCACTTTTATAAGCAATTTTGCGGCTAAGATTTTCGGCACAAGAGAAGAGAGGATGTTGAAAAAATTTTGGCAAATAACTGGGGTAATCGATACAGATGTTCTTGAAAAGGTTAAAAGTATTGATTTCTGGGGTTGTGAAAAGACTATGCCTGATGAGATTTTTACCTATTTGCAGGGTACACCAGGTAAAAATCTTGGCAACGCTCTTTCAGAATATCTAAAAAATGATAAAAATGAGTGTGAAGCAAGTAAAACGCTCTTTCTATATGGATTAAAAACAAAGTTCAACCTGGCATTTGCAGATCTTTCTGTTGTTACCTATCCAGAGGGGACTTGCGTTACGATAGAGTTCATTGAAAGTGAAGAGAAAATGCCGAAATATATTGATAGAGACAGTGTTCTTCAGAAATCTTATCCTAACCTAGACGATCTTTTGGCGAAATTTGATGAATATTGCGAAATTGGCTATGGTTTGTTGCAAAAAGGGGAGATCAAACAAGATGGAGTAAATATTAATAAGTTTGGTCATGGCCATCCAAGGCTGCAATCTTATCTCGAGATTTTTTCGAATGGTGTTAAAAAACATGGAAAAGAATTGGCAAATATTTACATGTATGAAAAGGATAATTCCAAAGCTGCAAAAGCAGTTTCTCTTCTCGGTTATTCAGACGCGGTTTCGGAATTAGTATTTTTACTTTACAATAGAGTCAATGATCCAAATGAAGAAGTTAGAAATGCCACACTTCAAGTACTTACTGCTGTAGCTCAACGTCCTGAAGTTAATTTTAAACTTGATAAGATTCTCCCTATTTTAACTTATCCATCAGCAATGAGTAGAGCCCTTGCTGCGGAGGTGATCTATCATTATTTAGACACGCATAAAGAAAAAGGATTACTAGGAACCTATGAAATTTCACAAGCTATCCCAATTTTCCAAAAGATGCGTCAATCAAAACAACCTAATAACCGGCTTATTGCAGAAAAGGTTTTGAAACTTCTTAAGAAACATTATGGCATTAACTGTTGAAAGTGGTGCCTAGAACTTAAATGAAATCAGAGGAATCATGAAAATCCCTTCTCATCAAGAATTTCGCAATTTTATCTACTGGTTTTTCAAAATAGATTTTTCTCGCACTAGAGAAAATGGTCCGCGCTTGATAACGCAAACAGCCCTTTTTACGATTACTCTTGTTACAACGGGCTGGTTCCTTTACAAGTGCATGGCAAGTCGCTCTTGTAGCTCTAGTTCTACGACTAAAGGTATAAAGGGTGTTGTAGATAAAATCTTCGGCAAATCTAATGAAACAAAAGAAAAACCTGCAACTCAAACCCCATTTAAAAAATGGGAACTTAATGACTATGGTAATGACACTAGAAAAATTAAAGTGATTACCACATTTGGTTCTGAAATAAACATGATGAAAGTTCTCGATAAAGAAGATAAAGAGAATTTATCCTCTTGTCTTGTCTATTTTTTACAAGGGATTGAGCAATTTTACATCGATTGTAAAAAATTATTTTGTAATGGCTTAAAAGAGAAAAAGGAATTAGCCTACGTAGACCTTTTTATCACAACTGATCTAGATGGTTGGTTTCTTGTGACAATTGAAGTGGTGGAAAAAAAAGATATAGGAATGAGATCTCTACTTGATTCAGTGCCAAAATCAAGAGAACCTCACCAAGATCCAGGAGACTTATTAACAACAATGCAAAATTATTTGAATCTTGGCGCTACTCTTGCAAAACGAGGTGAGATCAAGCCAGACAAAAGTGATAAGATCCAGCCACCGTGGTATTCTCCTTATGGTCATGGGCATGATAATCTCAAAGCTTTTAGACAGACTTTTATCGATGGTGTTATAAAGCATCGGCAAGCTTTGACAACCATTTTCTTAAATGATGAAAAGGATTCCAACGCAATACGTGCACTATTTGTTCTCGTATATATGGCAGATGTTGATGAATTAATGAGGATCCTACAGGAGAGAATGCATGATGAGAATGAAGAAATTAGGAAAAATATATTTGCAGTATTTAAATCCATAGCTAAAACCGATATTAACATGGAATCGCTCATCCCCGATCTTCTCATTTCTTTGCAATATCCTTGTATTTTAGATAGAACTGCAGCGATTGACATATTAAATTCTCTGCTTAGTCGAAAAGATTTAAGCGAAGAGAATCGAAGTAAGATTCAAAATGGGCTTAAGTACAATGCAACACTAATACCCAAAGAGTCATGAACATAATCCCCCCTCAAATCTCTCAATCCGTTAGATGGTTTTTTACTTTAGAATATCCAACGAGAAAAAACCTGCCCCGCTTTGTAGCACAGGGAGCTAGCCTCATTGTTGCTGCTCTTTTTATTCGCCACCTAATCAGAAATTATGACTTCTATGTAACCCCTTTTTCTTATCCTATAAAGGTATTAGCGAAAAAGTTTTTCCGTGTTGTAAGCAGAATCGAAGTATCGCAATCAGAATATGGGAAGTATTTCAGCGATGTTGTTGATATGACCAAAATTGAGGTCGATCTTACCAAAATTAAAGGGATTGATATGGTTGGTTCTAAGAAAATCATCTTGGAGAATTTGAATAATGGTTTGAAAATGGATTTGTACGACTATGTTGAAGCATATTTAGCGGAAAAAAGATTTTATATTTCTAATGTATCAGAGGAAACAAAAGCATCACATGCGTCACGTTTACCAGGTCAATATGAAGGTTATAAAAATACATTTTGCGAATGTTTGAAAAGTCAAAAAAATTTGAGCTTTGTAAAGCTAGTTGTTGATTCTTCTAATGAAGAGGGAATTTACATCATAATTGATTTTGTTGAAAAAGAAGATATGGACAGGCTTAAATTTACAAGTGTAGATGATGAAAAAAGAAAAATTCTGAAAGATCCTGACGATCTTTTAAGCAAAATGGAAAATTATTACCAAATTAGTGTTAAATATGAGCAGGTTGGAGAAGATGTGTATTTTCCAACTATTCCTCAAGAATCAAAGTGGTATACTATTTTTGGACGCAATAGACCACAAGTCAAGCAATATAAAAAATTATTTAACGAAAAAGTTGAAAAAAATAAAGAAGCATTGAAAGAAATTGTTCTTTATAACGTGAGTGATGAAAAGTCTAGGTGGGCAATTCATCTTTGTGGCTTTATAAAAAAAGATGAGGAGGCAATTCAAATTCTCTCAGAAAGAGTTCATGATCAAAATGAAAAGATTAGAATTGCTGTGTTGCATGTATTTGCTGACAAAGCAGAAAAAAATCCTGAAGTTGAGTTTCCTCTTTCAAAGATTTTGGACTCTTTAAAACTTCCTGGAGTAAAAGATAGAATTGGGGCTACAAGGGTTTTATATTGGATATTAAAGAATCAGAAAATAAAAGACGATCAATTGAATGAAATCATAACTATCGCAATACCCATTCTGCTTGAAATGAAAAAGATGAAACATCCTCAAAGTTCTGAATGGGCAAAAAAGATATTTGCTGTCTTAAACGATCAATATTCCTATGCACCTAAAGAATTAGTAGAAGAGTATTATTCCTGATTTTTCTTACTACTAACTTGACTTGCATAAATTGTTGGTTGAAGATTAAAGAAAACCCGCATATGTTGATGGGACTTTCTGTATAAATGTTTATAAAAGCGGTATGCTCCAAAACCCATTAAAATAAAGGTGAGGCCACCAATTGTTGGGATGACCACATGAAGGTAATTACCTTTATTGATTTTTTCTGGAAAAAAGTTAAAATTCACCGTGGGAAGAAACTTCTGCGCTTCTTGTACAAAGTATCCAATTTTTATCATGGCTTCCTCCAATTAAAAGAAATAGAGTACTAGAAAATTTAATTTATACCAAATCCGAAAAATAATGACATAAATTCAAGAGGGATAACTAGTCAGATTTTGACAATCGATTCGAAATTGATATTTTTAAATATCAATAAGAAACGATTGATCAGAAGATGGCAGTTAGATCTCTTGAATTTATGTCATTATTTTTCGGATTTGGTATTAACGCAATTTTCCCGACCAGCCAAGCTTGGTGCGCAGGGTGGAAAAATGGTCGCGTTTGAGCAGGTTGACAATGCGAAAATTTTTTGTGTTGCGGGAAAGGTGAAAGACATCTCCTGCTGGTAGGGTTTTATAAGTGAGGCCATCTGCGTGGATTTCTAAAGGTTCATAATCGCTTAAATATTGAATTTGGATTTCCTGATTGCAGGGTAAGACGATGGGGCGGTTAGAAATGGTATGGGGGCAGATTGGAGTAAGAAGGATCACTTCTAAATTGGGGCTTAAGATAGGGCCTCCTGCGGCAAGGGAATAGGCTGTCGATCCTGTTGGTGTTGCAATGATGAGTCCATCTGCTTTAAAGGTATTTAAGTAGGTTCCATCAGCGTGCACAGCCATTTCGACTAGACTGGGATTTTTCCCCCGGTGGATGACAATATCATTTACTGCAAAACACTTCTCTTCTCCACTTAGTGAACCTCGCAAAGCAATTCTCTCTTCGATGCGGTAGTGGCCATCGATGAGATCTTGCAGGCTTGGGTAGACATCCGTGAGGGGAATGTCTGCTAAGAAACCCAGATATCCTAAATTGATCCCAAGAACGGCTGCATTCAACTGTTCATATTTGTGGACATGTCTCAAAATTGTCCCATCTCCTCCCATTGTGAGGAGAAAATCAATTTCATTTTGGTCGATTTCAGAAATGAGCTTTGCGCCGATTTCCGCAGCATCCTCTTCTTCAGCCACAACGGTAACTCCGCGATCGACAAGAAATTCTACAATTCCAACTGCCAGATTTTTAGACTGTTTTTTGTGTGTATTGGGAAAAATTGCAATGATCATGAAACAGATGATGGGGTTTGGCTTGCAAATGGCTGAGAAGTGGGTTTTCCATTTTCATCTAAAGCGAGCTCTCCAGAGCGGTTTTTAATCAATATTTCAATTTTTTGTTCCGCATCATTTAAAAGCTGATTGCAATTGAGGATCAATTTATCTGCTTCTTCGTAGAGTTTAATCGCCTGGTCGAGGTTGACTTTTTCATTGCTGAGCTGCTCTAAAATTGTTTCCAGCCTTTCGTAGGCTTCTTCAAAGGAAAAGGAGGATTGTTTTTTCTTATCCATGGTATTCTTTTTGGTTGACGGCAACGGTAAGTTGTCCATCTTGCAATTGGACGAATAACCGCTCACCGATATTTACCTCATTTGCTGAGAGAATAGCCGAATTTTTGTTTTCCCGAAAGAGGATTGCATACCCCTTGGCAAGGAGATTTTTAGGATTGAGTGCCGAGAGGTGGGAGGAGATTGCCTGCAGCCGCTCCTTTTTCTGTTTTACAATTTGCTCCATTTGCAAAAAAATGATTTTCCTCCATTTTCCGATGGCTTGCTTATTCATGAAGATTTGCGAAGAGGGTTTGAGGGCTTCTTTCTTTTTGATGAGACCAAAGAGTTTTAATTTTCTCTCTTGTAGCACTCTTTCCATCATTTGGCTTAAGTCTTCCTTTACCTCATCGATTTGTTGCACAAGATTCCCGGTAAAAAAATAGGGAGTGGAAAAAAGAGGTTGGCGCACAATCGTTTCAAGGCGCAGGCGACTATTTTTCACTAGTGAAGAGGCAATTTGTCTCAACCTTGTTTTAGCCTTGGACAAAGATTGTAACTGCTCTTCTTTTGCTATCATGACCAGTTCTGCAGCAGCAGAAGGAGTAGGCGCTCTTAAATCTGCCACAAAATCGGCGATGGTGAAATCGGTCTCATGCCCCACAGCGGAAATGATGGGGATTGCAGATTGTCGAATCGCATCTGCAACGATTTCCTCATTAAAAGGCCAAAGATCCTCTAAGCTTCCTCCACCTCTTCCCACGATCAAAACATCGGCCAGTTGAAATGTATTGAACTGTTTTATCGCTAGTGCAATTTCTTTAGCTGCTTCTGCCCCTTGAACGCGCACCGGATTTAGGATTAGGTGAAAGCCGGAAAACCTCCTAGATAATATTTGAAGAATGTCTTGAATGACTGCACCTGTCGGACTTGTCACTACACCAATGGTTTTGGGAAGCTTGGGAATTTTTTTTTTGATTTTTGGGTCGAACCAGCCCAAACTTTCTAATTTTGTTTTTAATTCATGGAGTTTTTTTAACAGCTCGCCGATCCCTACTTTTTCTAACTCTCTTGCAATGATCTGATAACCGCCACGCGGAGGATAGACGGTGAGTTCTCCACGGATGATGATCTGATCCCCCTCTTTGGGTAGGGAGGCGATAAATCTGGCGGCCCCTTTGAAAAGAACCGTGGAGATTTGTGCATCTTTATCTTTTAAGGTGAAATAAATGTGCCCTGAAGACTGCTCTCGCAAATTGGTCACTTCACCTTGAACGGCTATGTAGAGAAATTTTGACTCAAGAATTTTTTTAATTGCAGATGTAAGTTCTGAGACGGTATAAATATCCATTTCACCTTGAAATACTATTTAAATTTAACATATCATAATTTTCCTTCTCGAATAAAGAAAATCAAAAGATAATTATGATCAAACAGTCTCTCATTATTGGGAATTGGAAAATGCACAAGACGATTAAAGAGGCTGAAAAATTCATCGCAGAGGTGAATCATCAGACAAAAGAGAGCCCTTTTACTGTCATGATTGCTGTACCCTATCCCTTTCTTTATGCCGCGTCAAATGTGGCAAAAAAAACCAATATTGCCATTGGTAGTCAAAATATCTGTGAACATAGAGAAGGACCTTTTACAGGGGAAGTTTCAGCAAAGATGGTGAAAGATGCAGGAGGAAAATTTTCTCTTATTGGCCATTCGGAAAGAAGAAAACACTATCATGAGACGGATGGGCAGGTCCATCAAAAAATCCTTAGGGCACTGGAAGAAAAGTTAACACCTGTTCTTTGCGTAGGGGAAAGTTTAGATGAAAGAAGAGAAGAAAAAACAAAAGAGGTGTTATCTCATCAGATTACGAGAGCACTCCTCGACTTTTCCAAAGATCAGATCAAACACCTTGTCATTGCCTATGAACCTGTTTGGGCAATTGGGACGGGAAAAAGTGCGACTCCTGAAATGGCCGAAGAGGCACACCAGTTCATTTATGAACTATTGCAGACCAAATTTGGCAAAGATGCAGCCGACTCAACCTTTATTTTATATGGAGGATCGGTCAACATAGACAATGCAGCGCAGTTTATGCAAGTAGCCCATGTTGATGGAGTGCTCATTGGTGGAGCTTCTTTAGATGTTTCAAATTTTGCAAAAATCATCTCTTTGAGGAAATAATGACTGTTTTATATTACCTAGCAATTTTTATTTTTATGATTCTTTCTCCAATCCTTTGCCTTGTCATTTTGGTGCAAGAGAGCAAAAGCATGGGACTTGGAGCCTCTTTTGGAGGAGAAGCTGGCGAATCTCTCTTCGGCACATCGACTGCTGCCGTGTTGAAGAAAATCACAGCTTATCTTGCCATTATTTTTATCTCTTTTTGCATCATCCTCTCTGTTTGGACAAAATCTATGGGAAAACCAAAATCTTTTCAACCTGCAGCAATTGAGCAAGAGGTAGCGTCGCAATGATCCTCGATCTTCGTTACTATGGAGATCCAATTTTGCGCAAAAAATGCAAAGAGGTAGAAAAAATTACTCCTGAAATTCGCACTTTAGTTGAAGACATGATCGAGACAATGGATGCGAAAAATGGGATCGGTATTTCTGCTTGTCAAGTGGGCCGTCTTGTTCGCATTTTTGTTTTGCGCAATTATGTGGAGAGAAAAGACAACGGTTGGGTCCTTTCCGCAGCTAAAGTATTCATCAATCCAAAAATTCTTTCCAAGAGCGAGGAGACCATTCTCGATGTAGAGGGGTGCCTTTCCATTCCTCGCGTCCGCGGCCATGTCCTTCGTCCCTTGAAAGTTACCGTGCAAGCTATGGATTTAGAGGGAAATACATTTGTTGAAGATAGCGAGGGATACAACGCCCGCGTACGCTTTCATGAAAATGACCACCTCAACGGTGTTCTCTTTATCGACCGATTGAGCGAAGAGGAAAAGACAAGAGTAATGGCCCTCCTTCAAAAAACAAAAACCTGATTTTTAAAGCTGAGCGATATGGATCATTATTTAATCAAATTAAGATGGGGGGCGATTTCCCAGTTGTTGGGAGTGAGTTTGAAACTCATTTTTAATTGATAGCTACAGGTAAGCATAGTAAGGAGGTCGATTTGCAACTGGTTGTATCTCGGCTCATCGCTTCTTCCCCATCCATGTCTTGTTTCAATGTGCATGTCCCACCTTGGAGAAAAGCGAATGTGGGCTTTTGTGATGAGTGTGTTTCTTTTATCTGATAGTGGAGAAATGAGCAGTTCATCTACAGGTCTTGCAAAATCCATGACAAAGTTAGAGTAATCTGCTTTTCTCCAATAAAGTTTGCTTCTATGTCGATATTCCATTCCTAAAGCGAATCTTGCATTAATTGTCCATAGCAGATGGATATTGAAAAAGTCGAGGAGCTGTTTTTCAAAATTCCATGCACCGCTGCTTTTGATAGCAAGAGAGGGGAAGTTCAAAGCTAAACTCGCATACAGTCTTGGAATCAACCTGTCAAAAGATCTTGCTCCAAAAAATCCATAGAGATAGAGATCGCTCTCTAACCTGGGAAGAAAAATGGGGTTTTTTGGAATGTAAAGAGCATTTCTTACTCCAACCCGCACCTGATCTAACCTGTCAAATCCATCGTCGATATCAAACACAAAATAATCATCTACGGGAGCTTGAGGCCTACTCAATCCAAAATATTGAATGTAGGGTTGCACAAGGTGTTTACAATTGGAAAACTGCTTTGTAAGCCTCATGGATAAGTTAGCGCCATAATTTAAAACAAGTTGACCAATTGAACTTCGATTTGGATTATTTGAATAAAAAATAGCAGAGATGCCTGCCCCCGGGGTAAAGACAACCGGGCCAAGAGAAAATGGCCGGTAAAGCTGATTTTTTGTTTCGACTCTTCCCGATTTCCTACTCATCAGAAGCTGATCCACTTCTGTGGCAAAAGTATAATCCAAATAGGCAGCCGAGACATAGTTTTCTGAAATGATCCCCGTTTTCCAGATTTGAATCGATCTTATTCCACTGGCAAAATAGGGAAGCTGCTGGCTCATGCTCTGAAATCGATTCAATCTTGGTTCTACATAGATATTTGCAAAGACATCGTCGGCTTCATGGGTGATGGAAAAATAGTTCCTCTTTTGCGTATTGATCTCAAAATCTTCACTTTTGAAATCGCTGATGATTCTCTCATCGCTCATTTTATCCCATTGCAAATGGACCTGCGTTTTATTGGTTGCATTTGCCCTGTGGAAAAGCCCCTGAATGCGATATCTCTTTCTTCCTTTTTCATTAGGGACAGATTTATCGTAAGCTCCGTAGGTTTTTGTCTGGAAAACCGTGCGCATATCTTCTGAGCGATAATCGGTTTCTAATGCTCCTCCTGGCCCTAACTTAATTCGGTAATCAAAGCGCAGGTATGCATTGAGCTGTTCCCATGAATAGACCCGATAGCGCATCGAAAGACGGGGGCCAATTCCCTTATCCCACAAAATTTTGTATCGGATAGGAGGATCTTTGAGAAATCGCAAATTACTTTTGAAAGAGGGAAGCCAAAAAATGGGAATTTTTATAAAGTGAAATCGAATATCTTTTGCTGACAGAAGATACCCTTTTACAACTTTTGCAGTAGAAGCCTTGATCTCCCAAGTATTGTCCTGGCTTTCACAGGTAGTGATATAGCCTCCATAGACAATAAAGCTGCCATCTTGGCGTAGTTCAATTTTTTCTCCTCCAAAAAACCAGATATCGACAGAGGTTTTTCCATCGCAGAGAAATCCTGTTTTTGTAGTGAGATCATATTCCAGCTGACTTGCGACGAATGCCCTTCCCTGGTATTCCATCATCAGATCGCCACGTGCGACGATTTTTTGCACGAGAATCCCATTTTCCAACCGGTGGGTGTACTCAATTGTTTTTGCTTGGATGCGAAGTCCAGGCGCTGTAATCACCCCTCCTTGATCTGTTTTTAAAACTCCTCTTACAAAAACTGGATCTTTTAAATTGATGACAAATTCATCCTTTTCAGATTGAGCGACCTCTCCAAAAATGGGCAATGCAAAAAAAAGAAAAAGAAGAAGATTTTTTACTTTGAAAATCATAAATACCACAGAGAGCACAGAGGACACAGAGAAGGAAGAAGAGAAAATTGTTTCACAACCTGCATCAATTCCCTATGAAAAAACCAGAAACTTAGGTTATCAATATAAAGAAGAAATTCTTTTTGCCAAAGTCTATTAGGTATAACTAAAAGTAAGTTTTTATCTCTGTGTTCTCTGTGAGCTCTGTGGTTTATACCAACTTGAAGAATTGACTTTTCGTGCCCGAGTCCGTGCCCGCGTGCGTACCCGATTTTTAACTTGAGATTTGAGACATCTTTGTGAGCATAGCCACTAATCTGATCAGCAGTTCTCTAGCTTTTAAATATCGACTTTCTTCTATGAATTCCAAGCGTCGACAGATTTCAAAAATTCCTGCACATTCTGTAGCTGAACGTTTGGCCATGCGGTAAAATCGTCCTTTTTCACTGCTGGAATATTCTCCTGCTCCTTCAGCAATATTTAGCGGCACTGATGTCCCTGCTCGTTGCAGTTGATCTGCCAAATAGGCCCTCCCCCTTGGTAAATGTTTCACGACTTGATCTATCAAAACCACTAAATCAAGCGCTACTTGATATGAGCCCAGTCTCTCGTGATCAAACTGCTGCCTTCTTTCCATTAACACACTCATCTGTAACCTAGACTCCAAATGGGAAGTATTTAGCCATCTAAAAGATTTTTGAGCAAAAGAAATCAGATTAGAAAGAATCGGGTACGCACGCGGGCACGGGCACGAAAAGAAACTCTTCATTCAGGAACTGTATAATTTAAAAAGATCTATTGGATTGTGCGGAGCAAGAGCCCTGCTAGAACGTAGCGGTTATATCCATTCCCATCTTTTAGAGATTGGAGCAAAAGATTGATCGCATTGTTATCCTGTTTTTTTGCTAAGGCCTCATATGCTTCAACAAGAAGCCTAGAACTGTTCTCTGGGGAAAGCGCCCAGGGAGAATTTTCTGTTCGTTGGTCAATAGTCACAATGGGTTTTAACCGAATGATCTCATCATCCTTATTTTTTTCGATCCATTCCAAAATGATCTTTTGATAAGGACCCTCCTGATTCAGACGAAAAAGAGCCAGGTTGCAATAGATGCGAACAAAAGGGGAGGATCCATCCCATGCATATTTCCGCAAAAGGCCTATGCTTTTTTCCGTGCGCAAATTTTCCAGACAACCAATCAAAGAGGGAATGAGATTATTGCAATTTTCTATAAAAATTTTCCTCGCCGCTTCTAAAAAGAGCTCTTCAGGAAGAATCAAAAGATGTTTTATGAGAAATTCACGAAACTGCGCAGAAATCGCTTCCACATTGAAAAAGAGATTTTTTTGCTTCTGTTTAACAGAAGAGATGATTTTCCAGAAAAAAAGAGCTTTTCCTGGAGATACCTGTGGAATAAAGCCCAAATCCCTTTCATCACTGATCAGAACTTCTAAAATGGGCCCAATAGCTCTTGGATCCCGATGTTCTAGTAGAGAAAGCGCTACATTGAATCTCACTTGCAAATCTTCATCATTCAAAAGTCCTACAAGTAGCTCCTTTCCCTCTTCGATTTCCGCGAGAAGCCCCACTGCATAGAGATTTTTGCCCTTTGCCATTTCGATAATGAGTTCCGAAGCTGATCGATCCCCCAAATCATACAGCGCTTTAGAAGCAGCTAATCTCACCTCCATCGAGGTAGAATTTTGCAACCTTTTCAATTTTTCTAAAGATTTCAAATCCTTGAAAGTTCCAAGCGCTACACAGCAGGCCTCCTTTTCAGCTAGATTCAAATGCGTGACACAGGCTCGGATGAGCGGCAAAAGATCATCCCGCCCAAACTTTGCCACATTTAAAATCGCCTCTACGCGCACAGCTTCATTTGGATCTTCGATCAACCTTTGCAAAATTCCTATTGCTTCCCCGGTGCCAATTAAAGCAAAAAATTGGGGAAACATGAATCGAACAAAAGGAGGAACTCTGTGCATCAGTGCTTCGATGTGGCCAACTGCTTGCCTATGTTTGCGAAGAGAAAGTTGAAAAGCCGCCTCCAACCTTGCTTGAAAAAAAGGGGAGGACATCGCTTTGATCAATAGCTCATCGCTTCTGTCATCCTGCACCTTACCCAAAAATTGAATAGCAGCAATCTCTGCCTCTAAATGTTCACTCGTGATCCCTGCATCCAAAACATCCAAAGAGGCTGCAACTCCCCCAATAGCGCAGCCATAGATGCTCAAAAGCTGCCGCTCCTTGTCTCCACTTCTAGCCCCTTCCTGAAGGACGATCTGTGCCATCTGTTGCAAAATTTCAAAATCATGCTTACCAATTGCCCCTGAATAATTCAAATAAAGATTTACCGATTTTTGAACCTCTCTTGCCTGCATCAAATAGCAGATCTGGTTCTTATTGATCTTTTCTTCTCCAACAGCAACGCTCGAAGCCACTAAGAACAGAGTGATGATTTTTTTTGGGAACCAGATCATGCTATCCACATTATCGATTTTAAAGAAAAAATGGTAGCCTCGACCTTCATAAAGAAAAAATTTTAATATTACTATTTTGCAATTAATATAAATAAACTTGATCTTTATTTAAAAATATTTTATCATTTTCCCATAAAAATGGAGAAAATGATGCTTAATAGAGTTTCTACGCAAACTACCCAAATCCTACAATGGTTCTTCACCTTTGATTTTTCTCTAAATAGACAAAATATCCCAAGATTGGCAACTCAAGGTATAGGTCTCATAATTAGCGCCTATCTAGCCCATAAATTCCTTACAAGCCGCTATTGTCGACCCCTCTTTGCTCCTATGAAAAATTCTATTCATAACTTCGTAGGAAAGGTCTTTGGCTTTACTGCAGAAATCAAACAAATTAAAGATGAGAAGGAAAAATTTGGAAAAGCGAATGTAGATTTCGATACTGAGATTACAGCACTTAATGCAGACATAGCTGAGTCAAAAGGCAAAATTCAATTATTAGAGCAATTATTAGAGGAATCAAAGAAGAAGATTGAAAATTTAGAAACTCAACGAAAACAATCGCAAGAAAGAACCGAGACAGATTTTAAAAACTATGAAAAGCTATATGGTCTATGGGAGCACTTAAATGAAGAAAATGGAAAATTAATTAAAGAAAAAGAAAAATTAATAAAAGAAAATAATGAGTTAACTAAAAAAAACATAGATCTTAAACAAATTAATGAAAATGCTATTAGAAACTTCATGGATAATAGTCTTAAAAAAAATTCTTAACCCGAATTTATAAATGTTCTATCCTTGTCGCACAAAAATTTTAGAAAACTGGAGAAATAATGTTTAATAATATTTCCTTTCTACCAACAAGAGAAACCCTGCAGTCATTCTTTACTACCAACTTTTCCACAAATAGGCAAAATATCTTTAATTTGGCAGTTAAAGGCATCGGCATTACCGTCGGCTTCTATCTGACATATAAACTCCTTACAAGCCGCTATTGTCAACCTCGCGTCGTTCCCGTGAAAAATTCTATTCATGACTCTGTTGTCAACGTCTTTGGCTTCACAGAAGAAAAAGAAGAAATCAATAGGACTAGCTCAGACTACAAAGAAGAAATCGAAATGATTAATGATGAAAAGACGAAGATAACACAAGCAAATAAGGCTCTTACGGCTGAAAATGAAGGATATAAGAGGAAGATAGCGAGGTTAGAAAAGGAACTTCAATCAGCATTAGAAACTATTAAGTCTCAATCATCTGGGATAAAACAGTTACAGGAGCTAAATGAAATTTATCAGAAACAGTCTGATAAAGCAGTATCTGATTATTTAAAATTAGACGAAGAAAATAAAAATCTCAAAAGAACCATTGAAAAGCAGACTGGGAAATAGTCTTAGAAATTAAAGAAATAAACTTGATCATAATTTAAAAATGTTCTATCCTTTTCGCATAAAAATTTTAGAAAACCGGAGAAATAATGTTTAATAATATTTCCTTTCTACCAACAAGAGAAACCCTGCAGTCATTCTTTACTATCGACTTTTCCCTGAAAAGAGAAAATATCCTCAACTTAGCAGCCAAAGGTATCGGCTTTATCATCGGCGCCTATCTAACTCACAAATTCCTTAAAAGCCGCTATTGCCAACCTGTTCTCGCTCCTGTAAAAAACTCTATCCATAACTTTGTAGGAAGGGTCTTTGGATTCACAAAGAAAATTG
Source organism: Chlamydiota bacterium (assembly GCA_022614855.1). Lineage (GTDB taxonomy): Bacteria > Chlamydiota > Chlamydiia > Chlamydiales > Rhabdochlamydiaceae > JAKEHU01. The sequence continues at coordinate 78,643 of JAKEHU010000019.1, forward strand.
AAGAAATAAAAGGGGAAAAAGCAACGATAGCAGGACTAAACGTTACTCTCAGTACAGAAAATAAAGAAAATGAGAAAAAGATAAAGAAATTAGAAGATAAAATTATAGAGTTAACAAGCGAAGTTAAAGCTATAACGTCATCAAAAGAAGAACTACAAAAAACAATCGAAACTTTGTCTAAAGATGATGAGAAAGTCAAAGATCTAACTGAGAAAAATAATGAATTAATCCAAACAAAAGAGAGACTCGTGCAAAAGAATAATGAATTAGTCGACAAACTCGATAGATTAAAGCTTGACAAGGAAAAACTCGAAAAGACAATTGCTGTCAAAGAAGAAATTATTCAAAACTTAACACAACAGATAGAAATCTTACAAAATAACTCTATTCCAGACCATATGGATATGGATATGTTTAAACAAATTCAAGCACAAATTTCCGAAAATCCCTTGCTTCTCCAGCAAATAATTCCCGTTGCTTTAGAACAAATGAAAAATATGCAAGAAAATGGTAATTGGAACGGCATTTGCATTGAAATTAAACATATTATGGATGAGTTATTTAAATATCTAAAATCCAAAGAGAATATAAAGACTCTTCCAGATCTAGTAACCCAAATCCAAAATAACAATGAAGAATTACTTAAGTTTAAGACGCAATTAAATGAAAAAAAAGAACAACATCCAGAAGAATATAGTTTGGTTTATTCCAAGTTTGATAAACTTGATAGACCTGTGATTGTATCGATTCTTATGTCTCCTACTGATTGGACTCAAGAGGTGGAAATAGTTTTTCATGAAATAAATGCATTCTTTCAATACATTAAGAACATGGAAGATAATATAAAAAACCCTATGGAAGCACAGGTATTATTGCTTAAATTACTTAACGATCCTCAAGTGAAAGAAAAAGCGAACTTTTTACAACAAACAATAAACAAGTATCCAAATGGATCTAAGACGATTAGTTCTTGGCTTACCGAAGAGATGAAACTATCGTTGAAACCTTTTCAGATTACTATATAAATTGGGATAACTTATATGGCTATACCATCTGATTTTTCCCCTTTGCAAAGCAGCAGCAATGTATTTTTTTCAATATTGCCATCTCGTGAAAAGATCACTGAGTTTTTCTTAAAGAATATCTTTTGGATTAGTGGCGCGGTTGTGGTTGGAATTTGCTTTAAAAAGTTCTGCTATGATCGCTTGGTACAAATAGAGGGTGAAATTTTAGAAATAAAGAAAAATTATGACAAAATTTCTTTAATTGAAAAAAATGTAGATTTAATAATCAAAAAATTAAACCAGTTTGTATCAAATAAAAAAGAATTACCCGATGAATTAGTTTCTGAGCAACCTCTTACTCAGGAACAACAAAAACTTAAGGTAGAAATTGATAAAGTTTTGAAGCAAGTAAAGCAAGCAAGACAATCAAAAAAGAAAGACGTAGAAAAGCAAATGGAAGGAATATTAAAAGAGTATTTTTTAGAAGCTGATCTTCTGCTTAGTAAAGCGATTAGATCCTTAAGTGAGCAACAATCTCAAGATTATCAAAATTTTGAAACAGTCCTAGATCTTTACCCAGAACAAGAAGAAGAAGATCTAAATGTTTTAAAATCCTTATTGGACATAGTCAATCCACAATCTCTTAGTAGAATCAACTCGGTTGTTGATCAAAAATAGGTTACTGACGCTTATGGAAAAGAATTCTCCAATTTTGATAAAGTTGACTGCCAACAAATAAGTTCAAAGTTAGGTAATGTATGATTGTAAACCCAAATTCATCCTTTCAGCAAATCACAACATTTCTTTCAATATTGCCATCTCGTGAAAAGATCACCGAATTTTTCTTAAAGAATATCTTTTGGATTAGTGGTGCGGTTGTGGTTGGAATTTGCTTTAAAAAGTTCTGCTATGATCGCTTAGTACAAACGGAAAATAGCATTAAAAAGATAGGAGAGGAAATTTTAGAAATAAAAGTGATATTAAATAAGGTAAATTTAATAATCCAAAACCGTAAGCCAAACGTAGATTCAATTCTTACTAAAGAGCAGTTAGAGATCAAAGACAAAACTGATGAAGTTTTAAAGATAATGAACCAAGCATTAGAATCAAAAGAGGATTATTTAATGAAACAGACAGATCTATTAATGATTAACGAAATATTAAAACCTAATCTTCAACTTAATGGCAAAATAGAGTTCTTACGCAAACTGCAATCTGAAAATTCGGAAAATTTTAAAGCAGTCCTAGAGTTTTATGAAATGAAAGAAGAAGAAGGTCTTCACTTTTTAGAAGCTTTTTTAGAGGCGCCGCCTTCTAACTCATTTTATAAATCATTTGCTTTTAGTGAAGAGCATGAACAGATTAAAGAGGAGATTAGTAAGGGTTTAATGCAAATTGAGGGGCAAAGTCTGGAAGTAGAACGGCAGACGTTAGAATTAGTAGTTAAGACTGTATGGGAACCTAGTGCAACATTACAATCAACAATTGGCTCTCTAAACAACCTAAAAGTGCAAAATCCAGAAAAATTTGAAGAGGTCTTAAGTTTTTATCCATGGGGAAAAACAGCTAATCTAAGCTTTTTAAGGTTTTTATTAGACAAAGTACTGCCTTATGTAAATAGCCAATCTGTTGTGCAAAAATAAAAAAACTTGGCCATTTTGGAAAAGAATTTTCAACCCAAACTTGTTCATTCAAATCGAGGTAATATATGATCGTAAATCCAGATTTATCCTCTCAGCAAGCCACAACATTTTATTCAATCATTCCATCTCCTGGAAAGATTGCCCAATTTTTCAAGGAAAACATCCTTGTGATCGTAGGTATATGCATAACTGGTTTTTGTCTAAAAAAGATTCATGATCGATTAATACAGATAGAATCCAATCAAGAATCTACTAAAGTGCACGACCATGCTGCAAATAAATTAGATACAAAAGATACTGATCAAATTAAGAAACAAATTTCCGAGATTTTAGAAATGGTAAAGTCAATAGCAAGTGAATTAACATCCTTTCAAGAAAATTTGGAAGTTGAAATAAATAAAAAGGAATTAGAGACTAATAATATCTTAACTGATGAGCAAAAAAAAATTTTCGTTAAACTAACAGATGTTTTAAGCTATGCGTCAGTAAAAGTAACCGATAGATGCCCGGAAGCTAAAACACAACCTACTATTGAATTACTCTCTATAGTACAAGAAGTAGTCAAAAAGGATAATCTTCAAAACCAGATTAAAACTTTACGAAATTTGCAGGTTCAAGATGCAGATAATTTTGCAATTGCTGTTCAAAAACTAATTGATAGATTGAATGATCGTCAACTAATTTTAGAGAAAAATATTTTAGAGATTTTTTTAGATAGTAACCAACTTACCCTCTCTTAAATGGCTAAAGAAGTGATTTTATTAGGAATTCAAAATAAGGTGATATCATGCAAATAACAACTGGTGTTTCTTCTCTCCAAACTGGAGCTAATGTATTTTTTTCAATACTGCCATCTGGTAAAGAAATTACCCAATTTTTCTTAAAAAATATCCTTTGGATTGTCGGGGGTCTTGGAGTCGCCATTTGTCTAAAAAAAATCCATGGCCGATTGGAAAAAATAGAAGATAAAATTACCACCATTGATGGAAAGATTCCTATAATTAAGAGCACGCTTCTACAGAGTGATCAAATTCCTGTGATTCTACAGAATGTAAATTTAATACTCGAAAGATTAGGAAAATTTGAATCAAATGATCTCAAATCACAGCTTACTTCAAATCAAAAAGTAATTAGGAAAAGAATTAAAGAGACTATAAATCTAATAGAGGAACCACATGTCAAAGAGATTGAGGCCCAAGAAACCTTGAAGGAAAAAGGTGAGAAAAAGGAGATAGATTCATTAAAAGATATGATTGTGAAAGTAGTCAACTCTAAAGAAGAGTTTCAAAAAAGTGTTAAATCTCTACGAGAGTTACAAGATCAAAATCCAGATGATTTTAATGTGGCTTCTAAATCCCTTGGTGCACCGGAACGTCTTCTCTATTTAAAAGTTTTTTTAAATAATGAGGCCCTTCCACTTAAATAGAAATGGAGCAAGTCCTCTTTAGTCCTTAATGACAGTTCTAATTCAAATTTTTCATTTGATAAAACATATTATAATTAATTTTAATAGTTGATTTTATTTGGAATTTATTTTAAAATTTCTTTATTAATTTGAGATAATAATGGAAACTATAAAAAATTCTTACTTTTATCGCATTGTTGCACGTCTTATCGATTATTCTTTCCTTTACCTCATAGCAACAGCGATTTCTTTCCTCTTTTCAGTCCATCAAGAACTTTTTTCACTGATAGCTGGTTTTGCCATTCCTGTGGCTTTTGCCCCCATTGAAGCTGTTTGGCTTACAACTTTGGGTACGACTCCTGGGAAGGCGTTGTGTGGGCTATCCGTTCGCGATGAGGAGGGGAAAAAGCTCTCCTTTTGGGCTGCTTTAAAAAGAAGCTTTTTCATCGGTGGAAAAAAGAGGCCAGGCCAGGTCATCCATATCGAACAGAGAACGACAGCTAGAACGATTCTTGGGATCTGCTTTGCCTCTGTTTGCATCTTTGCATCGCTCTTTTTGACAGCGATTAAGGACTATCAGGGGGGTCTTGCTCCATTGAAGAAAAGCTGGTCTACCCATTCCTATGTGACGGAAAAATTTGAAGTGGAATTTCCCAAAAAGCCAGTGGAAGAAGAAAAGCAGCTAGATGTGCCAGATACCAACCATACAATCAACTATCAAGAAGTGCGGTCAGAAACACGCGATGTGAGCTATGCGGTGAGTTATCTGGATTTTCCAAAAAAGTGGCGTCTTTTAGGAACGGGAACTTTGCTGAGAAAGTCGCTTGAAATTTTGATTTCTGCTGAAGAAGGGGCTGAACTTGTCACTCAAAAAGTTGTGATGCACCAAAATTATCCAGCTTTAGATTTTATCTATAAGCGAGCTGATCAAGAAATCAAAGGCAGAATGGTTCTTATTGGTACAACTCTTTATCGATTAGCTGTCAGCTATCCCAATGAGATTTCAGAAAAGCTCAATCCATCTCAATTCATCGATTCTTTCAAACTACCCGGTAGCTAAAAGCTAAACTCAAAAGGCAAAAAGCTAAATGAGATCGCTTGCGATTTTTTCGCGGATTTTTGCCATGTAGTCGCACATGAATTGCAAATTGTGAATGGTCGTTAATGTAAGTGCTGTGATCTCCTTTGCTTTGAAGAGATGGTGAAGATAGCCAAGGCTATATCTTTGACAGGTAGGGCAGATGCACTCAGGATCAATGGGATTAAAGTTGTGAGCATTGATGGCTTTTTCTACTTTGAGTGGACCTTTGCTGGTGAGTGCTATGCCGTGACGTGCGGCTCTAGTTGGATAGGAGCTGTCAAATGTATCAATGCCAAGCGGGATGCAAAGATCAATCGATTCTAAATCCCCAATTCCCAGCAAATGGTTGGGAGATTCTCGAGGGATAAAGGGAAGAGTGAAAGAGAGAATTTCAAACATTTCTTTTTTCGTCTTGCCAACACTTCCGCCAATTGCATAACCATCAAAAGGAAGAGAGGTCAGATATTTGCAACTTTTTTCTCGAAGTTCGGGGTCGATGCCTCCATGGACCACTGCATAAAGAGCCTGGTTTTGAGGTTTTTTTAGATGAGTATCGAGAGATCTCTTTTCCCAACGGTGGGTTCTTTCTAGAGATTGGGTCAATTTTTTTTTGCCAATGTGATAAGGGGGCAGTTCATCAAAAGCGATGATGATATCTGCTCCTAACTCTTTTTGCGCTTCAATGGAATTTTCTGGTGTGAGAAAAATTTTAGAACCATCGCGGTAGGAACGAAATAAAGCTCCTTCTTCTGTGATTTTTACAACGAGATCTTGGGATTTGACTTTTCCTTTTCCCTTCAACTCATTGGCAACAGAACCGTAAGCTAAACTAAAGATCTGAAATCCTCCAGAATCGGTAATGATTGGCAAATTTCTGTGGATGAATTGGTGGAGTCCTCCTGCTTTTTTAATCGTCGCAGATCCAGGCTGGACGAGCAAATGGTAGGTATTGCAAAACATGAGTTGCAGTCCGATTTGGGAAACAAGGGCATTGTCCAAAGCTTTAATGGTTCCATTTGTACCAACAGCGACAAAATTCGGGGTTTCAATTACTCCGTGAGGGGTAGTGATTTTTCCGAGACGGGCGCGTGATTTTTTTGACTGGTGGATAAGTTCAAAGTTCATTGGACAAAAAGATTTTTTTTGTGAAGGGGATAAAAAGTAGAATAATCAAGATGGTCGCTACTTTGAGACAAAAACTTGCAATGATGATTTCTGAGATCGAGTCGACAATTCCATAAAGCCCCAGAAAACTAAAGGCAAGGGTATCGATGAATTGGCTAAAGAGCAGGCATAGAAAGCAGCGCAAGTTGAGGCTCATGGAAGAAAATCGATCTTTTAAAAAACTGAATAGAGCGAGATCAAACTGTTGGACAAAAAAGAAGACGGCAAGCGAAGCAAAAAATAGCCTTGGAGTCAACGATAGAATTGTCAAATAAGAGGGTTGTGAAAAATCCAAATGGTTTGGTCGGTAGAAGAGGTGTACTTGTGCAACAAGAACAAAAAAGAGAAAGGAGAAGAAGCAGATCCAAATGGTCTTTTTGGCAATCTCCTTTCCAAAAAATTCCCGAAGAAGATTTAGGCTAAAGAGGCTTCCAATTGCAAAAGCATCGCTGCAAGTTACATGAAATCCAAAGATGTCCATTTGTTTAATGACAAAGAGGTTAGCTGCAAGGAGGTAAATCGATGCACAAGCAACAAGAGCTTCTTTGCCGAGTTTGAAAGATCCAAGAGAAAAAAATGCAATAAGGATTATTTGAATGAGGTAAATGATTTCATTCACAATTCATTTCTAAATTAAGGATTTTAGGTTTCGCATAGCATAACCCAATTCGCTTTTTTTTCTCTAATTTTTCCCATTCTTGGACGAACGAATTCACATTGTCAAAATGAAGTCTTTCTATTTCGCTCTCTAGTTTAATTTTTTTTAGTAAAAGGCCATTTAAAGGGGCGTATTTTTCCCAATTTCCTGAACCTAGAGATAGCTGCCAGCCAAAGAGGTTGTTGCTAATTTTGATTAAATTAGAACCATTTTCTTCATCCGTTCCTAAGTTGAAAAAAAATCCATAGGATTTGGTCGACTCTACAGCCTCAACAGCCTTCGATAAGTTAAAAAAATCTTGAAAGACCATTTTCTCATGAAGAAGTAGGAGATAGGGAGAGGAGATCTTTTCTTTTAAAGTCTCTAGTAGAAAATTTTTTAAATTTTTCTTTTCCTGAAATAGGAATTCTACATTGGGAAATTTCTGCTGGATGGAGGAAAAGAATTGGTTTTGGTATTCATCTCGAGATGGAAAAAGAACAAAAATATGCGATTTTTTGTGAGAAAATTTCTCAATGGAGTCCAAGAGATGAAGGAGGTAAAAAGGGTCGCTTGCAAAAATCAAAAAATTGGCTTCATGGGTGGGAAGATTTATAAAAAGATCCCGTTTTTTAACTTTGGCATAGGGTTTTGCCTTTCGAATGGCATTTGTGCATTCCTGTTGAAATTGAAAATGGATTTTATGGTCGCTAAGGGGGTTGGTTCGATTATAGAGGTAGAGGATGTCTTTTATGAATGCAGTGTGTTTGCGAGACATTTCAAGAAGAGGAAACATGACGGCAAGATCGCCTGCCATGGGAAAAAATCTTCCTCGATAGATAAAATCCTTTAATTTTATCTTTTTGAATAGTCCCACATAAAAGCTTCGAAGGTGGCTTGCTACCCATTCTTTTTTTCTAAACTGGTTATTGCGAATGACGCTTTTGGAGAATTTTTTGCAACTTACCGGCTTTTGGGTAAAATCGGGATAATTGAGAAAATTTCCATACGTTACCCAGACATCGCGGCTAGAGTAAATTTTATTTAATTTGGTCAAAACATATTCATGTGCTAGATAATCATCTCCATCTACTAAAACCACAATTTCTCGATCATCACAACTGTGAACTGCTCGGTAGATATTGGCAAGGGCGCCTAAGTTTTCTTCATTTCGAATGAGTATCGCCCTTTGCTGCAGACCTGATTCTCTGATCAAACGAGAGGCTTTTTCATAAGTATCGTCCGTAGAATGGTCGTCTATGTAAATCAAACGAAAGTTTTTATATTTTTGTTGCAAAACAGACTGGAGGTTTTTTTCCACATAGCTACTATTGTTAAAAGAGGGGATGATGACGACAAAGGATTTATCTTGGGATACTCTGTTTTTTTCCCTTGCATTTTTCCTTTTAACTGGATGAAAAAAAGTGAGTCCGATAAATAGAGCTGTGAGGGATGCGATCGCTAAAACAGCGGGTTTAAAGGAGAGATATCGCCTCATGTTTCTTTACTTTTTTTATCTGTCATTTACAATATACCCGAGTAAACTGAAAAATTGATTTTAAAAAGAAATGGAATTTTCTGACATTTTAAATTTTTTAATTTCTCTTATCGTCATTTGTAATCCCCTTGCTTGCCTACCTGTCCTGTTGGCGCTTTCTGAAGGAAGATCCTTAGAAGAAAAAAAGCGAACAGGAGTTGTGGCAGCTTTTGCAGTTTGTATCATTTTTTTAGTGATCATCTGGGTGGGGAAACCACTTTTGAATTTTTTGGCAATTCGCATTCCTGCCTTTCAAGTAGCAGGAAGTGTTATTTTATTTCTCTTAGCCCTTTCCATGCTCAATGCCAGGACGAGCAGGATCAAACATGCAGCTGAAGACCATGAAGAGGTGATGCAAAAAGAATCGATTGCCATTGTCCCTCTTGCTATGCCTCTGATGGCAGGCCCAGGAGCTATTAGCTTGATTTTGGTCACAACAGGCAATTTTCCCTCAATGACAGACCATTTCTACCTTTCTTTTATCGCTCTTTTTGTCGGGGGTTTAATGGGGATCATTTTGTATTTTTCCACCAATCTGGAAAGAGTGCTTGGCGTCACAGGAATCAATGTGATCAATAGATTTGCAGGACTTGTTTTGGCGGCCATGTCTGTAGAGATCTTTGCAAGGGGAATTACCGGTCTTTTTCCCTTCCTTACAAAGTAATATTTCTTCAATCGATGTTGAGTTCAGCTAATTTTTGATCGATAGCTGTTTTGATCTTTGTTTGCATTTCATCAGAAAGGTAGATTATCTCTATCTTTTTCCATCCACGAAGATCGACATCGAGTTCTTCTCCCTTTAAATATACTGGATATTGTTGATCATCCATCTTGCATAGATCGAGTTTAAAAATCGGATAATATCCAGATGATCTACCATAGCGAAAAGATTTAGAGTAATTCCAAGTTCTTCCATTTTTATCGGGGAGGGAGGCAGCAAGTTGAGTAGTGGGCTTGCTTGGAACATCTTTTGTTTCAATATGATGGTTATTTTTAAATACATTTGGATTGATGTTATTAATATTTTCTACAATTCCCTCGACGACATCAGAAATTGGAGCAGGGACCATCTGAATATCTTTGTTTGTTCTAAAATAGATTTTGCCAATGAGGGCTAAAAGAGGAGGAACGATCAATAAATAAGAGATAGCTGCAAAGGCTTTTTTTATTATTGGTTCTTCTCTATAAACCGTTTTGACAAAGGTAGATTTGATATTTGTAAGATTTTTTTTATCCTTTTCATTGAGGTAGTCAATGGTTTCTTTTTGGATAACAACAGCTTTTTTTGGAGAAAGGATCCCCAGGTAAGCCTCACAGAATTGTCCTATTTTTTCTAATGGAGTAGAAGATAGAGCGTAGCCTTCTAGAGGAATGAAGAAGGGAAGAGGTTGCATCCAGATGTCATTAGGACAGGAATCTATAGCTGATAAAAAACCTTTATGCATCAATTTCTCTGTGAGTTTTTAAGAGAAATAGTTTACGGATATAGATAATTTAATTCAACCTCCCACAAGTCTTTCAAACAGAAGGGACTAGGATATTATCAACCAGGTTTGATGGGGATTTTTTTAGTGGGGCCTTTTTTTGCTTTTAGAAAGGTAATTTTGATCACTCCGTTTTTGCAGGTCGCTTCTGGTTCTTTAGACTCTTCAATATCTCCGGGAACTGCAACTCGATAAGAAAATGTGCTCATTGCTTTTCTATAAAACTTTTTCTTTTTGTCTTCGGTTTCTTCTCTTTTTTCAGCCTTGATCCAAAGGACTCCTTTGTCAAAGGTCATCTCAATTTCTTCAGGTTTAATTCCTGGGATTGCCGCTTCTATGTAGACATGGGCATCATCTTCTGAGACGCTAAGGCCTGACGGACTTGAAAATTCCTGCAGATCCCAATCATCTTCATTTTCAAATGGAGAAAAAGGGAATCTAAGTCTTGGAAATGACCAAAAAGAGCGAGGAACAATTTTTTTATTTTCACCCATAGCAATACCTCCACCAATAATTATAAAAATTTTTCAAGAAGAAAGTAAATCAGAAATTGACTGGTTGAGGAAAGAGGTCAGCTCAGGGGCATGAGAGCGGATCCATTTTTTTAACCGAATTGTTTCAAAGAGGAGTTCTCTCTTGTAAATTACAGGTCTTTTCATAAATTCATCTCTTTCAAAGGAGCCAAGATCGATTTCTATTGCTTTTTCGTCGATAAAGCCAAAATTGCTTTTTATGGTAGGGTCTCGATTGCGAATGCCGATTTTGGATCTAAAGCTGATGAGCTCCAAAAGAGAATGGAGACATCTCTTTGCTCGATCAACTTCTCCTGCTCGCACTAGTTTTTTTATTGTTGGATAGGCTAAAGAGACCTTTTTTTGTAGGGCAAACTCTGTCTGATCAAGGTCAATGAAATGGGCAATGCCAATGCGATCGACAATTTTGAGAGGTTTATTGAAGAGGTTGGGCGTTTTATTTAAATGGAGGAAACATAGGCCGGTTTGTTCTTTTAGAAAATCGTTTGCAATTTTGAAGCTCTGAAAGGTGCCATGGAGGCGCTTCTCTTTTTGACGAATGATTTTTTGTCGAATTGGCTCCAAAAAAAAGGGGAGAGGAATGAATTTTAGCCAGCTTTTTGGGCGCATGTGGTGGTGTTTAAAAAATTTGATCACCCAAGTTTTATCTGCGGAAACAAAGGAGTAGCATTGGCCCCCCTTGCCAAGAAAATAAAATGGTTGGTCTAGAATGGTTTGCAGTTCAGGTAGGTTTTCTTTTTCCACTTCCCAAGAGGGACTTACATTTAAGCTGGATTGAATTTTATGGATTTGAAAGCCTTTAGTTTGAAAATGGCAAAACCGTTCAACAGCAATGAATGCAAAGATAAATAGAAAAAGTTTAAGAGGGCATTTAAAAATTCCTCCTAGGAGATTTTTGGAGCTTTTCGGAATAATTGATGCCGCTCTCTTCGGCCATATGCAGCTTCGCATATTGTCCTCATCTAACAGCATCAATTTTCCTCGAAAATCTCTCAAAATTCTCTATGAGATTAATTTTTAAATACCCTCTAGATCTTTTTTGATAAAGTATTTTGGAGATGGTTGACCAAATAATCATGCAATTCTGGAGAATGTACTAAAAGCCATTCTTTTAATTCTATCGTTTCGTAAAAAAGTTCTCTTTTTATGGCAGATTCTGAATTGATGAAGGGGTTTTTATAAAAAGAGCCCACATCGAGTTCGATGGGTTGTTCATTGACAAGACCAATATTCCTGATGATTACAGGATCGCAATTGACAATTCCCTTTTTGCTTCGCAGGATGATTATTTCAAACAAATGGTCAATGATCGATTTTGCTTTTTCGATTTGGTGGTTTTTCACATAGAAAAGAAGTTCTGAACAAAATAAATTGGCCTTTTTTTGCAAGACAAAGGAGGTCTGGTTTAGATCAATTTCATGAGAAATGTGAATTTTATCGACTAAGGTGATTTTGGGATAGGCTCCACTTAGAGTTTTATTTAAATGGAGAAAGAAGGTCTGTGTCTGCGACTGCAAATCTTCATAGGCGATTTTCAAACTTTGAAAAATGAATTCCATCTTTTCGATTCGCTCCTTAATGATCTGATTTTTCCAACTTTTAGGGAGAGGGGCCTTTGCCAAAATTGTGTTGTTTGGACACATGTGGTAGTGTTTAAAAAATTTTAAAACTGTCTCTCCATCTTCTCCTAAGAAAGCATAACATTGAACTCCGCTACCTAGAAAATAAAATTTCTGGTGCAAACATTTATCGACAAATTCCCGATTTTCCTTAGAAAGGGGAGCGATATTCCACTTTTCGGAATAGGGAATTTCAGAGTAGATCTTTTGCGTGCTGAATCCGGCGGTTTGCATACGACAAAATTTTTCCGTAGCAAAAAAAAGAGTGGGGATAAGGAGAAATTTAGCCCATTTATTCATAACCAGGAGATTTTAATTGATTAAAGAGGTTGTTTGCAAATGGTCATATAGTTCGGGATTGAGCTCTTCAAGCCAAAGACCAAATCTTTTTAAAATTTTTGGTAGCATTTCCCTGTATTGTAAAGCCCTTGGATCGATCTTTAGCCTTCCTACATCAATGATAATGGGATTTTGGTCGACCACCCCAACATTGCGATGGACAGAGGGGTCTTCATCAAAAATCTCCATTTTAGACCGTTTAATGAGAAGCAGGCAGGTTTTTTCAATGATTTTTTTAGCTTCATCCAACTTTTCTTCTTGGTTGAGCCTGTAGAGATGATCGCACAGGAGGTCTGCCTTCTTTTGGAGGATAAACTCCATTTTTGAGAGATCTAGTTTATGGTGGATGCCAATTTTATCTACGATGGTGATATGGGAAGAGAGTAAGGGAGTTTTGTTGAGCTGAACGTAGAGAAGACCTGTTTCATTTTGCAGCCTCTCAAAAGCAAGTTTATAGCTTTGAAAATCTCGAAGGAGCTTTTTTCCTCTTTTTGCTTGTTGCTTTTCCTTTAATGAAGATAAGAAGGGGAGAGAAAAAATCGGAAAGGGTCTTCTTAGGTGATATTTAAAAAATTTAATCACATAGCGTCCATCTTCTGAAAGAAAAACAAAACACTGTCCTCCTGATTTTAGATAGGTAAACTTCTTATTATTGATCATATTTTCTACAGCTTTCATCTGCATGGGATCGATATTTATCTCCCAGTGGGGATCATGAGGCAAAGAAGAGGAGATGCGGCTGATGGAAAAACCGTCGGTTTTTTCCTCACAAAATCGAGGAAGAAAATAGAGGGCAGTAGCCAGAACTAGAAATTTAAATACCTTTTTCATCTTTTGTCACTTTGTTTAATACCTGTTCCAGTGTAGGGAGAAGGGAAGGGTGGTTTTTTTGCAACCACTGATAAAAGGGAGCGGCAATGCGGATGATTTCCCTGCGATAATTTTCCGGTTTCTTCATCTCTTCTTTTTTGCTTAATCTTCCGATATCAATTTTTATGACCTGTCTCTCTACAAATCCACAATTAGTGCGAATGTTGGGATCGCGGTCGTGATATCCTTTTTTACATCTTGCAAGGAGAAGGTAGATCACCTTTTCAATCGATTCTTTAGCTTGAGAAAGATCTCCTTCTCGCATGAGTCGATCGATCCTGTCATAGACAAGTTCTGCCTTTCTCTGGACAGCAAAATTCATCGAATCTAGAGGAATAGTATGAGTAATATGAAGAGGATCTACAATGGTTAGCTTTTTTTGCAGAGAATTTGTTTGATTTAAGTGAACAAAAATGACTGCGGTTTCCTCTTTTAACTCTTCGAAAGCAGTTTTATAGCTAGAATAATCGCGAAAGAGTTTGTCCTCGCGCTGCCAGATTTTCCTTTTCCGAAATCTATCTAAAAAAGAGGGTGAAAATAGCCGTTGTTTGAAAAATTTGATCACATATTTTTGGTCCTCACTAAAAAAGATATAGGCTTGACCACCACAGCCAAAATAGTTGTAGGGTTGTGACAGTGCATATTCTAATTCTTCTTTTTCATCGATTTGTAGAGGACGGGTTTCCCATTTTGGGTCATGGGGTCTGTGACTGCTGATTGCTAGGATGGTAAAACCCTCTGTTTTGATCTCAGCAAATCTTCCTGCAAATATGGCAAAGGAGACAATGGTGATTTGCTTTAAGAAAAAATCAAAATTCATGGAAATTTACAACCGGGTGCATTTCCTTTTGAAAATGATTTCCAAGTATAGGAGATAATTCGTTTAACCAATATTGAAATTCTCCCACCTTTTTTTTAATTCCAGAAGAGACATCAGAATGTTGAGAAAAGCGGCCAATATCGATTTGCATTGGAGTAGACTCAACAAAGCCAAAATTTTTGATGAGATTTGGATCGCTATCGGCAATCCCTTTTTTCATCCGCTTTAAAAGAAGTCCTGCTAAATCCGTGAGGCACTGTTTTGCTTTTTCTATCTCATTTTTCTCTGTGAGCTCTTTTATTTTATCCTTAGCCAAGATGGCTTTCTTCTGCAGGATAAACTGAAAATCATTTAAATCTATTTCATGGCGGACGCCAATTTTATCGAAAATTGTGCACTTTTTTAAGCCAGCCGTTGGAGTTAGATGCAAATAGAGGAGGCCTGTCTCTTCCTTTAGCTTTTCATAGGCCAAACGATAACTAGAAAAATCGCCTTCTCTTGTCATCTCTTTTTTTTGCACAAGACGAACGATTTTTTCCTTAGAGAACAATTTGCAGTAAAGGGGAAGACGATATCGGTATTGTTTAAAAAATTTGAGAATGAATTTTTGATCTTTGGAGACAAATACATAACATTGAGCCCCTTTTGCCAAATAGTAAAAGGGTTGATCGACCTCTTTTTTCCAAAGATTGCTTTCGTCATCAATGGAAGTTAGCTCGAAATGAGATCGAATTTTATCAAGGGAAAATCCATCTGTTTGTTTATGGCAAAACCATTCGATACATGGAAGAAGAGAAAGAAAAATGAGCCAGCTAAAAAGTTTTTTTAATTTCATTTTTCAAGTAAAGGGCAAGAGATGGAGAGATTTTTTCGAGCCAAGAAACTAAGGAATCAGTAATCCGTATGACCTCTTCTTTTATTTCAGTTAAGGGAACCATTTTGAATCTTCCTATATCGTATTGGATTGGTCTCGTTCCTACAAAGCCAAAATTGGTCTTTAAATTGGCATCTTTGTCATGGATTCCTTTTACGCAGCGCGCTTTAAGAAGAGAAACTAGATGAGAAAGAGCCTCTTTTGCTGTTTCCATTTCGTTTTGGTTAATCCATTTTTCTAAGGAAGAATAAAGATCGGTTGCCTTTTTTTGCACGATAAAAGGAAGTGAATCGAGAGGGATCTCATGGTGAACGTTAATTTTATCGTAAATATGCAAAGATTGGTTTATCACAGGTTTATCCTCTAAATGAAGATAGATCAGACCGCTTTCCTCTTTAAATAGGGAGTAGGCAATCTGAAAGCTTGTGATATCCTTTTGGAGTTTATTTTTTCTCTTCTCTAAGGTTGAAGCGATTCTCTTTTGAAAAAAAGAGGGGCTAATCCTAAAGAAAAAATCGGTCCATTTTAACCTGTGGATGCGCAAAAATTTGATGACCCATTTACCATCTTGTGAGCCAAATGCATAGGTTTGAGTTCCCTTTCCTAGGTAATAGAATGGTTGAGAGATGATTTCATCCAAAAGCTTGGGGTCTTGAGAAAGATTGGTCTTTGGCCAATATTTTTTAGGAAAGATAATCTCATCAAAAATAAATCCATCTGTTCGTGTTTTGCAAAAGAAATACAAACCAAAAAAAATTAGAAAAATGAAGGAGATTCTTATAACTTTTCTCAAGATAATCATAGTTTAAGAGATAAAGAATTTTTATTAAAATTATAGAAAACTATTTTAATGTTTTTAATTTCTTAAAAAAAATCTCAAATTTTTGAGGATAATTTTCTTTAGCCGACCATCTCTTGATTTCACGAATATTGATTTTTTTTAAAATTTCTCGGCAAATAGCTAATGCTTGCTCTAAACTTTGCTTATCATTCCAATGATAAAAACTAGCAAGTCTATCTTTTACACTATCTGTAGGAGTAAGCATTTTTATAGTTCCCAATGGTGTTTGATGATACTCGAAGTTTTGGATTGGTTCATCTCCAATAGCGACAGGGGGAGAAATAAATTCAATGAAATATTTACAATCTGGATGTGAAAAATATTTCCCGTGTCTTTGAAAATTTAATTCTTTTAAAGCTTTTATGACTTTTTTCATATCTTCATAAGTTACATAATCTCAATCGTAAGATTGATAGCGGTTTTGCGAATAGATAGATACACACGCACCTCCAACTAAAATGCTATCTATGTCGTGATCTTTTAGCTTTTTAGATACAGTTGCAGCAAGTTGCTCAAGGCTTATCTTTTTAAAGTCAATTTTCACATTCACAAGGGTTTTCCTTTTCTACGAGGTCGTTGCCTAATTTTCGGTTCATAATATTGATCTTTTATTTCTTGTGGTAAAAATTTATACGCTTTCGCAAGAAAAGCTTTCAATTCTTGTAAAAATGGGTATCTAGGGTTGAATTGATAAATTCGCGTTTTTCCTTCCAAAAAACTGACAACTATACCCCCGGATTCCAATCGATCCAGAGCTTTTTGAAAGGGGAATAATGCTTGCTGAAATAGACGGCTCAACTGTCGTCCATAGCAGCGTTGATTCAATAGCAGGAAAAAGAGAACTTTTTCTATATTTTTTCCACCAAATAGTAGCTCTAGCATGATTCACCTATGATATAGGTCATATAACCAATTATATAGGTCAATTATTTAAAAGGCAATTTTTACGATAAATGGTTGAAAACCAACTATGTTTATTGAAGAACGACCTTTTTTTCTACGGAGTTAAAGGGGCCGGGGACGATCTTGTTTTTCGAATCCAAGAGTTCCAGTTTTACGGTGTGGGATCCCTTGGAAAGGCCGTAAATGTAGTAGGGTTGCCAGCTTGTCAGGATTCTTTGGGTTTTCTTATCGATGATGAGTCGCACTTTGTATCCATCTTTAGATAATCTTGCATTAGTGAGGTAAAAATCTAGTAAGAGGGGTTGTGTGTCACTATAAGAATAGGTTCCCTGTGGTTCGTTGTAGGTTAAAAGAGGATCTTGTAAGTCTATTTTAAAAGAGGAATCGTCAGATCCTATGTAAAAGATACTCGCCTGAAAGCATCCGCTATCTTTTAAGCTTTCTCCATAAGATCGCACTGGGAAAGAGCGGATGACGTGCATGCCGGATTTCAGGGAGGGGAGGGTTAGATTCAAAGTCTGCTTGTAGTATATAGAGCTGTCGTCTAAGGTATCGACAAAAGATTTGTAGATGGAAAAATAGGGCATCTCGTCAATGATGACGCGAACGCTTTGTCCTTTGGGATCATCATAAACTTTTTTTCTTCGATCAAAATCGCTGGTATTTCCTATGGGATATCCATCAACTCTGAGTTGCAGATCAACAGGGTTTCGCACGATTTGTTCTTCTTTTGGGAACACGATGATGAGGTTGACATTGTCCGCCTCTGGAGTGCTTTCTACTGCGGTAACGCGCACAGAAGAGGGATTTGATTTATCAGTTTTATAGTCAGCGGCGCTGCATGAGAGAGTTACTAGAGTCAAAATTGCGATCGATATTTTCTTCATAGTTTTATTTCTCATTTTAACGCGAGTTTCGGATAACCACTCTATGAGGATTAATGAGATTTCAGCTCAATGATGTGTTGAAATGAACGAAGCTGGCGTCGAAGACGCCGCCAGCAAGTGAATTTCAGTACGTCAGTGACTGAAAGGTCATCGATCCTCATGAGTGCTTTTTCGAAATTTGCGTTTTATAAATTGATTTACTTTTTTTTTAGTTTAATGTCCAGTATGAACGGGATTTATGGAACTGGTCATTTTCATCATTATTTTTGGACTTGTTTTTGATTATACGAATGGGTTTCACGATGCAGCTAATGTTGTCTCAACTGTAATTGCCACACGAGCTCTCACTCCTTTGGTCGCAATCATTTTGGCTGGTTTCTTTAATTTCATTGGTGCGACTTATGTCAGTGGGGTTGCCACAACCATAGCAGAGGGACTTGTCGATGCTGCTCGAGTCAGTCAAATCGCGATTTTGAGTGCGATTTTGGGAGCAATTCTTTGGAATTTGCTCACCTGGTATTTCGGAATTCCAAGTAGTTCTTCTTATGCATTGATCGGTGCTCTGATTGGCTCAACCTGGTTTGCTTTTGGAAAGGAGTTGATTTTTTGGAACGGGTTGGCAATGAAGGTTATCATACCGATGTTTGTTTCTCCTCTTCTAGGTTTTTCTCTTTCCTATCTCGTCATGAAGGGCATTTTCTACGTCTCCAAAAGGGAAAGTGAAAGAAAGAACAAGCTCTTTCGCTATTTGCAGATTGCTTCTTCCAGTCTTGTTGCCTTGGCTCATGGAATGAATGATGCGCAAAAAAGCATGGGAATCATCACTTTAGGACTTTTTTCTTCAGGTTTTATTGCAGATCCTAAAATTCCTCTTTGGGTAATCATGTTATGTGCTCTCGTAATTGGACTAGGTACAGCAGGCGGAGGATTTCGCATCATTCATACCGTTGGATTTAAGATTACGAAACTTGCTACTCCTCAAGGATTTGCTGCTGAGGCAAGTGCATCTTCAGTAATTTTGCTCGCAAGTTTATTGGGAATGCCCATTAGCTCTACACAGATGATCGCGGGTTCTGTAGCTGGAGTGGGTGCTGCAAAGAAATTAGAAAAAGTGCGTTGGGTGATTGCTCGCCAAATAGCTCTTACTTGGCTATTTACTCTTCCTGGGTCTGCAATATTTTCCATTTTTTTCTATGAGTTGATACATTTGGCATTAAAAATATGAGAAAAGTCGCGACACTTCTTCAAGCAATAGATAATCTTTCCTCTATGGCAGAAGCAGATTTGGAGGTTACCGCTTTCGAAAGGAAAGATTGGAAAGATCCAAAATATCTCATAGAAAATAAAGATCTCATAAAAGAAACATTCCAAATTTTGACCAACTACCTTTATCAACTTTATGAAAGGGAAAAAGATCTTCTTTTGAATGAAGAGATTCAAAAAGCCATTCAGGCAATGATGTTTTTAGCAGGAGAAGCGGTTCTTAAACTCGATCGCAATCTTGAAGAATTAGAAGAAAAAATCTCAAACATGGCTGAATACAAAAAGTTGAACCACTATTATTTGACAAAAGTCATTCCCATATTCCGAAAGTCTGGACCATTTTCTCCTAGAGAAAAGGAGGAGGTTACTCCTCCTTCTTCTTTGCAGAGCTTAGAAATCTTTCGATCAGATCAAAGTTATGAACTGCTTTTTATAAAAAAGGAAGATGGACAACCTTTTTATCAGCAGGATTTCTTAAGACATTTAAAGCTGATAAAGGAGGCAGATAATTTGACCATCATTGGTAAGGATAACCCAAGGGATTGGATCTTAAATACATATGATAGAGAAATTTTTGAAGGAGCAAAAGAAATGATCAATCTTTCCAAACCCTATTTTGCTATTTTTTATGAAGAAAATCTCCACTTGGAAAAAAGTGGGATGTTGGTGCCACTCAACAAAGCTTTAATGGCGCTCATGCTAGCAGCAAGTGAGTTCAATTTAAAAGAAGAGGGAAGAGAAAAAAGTTGTCTTGAATATTATGGAGATTTTCACTTTTATTTACGGGAAAGTTTAACGTCAGATGAGTACAAAAAATTTATCGATAGTGGTACTACTGATCGAAAAAATCTAGCTATACTCAACCTTTGCCATGCTCTCTGCTTCCTTTTTTTTATGAGAATGGAAAAAAGAAAGGATAGCTATGCTCTCTTTCGCAAATTTCTAGAAAAAGAAATCAAAAAAACAGAAGAAAAACCGGCTCATCTTTTTTCAGAAGTGTGGGATGGAGTTCTTGATGCAGATACCCACTTTCGATCTTTTCTAAAAGGATATCCTTTAGGTCCCATGTTTAAATCCCTTGAACTCATTGAAGAAAACCAGCTAAAAAAAGTGGGATTTGACCCCATTTTACAAAAAAATTATCCAGACCAGCTTTATATCGCAACGGATGGTAATTTTCATGTTACTGTTATTCGGCTCCCTTCACCAACATCACAATCGTTTTTGGGAAATGTGAAAGTTGTGGAAGAATTTTTGGGCTTTCTTCGTTTTTTAAAAAGGGAGGGAAAAAGACATCTTCTCATCGATTTGCAAAATTCGAATCTGATTCAGGAAAGAGCGCAAAAAGCAGCGCTTTCTCGATTGTCGGAAGAGAGCTTTTTTAGAGAAACCTTATCCTTCTTTTCTCTAGATAAATCAAATGATTTTTACGATCAAAAGGGAGAATACCAAAATTTAGAAGATAGCAGGGAATTCCTTGAAGCTTTTAAAAAACATCTTACACACCATGAATTCTCTTCTATTCCAAAGAGTGTTCTATCCATTATTCCAGATCTGGTTAAATCAGTTTTTTCCACTTTTTTTTCTTCAAATGAGATTTTGATACAAACGCAAAGACTTTCATTCATAGAGATTACTCATTTTTTTCTAGTATTAAAGTGGATTGAAACTACCTCTTGCGATGTGATGAGTTTTACTTGTAAAGATGGTTTGGATGTAGGCGCAGCGATGGGAGCTGGTTTTTTTGCTTTCCTTCATTTGCTACAGGGTACTAAAAAATGGGAAGAAGAAGATTTTTTATTATTCCTACTTTATCATCCGGCTCTAATCGTAAGGGAAAGAGCGATTCATTTTGAAAGATTCATCCGCACGATCAAAGCTTTGTCTTTTGCTGAAGAAGCGTTGAAAAAGAATCGCAGTGGAATTCTAAAAGAATTTTCTCCTCTTTTTGATAAATTAGATTTAGCTAAAATCCATGGTTATCCGCTAATTTAGCCTTTAATTGAGGCTTAGATCTTCGGGGATCATCGATAGAGTAGCATATTTTCCTCCCATTTCTCTGAGAATGGTTTGCCAGAGCTTTTCGGGAGGTGTATCAAAAACCTGTTTTGAAGAGCCAGGAAAAAGAAACCAGTTTCCGCTTAAAAATTCTCGCTCAAGTTGTCCTGCAATCCATCCTGTGTAGCCAAAACAGAGTCGGAGATTTGGTCCATTTGAATCATTCACTGCTTGTTGAAGAAATTGCAAATCTCCTCCTAAAAAAACTCCTTCGCATATTTTTAGAGCATGATCTTCTAGTGATGCGTCGGAATGGAGGAGCATCATCTGGTTGGGTTGAATCGGTCCGCCGGCGCGAATGGCTACATGGGGATTTGTCGATTTTTGCAAGTTGACAAGCTCTTCGGGAAGTTCAAGTTCTAAGGATTTATTGATGATCAGGCCGAAAGAGCCTGTGGGGCTATGTTCGCAAAGCAAAATGACACATCTAAAGTAAATTCCACTATCGATTTCTGGGGATGCAATGAGAAGAGCACCTTTATTTAAATTCGAGTAGGGAATTGTATCCATGGTAACCTGAATTTTAATTTTTTTTCATTGAATCTTGCTGTTGTTCCACAATCTGCACCAATCCTCAATAAAAAAAAATCTAAACTTCAGGTTTAGTTGCCTTGTGCTTCCATGAGTTGTTGGTTGTAGAGTTTTAGTTGTTCCGTCAATTCGTCGGCCTGTCTGAGGAGTTCAGCAAATTCCTTTTGAAATTGATTGGTGTGGAAAATTTCTTCTTTTTCAGGACACTCTTGTGCACGGTCTAGTAAAAGGGACAATCTAGACATGGATGTATTGATCTGGTCTACCTCTTGGCTAAAATAATCTTTAAATTCAGAAGGGGAATCAAGAGCCTGAAGAAGATTGACCCTTTGTGTGCGGAGTCTTTGCCAGCTTTTATTGAGATGGAAAAGGATACCATAATGGTTGATGTCATTCATCAAGACATTCATTTTACTCAACACTCCATTGACTCGAAGATAGAGATCATCATAGGCAATCCATTTTCCGAGAGTACCTTTCCCTTGAGCAATATCATCTGAAATCATTTCAATGGATTCACTTGCTCCTTTTAGATTTTCTATCGTTTTACCAAAATTTTTAAAAGTATTTCCTTCAATTAATTCATCTACGCCAGTAGTTGTTTTTGCAAGCAGCTCATCAAATTTGTTTACTCCTTCTTTAATGGCATCGACTAGGCAGGTTTCGTTTACTGTTGTCATGGTTTGGTCGATCTCTTCTACTGTGCTTCTGATGGAATTAATAGTGGTTGCCATTTCTTCTCCATGGGTTTTTATCCATTTATTGACCTCGCGAAATGTATCTTCGATTTCTTGTGAAAGGTTAGAAAATTCGTGCAGAGCGTTTTCAAAGGGATCGACAGAATCAGCATAAATGGGCTCATTGGTAATGAGTTTGGGAATGACCCCTTTTGGAGGGGCTTTTGGAATGATGGCGATGGATTTTTCTCCAAGCAAACCAGAGGTTTGAATGGCAAGTTCATCTGTGTTGTAGACATTTACACTTGAATCGATTTTGAGAACGAGTTCATAAAAATAGACTCTTCCCAATTCATCTGTTGGCTGGTCTCTTGCATTGATTATTTCTCTGATTTTAACAACCTCTCCTACAGGTTTTCCCGCAAAGAGAACTCTCGTTCCAACATTGATGCGATTGATATCCGAGAAGCGCACAATAAGAGTTTTTTCCATATCGCCCACCGCAGGCTTTAAAAACAGAATTAGCGAGACAAAAATTCCGATTGCCGCAACAACAAAAATTCCAATTAAGAGATTTTTAAGATATCCATTCATACTGTTCTAAAACTTCGTGGATCCTGGCCGATGATTTTCCTAAAAAATTCGATAATGGGGTCTTGAATATTCAAAAAATTGTCAGGGTCGGAAACATAGGCAATTTGTCCATCTTTTATGAGGGCCAACCGATCTCCTACAACTAAAGAAGAGATAATGTCATGGGTTACTACAACGCTTGTCGCCTTCAACTCTTTTTGCGTTTTAACGATGAGTTCATTGATTTGCATAGCTGTAATTGGGTCAAGGCCAGTTGTCGGCTCATCATAGAGAAGAATTTTAGGTCGATAGACAATGAGCCTTGCAAGCGCTGCCCTCTTTCTCATCCCTCCCGAAAGATCAGAAGGCATTTTTTTTTGGGTTCCTTCTAAGCCAACCATTTTTAGAGCTTCCGCAACTCTATCTTCTATTTCGCTTTTGGCATATCGCTTTTCCGTCTCTCTATTCCCATGCTCTTTGAGATAAAAGCTGGCATTTTCCTCCACATTCATCGAATCAAAAAGAGCTCCTCCTTGAAAGAGCATTCCCATATCGCGCACAGAGAGGTAGAGGCGATGTCCATAAAGCGCAGAGATGTTTATTCCATTTACTAGAACAGACCCCTCATCCGGCTTTGCGATTCCGATGATGTGTTTGAGCAAAACGCTTTTTCCTACACCGGAACGTCCCAAGATGACGATGGTTTCTCCTGACTGAATATCCAGATCTATTCCCTTAAGAACTTGAAGGGCACCGAATCTTTTCCAAAGATTTCGAATAGAAATTACTCCAGTTTCCATACCATTCACATGATCCTTGAAATTTCGTCGTAAATGATGTTGAGAGCGATAGTCAAGAAAAAATTGCTGAATAAAATGCAGACATAGCAGATGACAACGCTATTTGTCGTGGCTTTTCCAACACCTTCAGCACCACCAGATGTGTTCATTCCTTTGTAGCAAGAAATCGTAATGATCAGAATGCCGAAAAAAAATGCTTTGATCAGACCTGAGAAGAAGTCAAAGAGGGTGATGTGGATGGGCATGGCATCGAAGTAGGAATTTGGCGACATGCCAAAAAAGAAGACGGAAATCAGATATCCACCGTAAATGCCCATGATGACGCTATAGAGCGTTAAAAGAGGCATCATGATTATTCCTGCAATGAATCTTGGGGCGATGAGATAACGGCTCGGGTTTACCGCCATCGTCTGCAAGGCATCGATTTGTTCAGTGACACGCATTGTGCCAAGTTCTGCGCACATGGCAGCGCCTACTCTTCCCGTTACCATGAACGCAGTTAAAACGGGACCAAGCTCTGTCATCATCGCTTTTCCCACTAAGAGTCCTGTAATTCCTGTAAGACCTTTATCAGCTAATTGGTAAAAAGATTGGGCTGCTAGGACAAGTCCGGTAAAAAAACCGGTAATGGCCACGACCGTAAGAGATGCTACCCCAATGTTAAAGAGCTGTTTTAGAATCAATCTTAACGAGGGAGGTTTTCTAAGGATTGCTTTGATTGTATCCCA
>JAKEHU010000020.1 GCA_022614855.1 Chlamydiota bacterium
GCGGAACGCCCCTATAGCGAGCGAGACTTGCGCAAAAGCGCCTATGCTAATATTTCTCAAAAGATTTTGAAGATCAATGGATTAAAAACCGAGTTCGCGTTATATCTATAGTCGATTAAGAACTATGAAATGAGTTCATTATGTTAGTAGACGAAAGCAGAAAAAAGATAATAAAAACCGCCCAAAGCAATTCCTGGAGAACAAAGCTTTGGGCAAAAGGAAATAGACTAGAAACCTTTCTTGTAATAATGGGATATATTTTGCTTTTCAGCTATATTTCTAAATTTATATCCGCAATTGGTATTCCATAGTTATTTTTTAAAATTGATAAGTTGCAAAAAATCTCCTAAGAAGGGTTTTTAAACACCTCCTGTAATCTTGGAATTTCCAATTTTTTCCCTGGGCGGATGCGTTCTGATTCTAGATGGTTATAATCTATGATGAGTTGGATGGGGACTTTGTATTTCTTGGCGATTTTCCAGAGGCTATCTCCTGACTCTACAGTGTGAATGATCGATTTGGTGGGTACTTTTATTTCACTGGTTTTTTGTAAGTTTCCAAAGGAAGCGGCGATTTTTTTTAGTACGACATCGGATCTTGGGCTTGCAAGGAGATCTTGGGCAAATCTTGGGGGAAGGTCGGGTTCTAGTAGGGAAATGAGATGGAGGATTTGGGCGTCATCGAGTTTTTTGCAGGTAAATTCATATTCTTGTTCTAAAAGAAGGTTGGCTGCAATTTTTGAATTTTCAGATAGGTATCTGAGTAGGAATTGTCTTCGTTTTTCTGGAGAAAAATCTGGGTTATTTTTTAGCTCTTCGACCTGGTATGTCAACGTAAGCCAGGTTCCTTCTGCAATGAGGTGAAGGAGGGTTTCTTTTTTTAGGGATGAGCCTGACCGATTGAAAAGTGTTTGGGCGAAGTGAAACTCTGGGGTAAGGAAAAAAGCTTCGAAGAGACCTTCCTCATTTTGGCGGTCTTGTGACTGGACTTTGTAGAATAGCCCTTCTGTAGTGAGAGGCCACTTTTCAATTTTGGCGTATTGTACAACGGCAGAATATTGGCAGTCTGTCAGAGCAGGAAAAAGGGCAATTTCGATTTGTTCTTCTCCTTGGGGATGGGTAAAAAGGAGGCTTCTTTTTTGGATCATCATTCCCCCTAGAGCTCGTTCTAAATTAAAGTAATGAAAAGCTACGAGGCAGGAAAGGGCAATGTCTCTTTTTGTATATCCCTCTTCGATGTGTTCTTTGTTTGCTAGGCGAAGGAGAAGTTCCTGGAAGCTGAGGCTACTGTACATATTAAATACTTGCTGCAGGGTAGTCATCTCTCTATCGGTAAAAATTTCTTGGGGTTTTAATTCTAAAGAAGATGAGCCGACTGTTTCTTTAAAACTAAAGTAGATAAGTGTAGCGATAAACCCGATGTTTAATGTGATGCTGATGATTAAAAACTGGGTAAGGCTTTTTGCTTTTTTTCTCCAATGATCTACAAAAGATGGTGAATGCATATTTTCTTTTTTCTGAAAGACAGTTATATTTAAATTACCAATTAGATAATTTTATTACCCTATGAAAATTCCTTTATCTTGGATCAAAGAATATTTAGATATTTCCTTAGCCCCTCCAGAAATTGCAGAAAAATTGACTTCAGGGGGAATTGAAGTAGAAGGAGTTGAAATTGTAAATGGGGATTCGATCTTTGAAATTTCCCTTACGCCAAACTTAGGTCATTGCATGAGCATTGTTGGCATTGCAAGGGAACTTGCTGCGCTGTGCAACCTGAAAATCAGGCGCAAGCAGATGAAATTTTCAGAAAATAAAAGGGTTAAAATAGAGGATCTTATCGATGTAGATATTGAAGATAGGAAGATGTGTCTTCGATATGCATGCCGATTAGTACAAAATGTGAAAATTGGTCCATCCCCCCGTTGGATACAGGATCGATTAGAAGCAGCAGGGGTTCGCTCTATTAACAATATTGTTGATGTTGGCAATTATGTGATGATCGAATTTGGCCAGCCTCTGCACATGTTTGACTTTGATCAATTGCGTGAAAAAAAAATCGTTGTGAAGTCAAATTTAAAAGGGGCATTCATTGGTTTGGATGAGATCCAAAGGGAAATCTCCGAAGAGATGGTGCTCATTTGCGATGGATCTCATCCCATTGCAATTGCAGGGGTAATTGGAGGAAAGGGTTCAGCTATTTCAGATCAGACGAAAAATATTTTGATTGAGTCTGCTTTTTTTACTCCTGAGACGGTGAGAAAAACTAGCAAGAAATTGAATTTGCGCACGGAGAGCAGTACTCGATTTGAACGGGGCATTGATTTTCGAGGGGTTTTAGCTGCACTGGACAGAGCTGTCGATCTTTTGCTCCAAGTGGCAAGCGGAGAAGCGAGTTTTGGAGTAATTGATAAAAAGGTTCAGGAAGTGGCTCCAAAAATTCTCGATTGTCGAATTTCGCATGTCAATGAGCTTCTTGGGACTGATTTTACTCTTCGGGAGATTGCGCAATTTTTTCAGAGGCTTGAAATTGAAACGGTAAAGGAAAAGGAGGGTCTTTTGCAAGTGGCCATTCCGACTTATCGGCATGATTTAAATAGAGAAATCGATTTAATCGAAGAAATTGCCCGTCTTTATGGATACCAGCACATTCCTATTTCTACTCCGAAAGTTATCACCTCTACACTTACCCATTCTCCTCTTTATCTATTTGAAGAGCAGGTCAGAGAAAAACTCCTTTCTCAAGGATTGCAAGAGCTCATCACTTGTAGTTTAATTAGCCCAACTTTGGCTAAATTGACACTTGAGCCAAACCTTGCTGAGTCTAATCAGATACATGTTCTACATCCAAGATCGATTGATCAATCGATCCTCAGGCCTTCTCTACTACCGGGAATTCTCCAAGTGGTGCAATACAATTTGGACCATGAAAATGAACAGATTGCCGGTTTTGAAGTAGGAAAAATCCATTTTAAAAATGGAGAAGACTTCATCGAACAGTGGAGTGGTGCGATAGTTTTTTGTGGGAATACTAGACCCTACCATTTTGATCCCAAACCCTCCCCTTTTGACTTTTTTGATTTAAAGGGTTATGTGGAAACATTTCTCATTCAATTGGGATTTCTCAAAGTTGGGTTTGAACTTTCTCACCTCCATAATTTTCATCCCAAACGCCAACTCCGTGTCAAAATAAAGGATCTTTTTGTTGGAGCTTTGGGGGAAATTCATCCCGCGCACACAAAAGCCTTGGGAATAAATAAAAAAATATACTATGCAGAATTCAATCTAAACGATCTTCTTTTCTTGAAAAAAGAGAAGTTTACTTTAATGTCACTGCCAAGTTATCCCGCTTCTCAAAGAGATTGGACGGTTACGATAAAAGAGGAAATCCCCTGTGGATTTATTCTCAATACCACACTCGACTTAAATGCCAAACTTTTAGAAAAAGTAGAACTTTTAGATCTTTACAAAAGTGAGAAAATCGGGAAAGATAGAAAGAATGTAACTTTGCGTTTCACTTATCGAGATCGAGCAAAGACTCTTTCTTTTGAAGAAGTGGAAAAAGAACATGCATTTGTTATAAATTCTATCAACGCAAAAATTGGAGATTAAGAGGTCAAACATGAAAATCAGACGTTTATCTATCCCCGTTATTGCATTCAGCTTTATCTTTTCTGGCTGTGGTAATCGCGCTGACGATGACGTTGTCGCAGAAAGATTTATTCACAAATATGGATATGCTGTTTCTAAAGAAGAATGGGAATCAAAAACCTATCCCGGCCAGGTAATCACCACATTGAGAAATGGGGTTACCATTACCGCAACATATGAGAACGGCATATTGCATGGCCCTTGCACACATACTTATTCAAATAGCCAAACAGTGCAAAATTTTTATCTTTACAATCAAGGGAATCTAGTTAAAGAAATTTCCTATGATCTCAGAGGAATGCCAATGAGGGAAAAAATTCAGCTTTCCCCATCTCGGTATAGTTTGACGATGTGGTATTCTGATGGAACTCCTGCAAGTGTTGAGGATTATGCTGGAGAAGAGCTGGTTGAAGGCGAATATTTCACTTTGAATAATGAAACTGAATCTCGAATAGAAAAAGGATGCGGAATGAGAATGATTAGAGATGAGCTCGGTATTTTGGTCGCAAAAGATACTTTTGAAAATGGGTATATGAGTAAACGAGAGACATTTTATCCTGGAGGTACACCAGAGAGTATCAATTTCTATTCTATGAATAAGCTACATGGAGAGAAAAAAATCTTTGCTCCAGGTGGAGAGCCTCTGGCAATTGAAGAGTGGACTGATGGTCTTTTGCATGGTAAGGCAGCTTATTTTTCCAATGGTGCGAAACAGATGGAAATTTCCTATCTCTATGGATTGAAAAATGGTCTAGAAACTCATTATATCGATGGAAAAACTGTTTCTAAGGAAATTTTATGGGAAAATGATAAAAAGCATGGTTCTTCTACTTTTTACATAGATGGACTTGCCAAAACAGAGTGGTTTTATGCTGGCCAAAGAGTCTCTAAGAAAAAGTTTGATGAGCTTGACGAGCTCGATCAGATGATTTCTAAATTATCTTCTGATCTAAATCAGGGCATTGCAAGATAAACAGACCTCTTGTTTTACCTAAATGAGTTTGGGAAAATAGGATATTTTTATTCAGATTTTTCAAAGTCGATTTTTTGACATACTCGAATGATGAGAGTAGGCAGAAAATCGACTTTGAAAAAATGGATAAAAAGATCCGGTTTACCGACTCGGTTAGGTTAAATCAAGGGGTCTAATGATCGCAAAAACACCTAAAATACGCGTGATAGTGGAGTGTGAGAATCTCTCGATAAAAAGAGTGGTTCTCACCCCTTTTTCATCTTTTGATCTGCTGTTTCAAGGAAAACTCCCTAAAGAAGATGAGGAGAAAGTTCTCAAATGGCTTCACCATTATTCCAATGGAAAACAAACTCCTATCAATTTCCCCTTAAGTTTAAACCATTTAACCCCATTTTCACAGCTGGTGTTAAGGAAATTACAAACTCTTGAATTTGGGAAAAAATTGGCCTATTCTGCACTTGCCAAAGAGGTTGGCAAACCAAAATCTGCGAGGCCGATAGGACGCATTTGCCATATTAACCCTTTTCCACTTTTCATTCCTTGCCATCGCATCATTGCAGCAAATGGAAAATTAGGAGGCTTTGGTTTTGGAGAAAGTTTAAAGAGTGAACTTCTCAGTTTCGAGAGGGCGTTTAAAAAATCCCTCTAAAAAGAGATTTTTGGAGCTTTCTGAAATAATCGATGCTGATCTCTTCGGCCATATGCAGCTTCGCATATTGTCCTCAGAGAACATCATCAATTCTCCTCAGAAATCTCTCAAAACTCTCTAAGAGGGAATTTTTAAACACCCTCTTAGGAAAAATTTTCCTCTTTTTTATAGAAAAATTTTCTCAATTTTGAAAATCAAAGAGTTCTGAATCTTTTTTTTCCTCAATGATCATTTCTTGAGGCACACTTGTCTGCTCCCCTGCTAAAAATGAATCACTTATGGACGGGTCCTCTTCATCTAAAACAAGCTCGTCGATGTTCATCTCTTCTCTCGTTTGGTTGTTGCAGCCAAAAAAGAGAATTAAAAGAGGAAAGGACCAAAAAAGAAAATCTTTTCTCATATCCTCATTTTAAACCATTTATGTTTTTTTTCAACTCACCCCTGCAATTTATGGAGAGATTGGCACGTATCTCGCATATTAAAGAGTAGTGGATTGAAAAAGAGGAGGGAAATATGAAAAAGGAAGAAAAAGAAGAAATGTTGAAAAAAAGAATCTCTGAATTAGAATCGATTAATGATCAGCTACTTGCAGAAATGCAGTATTTAGATAAACTTCTAAAACAAGTGGGTTTTGAAGAGGGCCTGACTACGCTAAAACTTGCTGCCCAGGAACTTTTAGAACATCAAAAAGATCACGATCTATGAAGAGGTCATCTTCACTTTAAAAACCGTTTAATCTACACTACTCTCCTTTAACTTAAGGAGATAGTATGTTTTCGCTACGTCTTTTTTGTCTTTTGGTATTTCCTCTATTCATTTTTTCTCTTGAGAATTCTTTTTTAGATGAAAAAATCAATACTTTTTTGGCTGATTCAGGATTAAACTGGGTTTTACAAAAAACCGCGGCTGATTCTCGCATTTTCTCAGTTGAAGATGGACTAATTACAGACTTATTCTTAATAAAAAAACAGATTGGCAAAGATGAGACGGATTTTAATAAATTAATCCAAGAGCGCATTAAAGGAGGTACTACTCTTGAGTCCTTTCACGTTCTAATATCTGAAGAAAACTTGGCTATGTTTGAATTCAAATTTCCAAACAAACCCAACCATCAATGGTCAATTTATTTCTACTT
This sequence comes from Chlamydiota bacterium, assembly GCA_022614855.1. Taxonomy (GTDB): domain Bacteria; phylum Chlamydiota; class Chlamydiia; order Chlamydiales; family Rhabdochlamydiaceae; genus JAKEHU01. Next base: position 6,408 of record JAKEHU010000020.1, read on the forward strand.
GCCCAACACCAAAGAAATCTACCTGACCGCTTACGGGATGTATGGAACTGCTAATTTAGAGAATGAAGAAAAAAAGAACTATTGGATAGCAGCCCTAAAAAATCTTTATCTGTCCATTAAAGAAGACAACACACATTAAACTTTAACAAAGGAAAAAATATGTTCTTTCTACGTCTTTTTTGTTTTTTAGCATTTCCTCTATTCATTTTTTCTCTCGAGAATTCCTTAGATGAAAAAATTAACAAATTTTTAGTTGATTCGGGATTAAACTGGACCTCTCAAAAAACGGATTACTCTTTCTATGTGCAAGAAAATGGAAAGACTCCCTCAGACTTTTTCATTCTGAAAAGAAAAATTGCTGAAGATAATGAATTCAACCGAATAATAGAACGTTCTGGAAAAGGAGATTTTCAGATTCTCCAATCTGAAGAGAATTTAATAATGGTGGAAATTAATCAGAATTCAAAGGAAGGACCAAGTCGTTGCTGGGCGATCTATTTTTACCTGCCACAGACAAAAGAAATCTATATGATATCCTATGGGACCAGTAATCTAAACGATCTAGAACAAAAAAAGAATTTTTATCCGAACGCGCTAAGAATGCTTTACTTGGATATTAAAGAAGGTAGCTAATTCTTCTCAAAATAGCGGTACCATTTGCGAAAGGGCTTAGGTCGATCTGTTTTTTCATGGGGCCTAAGCTTATTGCTATTTTGGCAAGAGGGCTGGCAACAGCCTAAGGTTTTTTCAGCGCAATCAGTGCAAGAAAGAAAGAGTTCATTGCAATCCATATTTGCGCAGTTGTAGTAGGTTTCTGATGGTTTTCCACAGTGGATGCAGTTTGAAATGATTTTTTCATTTCCCTTTTCGCTCAATGAGATCGCTAATCGATCATCGAAGACAAAGAGCTTTCCTAGCCAATGATCCTCGCCGATTCTCTGTCCATAATTGACCACTCCTCCCTCTAGCTGGTAGACTTTTTTAAATCCTTTTTGTTTCAAGAGAGCTGAATAGAGTTCGCAGCGAATTCCCCCAGTGCAATACATCAGAATTGTTTGCTTTTCTGGATCGCAATCTTCCTTAAGGGAGTCTGCAAATTGAGGAAACTGGCGAAAGGTTTCCAATTTAGGAAGATAGGCTCCTTTAAAATGGCCAATTTTCCATTCATATTCATTGCGTACGTCAATGAGAAGAATCCCCTCATCTTTTTCCTCTAATATTTTTTTCCAATCTTCAGGAGAGAGATATTCTCCTCTTTGGCTCAAATCCAGCTTCATATCTAGAGCGACTAGTTGATCGCGAACTTTGACTGTTTTCTTTGGGAAGGCATGTTCATGGTAAGAATCAATTTTAAATTTAACATCTTTAAATATGGGGTTGCTTGTAAGCCAAGAAGTGTATTTCTCTACTTCTGTTTTGTGAATGCTCATTTGTCCATTGATCCCATAGCTAGAAATGTAGATTCTCGAACGAACATCTAATGATTCAAAAAAAAGCTGATGTTTTTTTACCTCTTCCATTGGGGAATCTATGGAGATTAGATGGTAAAAGGAAAGAATGAAATAATTCTTTTGATCATCCATAAAATGATGAAATCATAGCAACTTCCTTGTTTAAAAATAAAGGGATGGCTACTATTATATCTTTGTTTTTGAGGATTTGGAAATCTCTAAAAATCCATAAAATCTTAATTAAGGGATAGGTTCATGGCAAAGTATACAGGTCCTAAGAATCGCATTGCGCGCCGCTTTGGTGTCAATATTTTCGGCAAAGCGAGAAATCCTCTTTTGCACAAGGCTAATCCCCCTGGAATGCATGGAGCAAAACGGAAAAAAAAGTCCGACTATGGGATGCAGCTTGAAGAACAACAAAAACTCAAGGCTGTATATGGCCTTCTCACTCATAAGCAGCTCGTTAGATATTACAAAGCAGCTCTTGCAGAGAAAAAATCAACCCATCAAGCTTTTATCGAAAGGTTGGAATGTAGGTTAGACAACATCATCTACAGGCTTAAGCTTGCTCCAACCATTTTTGCTGCTCAACAGCTGGTTTCTCATGGACATGTCTTAGTCAATGGGAAAAAAGTAGACCGAAGATCTTTCTTAGTAAAGCCTGGCATGACGATTGGACTAAAACCCAAGGCGCAAAATCTGGAAATCGTGAAAAAATCTTTAGAATCTCACAGAGATGTCCCTGAATATCTCTCTAGTGAAGCTTCTAGTTTTTCTGGACAACTTCTCGTATTGCCTATGGTAGACCAAATTCCTCTTCCCCTTCCGATTAATATCCCGCTTGTCTGCGAATTCTTAGCACACTCTAGCTAACAAACCTTTTCTGTTTTTTTAACCACAGAGCTCACAGAGAGAAAAAGAAGATTCTTGTTCTGCATATTTGAAAACTTTATAAGAATAAAAAAGAAAAAACTCTGCCCGAAGGATACGAGCAGAGTTGTATTGGTAGGATAATTACACTAAAGACTTCAGAATTGTATCTCCGCCTACTGCTCTTAAGAACTCGTCCATTGTTCTTCCACGAAAACGAGGGTGAAAATTTCTGATCATTCCATATGTATAAGTGATCTTGTGATGATCTACTTTCCCTGAAGACACTTTAAATGAAAAGATTGTATCTTCCCCTTGAGACCAGGTAACATAATGCCCCACTTTTCCCCCATCAAGAAGACCCTCAACTGCTTTCTCACCACTTTCTCCAATCCATCCATAACCTTGAACAAGATCTCGAACGGATTGTTCTGTTTCACCATTGTGAATAAAATTTGCTAAGATAGCCATAATTACCTCCTTTTTTAAGGAAAAATTGCCAATTCATTAAGGACTTTTAAAGTCTACTTCAAAAAAAGATTAAAAGAAAAGAAAAAAATTTCTTTTTTTAAAAATTTTCATCTGACGAGAGAAAAGACCATTTGAAATCAAAATTGCCATTTTTAGAACAAAATACATTTTGCAAATTTTTCTTCTGCAAATATGGAAAATTTTCATAAAAAAGAGGAATGATAGGGCCTTCTTGAATTAAAATTTTCTCAGCCGCCTTTAGATAAGATAATCTCTTTTCTAAATTAGTCTCATTTCGTCCTAAATCAAGAAGTTTTTGAAATGCAGAACTTTCCCATTTGGCTAAATTAATTTTATTTATTCGATATTTGAATGCATCGAGCGTATACATGGGATCATTGATCCAAGACTTCCAAGAAATTATGGCAAACTGAAAATCTCCTTTAAAAGCTTTATCCATTAGTAAATGGAATTCATATGACTCAGTTCGACAGGAAATTTCTAAAACTTTTTCTAATTGTAGACTGACTAATTTTGCTATTTTACCTCGCCATTTATCGGCTAAATGAATGAGTGTGAAAATGGGAAGTTGATCTCTTTTGATTCCCAATTCTTGCAATCCTTCTTCAAATAATTTAACGGCAAGAGTAGGATTGGCAGGATAAAAATTATCACTATTCTGTGTATGAGCAAAAGGAAGGGGGCTGGTTGCAGAAAGTCCCATCCCTTCTGGAAGATCTTTAAGCAACTCATCGCGGTCAATTGCATGTTGAAAGGCTTGTCGAATTTTAGAATTGTAGAAGGGAAAAGAAACAACATTCATTGCAGTCCATAGAACACCACCCAAATACTCTACTTTGACAAGCTCCTCTTCTATCTCGGATAGATTTAAACCCCAGGGACGAAAATGCATCCCAATCCAATCTAGCTCATCATTTCTATACATTTTACAAGCAACATCCAGGTCATTTTTAGAAATGATAACTCTATCTAATTTAACTGCTTCTTTATCGACATAAAAAGAGTTTTTAGTTAATTCCAATCGATTTGACTGATTTTTTAAACAAAAAGGTCCATTGCAAATGTACTCTTCTCCTCTACCATATGCCCAATTGGGATGCATCTTGTCTAAAGTATGGTTTATAGGAGAAAAAATCGGATAGGCAGTAAGTTCTAGAAACTCAGGAGTTGGATGTTCAAGCTCGATTGCTAATGTTTCATGATCGATCGCATTTACCTTTACATCATCGATATGACACTGTCCCTCTTTTGCTGCTTTGGCATTTTTTATTGAGTAAAAGAAATAGGAAAATGGAGTAAAAAATGTTGGGGACAAAATCTTTTTCCAAGCGTATTCAAAATCATAAGCAACAATTTTATCACCATTTGACCAATAGCACTCTTTCAACTTAAAGAGATACTTTTTTAGATCTGAAGAGATGGTCACAGATTTGGCTACCGCAAGTTCGGGTTTGCTATCTCTTCCTATTCTTGTCAATCCTTCATACAACATTCTTAAAATGGTTGCAGAAACTTCGTCTCCCCCAAGCCTTGGATCTAAAGAAGGGGGAAAATCAACAAAGCTAAGCCTTAAAACCTGTTGATTGACTACTTTTTTTGACCATTCTCGTAAAGTTGTCTGGATTGCATCTATGAATTGATGATGTTTTTTCTGGTCTAGAGATTCATATATAAATCCTAAAATGGTTGTTCCCTGGAAGTTCGCTTGGGTTTTAATTAAAGACTTAGAAAAATTATCAAATTTTCTAATGGAATTTGCGATCTCTTCTCTTATAGAAGAGTCACGTGTCTTCAAAAGAACAAAAGTAGATTGTTGTGCATATTTAAATTCAAAAAAATAGCTCTCCTTTTTTGGCAACTCCTTTTGTACTGCCTCTAAACACAATGAGAACAATAGCTTTAAAGATTCCATGGAAAGAGTTGCTTGCACTTCAATAGGAGTTAAAGAAAAGAAAAAATTTTCGAATAGTTCTTGATATTCCGCTGCTATAGATTTGAAACCATCTTTTAACATGGAAAAAAGCTCTCCCTGTTTTAAGATCATACCTCCATTATAATCTCGAATTTCCCCTAAGACAGTTTGCAGAAGATTTACTACTTTTTGCCTTGCTAAATAAAAATTTACGGAAGAATCAGTCCTCAGCATCGATTTTTCTTTTGGAATATGAAAATGAAATACATTGGCTTCTTTGAAATACTTTTTTCGTAAATGGCCTATGATTTGCACTCTTTCCGGAATACACTGAAACCCAAAAATCTTATTAAAAGCCTTCTCTAGAGGAGGGTCTTCTTGTCTAAGTGGACGCACAATAATCACCGTAAAGACTAAATCCTTTTCAGTTTGCTTATCAAAAGAAATGATCACTTGAGGCAGGTCGGTCACATATTTCAATTCTTGAGAAAGAAGAAGGATATTCTTCATGATTTCTTCCTCATTGCGAATCATAAAAACTGAAGGAATGAGCTTTTCAATTCTTCTCTTTAATTCTTCCTTCAACTCCTCTTGAAGTATTTTTATTTCTTTGTTAGAAAAAGAAGTTCCATCCTTTTTTTCAAGCTCAAGATAGAGGAGTCTCACTGGATCCTGGGTTCCTTGATAGTAATAATACGAATCTTTCACAACTTGCACATTCTGAATACTCTTTTCAGCACCAGCCAGCACATGACTTTCTTCAAAACTTTCATACTTATCAAATGGGTTTATCCCTATTGCAATAGCTAGGACTGGCTTTGAACCAAAGGGAAAATGGAGATTTGTCCGAAGAAGTCTCACTTCTAAATGTCTCTTTTCAGGAAAAATACTCATTGACCGATGGAGATTTTTTCTCATTAAATAAAGAGAGACGATAAGTCTAGTGAGATGGCGATGAGATCGAAATTGTCGAAAATCTTGGTGAGAAAGTGCAAGAAATCTGCCCATTTCTGCAAAAAGATCTTTATCAAAATAGATTGGTCGTTTTTGGATAAGTTTGATCAATTCTTCATGGACTAAAGTGGTTTTTTGATCATAAGAAAGGGCTTTAATTCCCAAAAGATAGTTTGCATATTCAGTTGAACCAATTGCAGACGCAATTTCTTTGCTTAAATTTGTAAGATTGGATTGTACTACAGCTAAATCTCTTCCATCTTCTATGAGAATTTTTATTTCTGAAAAAAATAGAAGATCAGCGGTTAGATTCTTAAGATAAAAATAGAAATGTTGAGAAGAAATAATCTGAATTTCCTTTTCAACAAAGAGCCACTGTTTTAAAATATTCTGAAAAATATTTTCCGTCTTCATTTGCATGGATGGTTTACAAAAAAGATAAATGGAAAAAATATCAGGTGTATTTTTCAAATCAATCCAATGAATAAATGGCAAGGATGTTTGAGTCCAATGGAGGAACTTTTTTTTATCCGTTAAATGACCTATTGGAATGATTGTTTGAAGTTTTTCTTTCACAATCGAAGCAAACTCTGCAACTGATTGAGAAAGAGTTGGGTGCGTTAAAGCAGGTTGTATTTCAAGCTGAAAAGATTTTTGCTTATTAGGAAATTGTTTCCGTTGCGATAATGTATAATTTGAATGTAAAATGTTTGCCATTTCAATTTTTTTTATTTTATAAATTAACCCAATGACAACAAAAATTTCAAAGATTCTTTTAAAAAATACTTCATTTATAATGAAAATTCTTTTGTCATCCAAGTATTTTTTCCTCGGTTTCTTGCTCTTTTTTTCAATCAGTTGTCAAAAATTGGTAAAACAGAAGCTTGCCACTGATTTAAATCGATACCTAAACATTTGTTTTCAAAGCGAAGTTACTTCAATGGATCCGCGCATTGCCATTGAAATTCCTTCTGTTTCAAAACTGTTATTCGAAGGGTTAATGAGAATAAATAATGAAGGAAAAATGGAGCCGGCAATAGCGGAAACCTATGAAATATCGGACGATAAAAAGATCTATACATTCCACCTTAAAAAAACCTTTTGGTCAAATGGAAATCCTTTAACGGCTCATGACTTTGTTCATGCATGGAAAACCATCATCAATCATGAGGTTCAAACACGTGCAGGATATAATTTTTACATCATCAAAAATGTGAAAGAAATTCTACAGGGAACCCTTTCCATCGAAGAAGTTGGATTTTCCGCTCTCGATGATTTTACCTTAATGATAAAATTAGAAAATCCTAACCCCTACTTTCTCGAGCTTCTTGCCAACCCCTGCTTTTTTCCTATTAGTAGAAAAATCGATAAAGAGAATCCAAAATGGGTCTACAAAGAAGGAAACAACTTTATTTGTAATGGTCCCTTTTCTCTTGAAAAACATCGCATAGACAATGAAATTGTTCTTCGCAAGAACTCCCATTATTGGAATGAAAAAGAGGTCCGCCTTCCTGGGATTAAGATCAGTATTTTAAAAGATCCAACTACTACGCTTGCTCTATTTGAAAAAAATGAAATAGATTGGATGGGAAGACCTCTCTCGAGTATTTCTTTAGAAGCAATTCCAACTCTGAAAAAAAAAGGAGAACTCCATACAATCCCCTGTCTTGGGTTACATTGGATCGTTGTAAATACAGAATCTTTTCCCTTTAAAAATAAAAAAATGCGAAAAGCCTTTGCATATGCAATCAATAGAAAAGAAATTACCGATTATCTCTTGCAAGAAGGAGAGATCCCAGCTTTAGGAATCATTCCTAAAAGCCTTTCTTTTCAAGATACACCTTATTTCCCCGATTCTAATCCAGATTTGACCCTTCAGTTATTTAATGAGGCTCTAAAGGAATTGGAAATCACAAAGGAACAACTTCCAGAAATTGTTCTTAGTATTCATGCTTCTACTATGCAACAAAAATTAGGTGAAGTTCTCCAAGCACAATTAACCCGTATTTTTGGCTTGAGGGTAAAACTAGAGCAGCAAGAATGGAAGGTTCACCTCGATAAAATGCAAAGAGAAGACTTTCAATTAGGTACAATTGGGTGGGTCTGGTGGTACCGCGATCCTTTTTATACACTTCAAGCATTTCGCAACCGCTGCGATGGAATTAATTTGTCTAGATGGGAAAATAGTGCTTATCAAGACCTTCTTAATCAGGCTGAAAAGGAAATCGACTTTGATAAAAGAAACGATCTCCTTCACAAAGCAGAAACACTACTCATGGATGAAATGCCTGTCATCCCGATCTATTTTTTTACCCTTTCTTACATCAAAAAAGATTATTTAAAAAATGTATATGTTTCTGAATTGTATGATGTTGATTTTAGTAGAGCCTATTTCGAACAAAGTAACAATTAGTGTATCAAATGTTTCTGTCACAGCTTTCACCTCTGTGTTCTTTGTGAGCTCTGTGGTAAAAAATTCTCTTTTAACCAAGTCTTTAATTTTTTCGAACATACTTTTCAATCTGGCGAAGATGAACCTTAGTTATTAATTTCACCACAGAGATCACAGAGGGCACAGAGAGAAGAGAAAACGGCTTTCTTTTCCTATTGAGCTCTGTGGTAAAGCTATTGCGGTAACTGCAAGGGTAGCCTCTTTCTCTTGCGATAAACAACTCGCCAGGAAATCACTATGATTAAAGCTGCTCCCCAAATAATGAAGTTTGGAAGAGTAAAGATAGGGGTGGAAAGTTGATTTGGTTTGCCAAAACGGCTTCCTGGGGGCCAAAAAATCCAAGACGGAGATCCACGTAAATTATTTTGTGGAACAAATCCAAACTCTCTACTATCGCCGCTCATCGCATGATTATCCCCTAAAACAAAATACATCTCAGAAGGAACCAAAAGACCATATCTCTTTATTTTTTCCATATCGAGGGTTCCATCTGGAAGAAGAGGTGCATTTGCATCAATGAATGGAAATTGCTTTTCCTTTTCTTTAGCAATAAACTTTTCTAAAGTTGGATCTCCTTTGAAAAGAAACGGTTCACCCATAGCGTAGAGATTTCCATCTCTAAAATAGACATAGCGAGAAGTATCCATTCCCTCTGGTAAAAGATTTAAGTCATAATATCGCCAATCAAAATCGATTCCAAAATTAAATAAGAACTGCAATCTTTCTGGACTAAAATGATAAAGGGGGTGGTCAGATGGAACTTCTTTTGCAATTCCTCCAAAGATAATTTGGTAAGCCTTCCCATAATAAAATTCATATGTTCCATCTGGAACTCCTGGTAATTGAGCCACATTTCCAGATTTGAAAAATTTTCTATCAAAACTATATCGACCCACATAGCCATCATTCACAATAAATCTTGCTGTATAAAGATGGAAAAATAAATTACGGAGGTGTTCTTCCTGGAGCGGAATTATGCTAGTTGCCAAAGAAAACATGGGACGAAGACGGCCTAGCTGATCCTTTCCAAGTTTAAGAGAAGATAAGCTTGGATGATGTTTTAATTCCAAATAAAGAATCCCTCCTTGGTCCTTTACCTGTTCTTTGGTCAATAATTTTGCCACTGCAAAATTATCGATTCCCCAGAGTTTTCCGTAATCTTCAATGGGAAATTGAGAAGGACTGCGAATGGTCTTAAGGGAAAGCATTTCTCCTTGAAGATGCTGATTATCTATAAAAGTTAATTTACAAATGGGCTCATTTACCTGATGAACTACCGTCTCTTTAAAAAGAAAGGTTTGAAGATATCTTTTAGGTTCTGAAACAGTGACATTTCCCTCAAATCGAATAAAGGGAATATGGTCGATTAGTTTAAGATTTTCACTCTGTAGCTGCCTTGAAATATCATTGCCAAATTGATCAATCCCATAGATTTCTCCCCCATAAAAATAGAGAGTATCGCCCGGCTTTCCAATGATTCTTTTAACGAGCTGTTTTTTTCCTGGAAATAGATAAAAGTAGAGCATATCCGGATCTTTGACATCCATATTTTCTACCGTAAAAATGGCAGTTTCGGATCGCTTTACAAGATCTGGATCAAAATAAAAATGGCCTGGATGAAAGGGAAAATTAATTCCAAAGCTCGTCTTAGAGACAACGAGTCGATCCTTTTCTTTAAAAGTTGGCCTCATCGATCCTGTTGGAATTTCATATAACTCAAACCAAAGCTGTCGAATTGCTAATGCGATGATGAGCGCAAAAACAAGAGCTCCGACAAGGTCTAAAAGTTGGTTAAACAAATTCTTTTTAAGTTTGGTCTTGGTGTACCCATAACATCTAAAATAAAAATGGGTAGTTTTTTCTTTATTTTTTTCCAAAATAGCATTTTGCAGCCCCTGAAAATCTTCCCTGATTTCTTTTATTTCGCTTTCTTTGAGATGTTTTCTTTTTTTCTTAAAAAGATGGTATAGTGTAAAAACAAGTTTTTTCGCTTTTCGAAAAGACACTTTTTTCATCATGATCATTATGATGGTTACTGAATTATCCAATAAGAATAGTCTTTTTTTAGAAAATATGGAACATTTATCCAAAGACGCGCTTCTCATAGGAGCTCATACTTCTACGGCTGGCGGCCTTTTTCGCGCCCTACTGCAAGGGGAAGAAATCGGTGCTACGACGATCCAACTTTTTACAAGTAATCAAAGACAATGGAAACCAAGAAAACTAGACGACGATCAAATCGGTCTTTGGAAAGAGGCGTTAGATCAAACAGGTCTCAAAAAAGTCATGAGCCATGATAGCTATTTGATCAATTTGGGATCTACAAACCAAGAAATTTTGCATAAAAGTCAGGAAACTTTTAAAGAAGAGATCATCCGCTGCCATGCGCTGAATATTTCTTTTTTGAATTTCCATCCCGGGGCAGCTACAACTGGCCATGAAGAGGATTGTCTCAACCAAATTATTGCCAGTTTAAAAAAAATGGAATCTCTTTGTCAAAAGGGACATACTAGACTGTTATTTGAAACCACAGCCGGTCAAGGAACTTCTGTTGGCCATAAATTTGAACATCTCGCCTATCTTATAGATCAACTTCATAAGCATATTCCTGTAGGTGTATGCATCGATACCTGCCACATTTTCGCAGCTGGATATGACATCCGCACTCCTGAATCTTGGGAAAAAACAATAAAAGAATTTGATGAGATAATCGGTTTAAACCATCTTTTTGCATTTCATTTAAATGATTCCATGAAACCGCTAGGATCCAGGCGAGATCGCCATGCTCATCTAGGGAAAGGGATGGTTGGAATTGATAGTTTTAAATATTTAATGGTTCATCCAAAATTAAGAGAAATTCCAAAATATTTGGAAACTCCTGGAGGCAGTAGCGAATGGAAGAAAGAAATCGAACTCTTGAGAACGTTTGCAAAAAAGTAGTCGATATGCAGCGAACTAAAATTGCAAATCTTAAACCCGATCACATTGGAAAAGAAATCTCCATTTGCGGATGGATCCGATCAGTACGCACACAAAAAAATTGTACTTTTTTAGAAATCAATGATGGATCCTGTCTTTCCAATTTGCAAATTGTTTTAGATCCCTCTTTTCCGGATTATGAACCTCTTATTCTTCAACTCACCACAGGAACTTCCGTTGCCATTTCTGGTAACTTAATTGAAAGTCCAGGACAAAAACAAAAATGGGAACTAAAGGCAAACTCTCTTCAAATTTTTGGAGCCTGCTCTTCTGAAGATTACCCTCTTCAAAAAAAGCGCCACTCCTTTGAATTTTTGCGCACCATAGCACACCTAAGGCCAAGGACAAATACGCAAGGAGCAGTAACGAGAATTCGAAGCCACTTATCTTTTGCCACCCATTCTTTCTTCCAAAAGCGAGGTTTTCTCTATGTCCATACCCCCATCATTAGCTCATCTGATGCAGAAGGAGCGGGAAAACAATTTCTGGTCACCGCCTTGGATATTGATAAAGTTCCAAAACTCTCTGATGGAAAAACGGACTTTTCTAAAGATTTTTTTCAATGTCCCACTTTCTTAACGGTTTCAGCACAATTAAATTTAGAAGCAATGGCTTGTAGCCTTTCAGATGTCTATGCTTTTGGGCCAACTTTTCGAGCTGAAAATTCGCATACGCCAAAACATCTTGCAGAATTTTGGATGATTGAACCTGAAATGGCTTTTTGCGATTTAGATGGAAATATTGAGCTTGCAGAAGCTTACATCAAATATGTGATTAATTATCTCTTTGCTCATGATCTGGAAGATTTGGAATTTTTTGATGCATTTATTGAAAATGGATTGATCACAAGATTAAAACAGGTGTTGACCTCTTCTTTTGAAAGAATTACCTATACAAATGCTATTGAAATCTTGCGAAATTCGAAGAGAAAGTTTGAATTTCCAGTAGCGTGGGGAATGGACCTGCAAACTGAACATGAAAGATATCTTTGCGAAGAACATTGCAAAAAACCGGTTTTCGTCACCGATTATCCAGAGAAAATCAAAGCCTTTTACATGCGAAAAAATGAGGATGGAAAAACAGTTGCAGCTACTGACCTTCTCGTGCCAAAAATTGGCGAACTCATTGGTGGAAGTCAAAGAGAAGAAAGGGAAGATGTCATTGAAAGAAAAATCATAGAGTTTGGACTTGACCCCAGCGCACTTTGGTGGTACCTCCAACTCCGAAAATATGGGACAGTTCCCCATGCCGGATTTGGAGTGGGATTTGAAAGACTGGTTCAATTTGCAACCGGACTCGAAAATATCCGCGATGTGATTCCCTTTCCTCGTTACCCCGGCCATGCCGAATTCTAAATTCTTGTAATAATATTATCTAAACACTAGGATCACATAGGAATTTCTCTTCTCTCTGTGATCTCTGTGGTGAAATTAATAATTAAGATTCATCTTTGGCAGATTGAAAAGTATGTTTGAAAAATTAAAGACTTGGGTTAAAGGGAATTTTTTACCATAGAGATCGCAGAGCATACTGAGAGATATCCTGGAGCCATTAGCGGCTTGAGAAGATATCTTTTGTAAAGTATTCTTAGAATTATGTCATCTGTACAACCTCCTTCCACTCCAGAACCACCAGAGCCCGAAACACCTAAAACCCCCCCGCCTCCCCCTATGCCGGAGCAAACTCAGCCAAAAGTCATAGATAACTGGGTTTTAAATTCCCCTTTTGCGAAAATGTTTGAGCGGATGGGATTTCAACCCACTGCCAAGGAAATGCTACAAATAATAAATAATATTTTAAAACAGCAAATTGCTGACATTCGCAAGCAACAAGAAGCTTTAAGACAGGCTTTGCGCAAAATGAAAGAATCATTTGAAGGTGATTCTTAGAACCCGTTTTAAAACCATGACTTTACCTGAGCAAGAACTCATTATTTCTAAACAAGATGAGCTGGTTCGATTAGATAAATTCCTATCAAAACAGTATCCAAGCTATTCTCGTACTTATTTCCAATTCCTCATTGAAAATGGGGCTGTTTTGGTCAATGGAGAGCGAATAAAGAAAAATTGCATTCCAACAATCGGCGATGAGATTGAAGTTTGTTTTTTATTGACTCCTGAAATTTCTTTAGAGCCAGAAGATATCCCTATTGAGATCATTTACGAAGATGAGGATCTTCTCGCCATTAACAAGCAACCCAATTTAGTTGTCCATCCAGCTCCAGGAAATGTAAAGGGAACTTTTGTCAATGCACTTCTCTTTCATTGCGCTAATTTAAAGGGAGAGTTCTCTAATTTAAGACCAGGAATAGTCCATCGACTTGACAAAGATACATCTGGGGTATTGATTGCCGCTAAAAACTATGAAACTCATCAAAAAATCATTAAGCTTTTTTCAGAGCGAGAAATAAAAAAAACCTACCTTGCTATTTGCGTTGGAAACCCTGGAAATGGAGTGATCTCTGCCCCCATAAAGCGGCACCCTCGAAAAAGAAAGGAAATGGCTGTTTCGGAAGAGGGAAAAGAGGCGATCAGCCATGTTAAGGTTTTGAAAAAAAATGATCCATTTTCTCTAGTGGAAGTCCATCCCATTACTGGAAGAACCCACCAGATCCGTGTTCATTTAAAATACAAAAATAGTCCCATTTTAGGGGATCCCATCTATGGAAATTCTTCCATAAATGCAAAATACCAAGCTTCTCGGCAAATGCTCCATGCCTATCGATTGGAATTTTTCCATCCCTCAAATAACAAACCACTAAAACTAGAAGCAGAGATTCCTAAAGATATGCAAAACCTTCTTGATAAATTAAAATTTTAATTTACATAATTGAGTAATTCTAGCAAAAATATCCCTTTCTTTGTAAAATTGATTTCGTCAAAAACCCATTCTATAAATTGAGGATCGACTTATGAAAGAATTCGTTGAATATATCGTAAAGAATCTTGTTGACCATCCTGATAAGGTGCGCATCAATGAAGTTGGTGGAACACACACATTGATCATTGAGCTTGCTGTTGAAAAATCAGATATTGGCAAAATTATCGGGAAAAAAGGAAAAACAATCAATGCAATCCGCACTTTATTGATGTCTGTTGCCAGTCGAAATGGTATCAGAGTTAATTTAGAAATCTTAGAAGAAGAAGGCGCAGCAGCTAAATAGTCTTTATCTGTTATTCGCCAAGAATTTATTCTTGGCGAATTCTTCTATTTTTTTAAACTGTTAGTAATTCCTATTACTTTAAGTTATTTGTGTATTGAAATTTAAATAAAAATAACGTTATAATATTGTCATTAAAATTAATAAATTAGGTGTAAAATGAGTTCTTCAATTATTAATGATTTTTTTTGTGGTATCTGTCAAAAACCTCTTATTAACTCAGAAGTAATCATATTTCCATGCGAACATAAATTCCACGAGATCTGCAAAAAGAATTGGTGGGAAAACATTAGGAAACAAATCGCGATAAATGCTGATTTGAGCCAAATAACTACAATCTGCCCTTTATGCGAAAAAACCATCCACATTTCAGAACCCCGTCCATTGATCGAAACGCTGCATTTGGTCTTACCAGGATACATAAAAACAATAGTAGGGTGTTGGCAGGAGGATATTAAATTGACGCCATTTGATCCAACTGATAAAAAATGGATAGATGAATTGAATAAAGCTTTTGCCGGAGAGGACATGGTCGAAGAAACACTCAAACCGCTTATTAGCTATATTCCTATACACCATCCTACTTTATTAAAGTACAAAATGATTATAGGGAAGGATTCCGAGTCATTGAAAGTATTATACGATATAACTGCAGATTATCTATTAAATAATTTTATGACCACATTGATTACAAAAGATGAAAAATTATCTGCTCGTATTGCGATTGTGCAAACCCTAGAATCATTCAAACAGATTATAGAGTTTAAATCCCAAGAATTACAAACTAAATGGCATGATCTCTTGTGCAATTTTCAAACAGAGTGCTGTATACCCAATTCAGAGCTCATAGGTGAACTAGTAAAAAAAGAGGAAATGAAAAAATACAATTTTTCAAACCTTTCAATACTTCAATTACTGCATAACGAGCAGTTACAAAGTGATATTTTTTCTGCGTTTAGTTCGAAAACTGAACAAAAAATGGGTGTAAGCATAAACTGGACGTAAAACTAAATTACTAACTTGGGAAGATAAGGAGCTATCATTGCCTTTCTAGAGTTAATTGAACCTGCGTTAAACTTGAGTACTGCAACGGGTAAATTGTTCTGCACCACTTTTCTTGGAACTGGAAGAAAACTCTCTTTGAAGATCTGTTCTAATTCTTCTGCATTTTTTCCTAAAAATTCCACTTCTAACTCATTTTTCACTACTTGAGGAGAAGATCGAAAGCTATTTAAAAAGCTCTTCAAATGTTCAATGGCTTGTTCTGTAGATGGGATCCAAATCCAAAGTTCATCCTTATGTGTATAATTCTTCTTTTTTCCTGAAAAAAGATCATCAGCGCTTGGAATGGTACTAATCATTTGTAAATGAAGGTCGAATTCTTTCTGTTCTTCATAAATGTGTCTTGCCAATTCATACCAATGCAATCGCAATTTATGGACATGTTTTTCAAATGTGGGAAAATTGTTGGAAAACATTTTTGTTTGCCCCACACGACAACAGCCATTTTGCTCTTTGGTATCGACAAAAATATTTGAGGTTTGACCTTTGGAACAGGCAAGAATATTTTTTTCTAAAAGCTTTTCTTTAACGACATAGATCTTGCTATAGAGGGAATGCATGTCAGGATTTTGCAAAATTCGTTTGGCAGCATTCTCAAGAAAATTCTGATCCTTCTTTAAATCGTCAAAATGAATGATCTCTACTTCTTTTCCAAGCATAAGGGATTTTAGACGATTCAATAACGAAGCAACGCACTCAATATCTCTTTGTGAAACCTTCGTTAAAAGATCGGTATCATCCAAAATTCCATAAAGGAAATGGAGATATTCAATAAATTCTCTTAAGGGATGAATAAAAAAAGGATGATCCTCTTCTTCTCTTGCCTCGGCGGCTAAGTGTTTTTGCAAAAGCCTAGCCAATATTCTTTTGGAATCAGAGGAAGAAATGGCCTTTTTTATGGAATTGATTTGATGATCAATTTCCTGCAAATTCATCCCCAAAGTTCCATAGCGATCATTAATTTGAAAGGCAAGATCGGCAACAATGGAATTGGAAGATTGAGAATCAGATATATGTACAACAGGAGCCGCCATCGTATTGATATTGATTTTGTGATGGTCGATCACGCTGATAATCTCTAGATAGGAAGGAATTTTAGTTTCTTCTCGATTGCAAAAATCTCTTATGGTTACAGTACCTAAGATCGGCTTGTGAAGATCACTTGATTTCACGATTCCTAAGGGAATTTGTTTTCCCTTTTTATCCGGCACAGTAACAGTCAAATAGGGATAATTTGCCATCTTGCTTCGAATCTCATCGATATCTGCTCTATAGCTAATTACTTGAGGCATATATCCAAAAACATGCACTTTAATGCTCAATGCAACTTCTAACTTTTCAGTAAAACCCCGAACACTTTGAATAGCTTTGTCAATGGCAGTGATGATTTTTTCAATAAAATGAAAAATTTTTGGTCTATTTTCAATTAAAAACCCGGCGTGATCAAATAGACTGGCTTTATAAATGGAATCAACAAGATCTAAACATTCTTTTAAATCAAAAAGGCCAAGATTTGCCACAGCTTCAGCAAACTCTTCAAAAGTACTCTCCATTCCATCTGGAATCGAGAGTACTTTTCTTAAATAAACTTCCAAATGGTTTTTTTGTTTTTCCGTAAATTCTTGAACTGGTCCAGAATCTTTAATCTTTTTGCCAAAAATCGATCGAATAAAAGCAGGAATATCTTTTAGAGAGGGGTTTTCTTTTGCAAAAAAAGAAACTAAATTGAGATGCAAGTTGCTTTCAAACCAGCGCAAACAATGATTTAAAAGCATGGTCACTTGACGAACCCCTTCTACATCAAAGTGGCGCCAGTCACCTAAATAATATCCGTAATCGTCTACGAGGATAATGGCCTTCTGTGCTCTTTCATGATCTGCTTGCAGTGTCGATTGATTGAGCTGTTGTCTGATTAACCCTTGTTGCGTGATGAGATCCAAACTGGAAATAGCAAGGGTTGTTCTAGTTTTTGCCAAATATTGAAAGACATTGGGACCAAAAATTTGGTAAAAAAGAAGTGTAATTTCAATATTTGATGGGGGAGCTCCTCCAGGTACATTCCAAATATGTAGACCTTCACTTACTCTTGCACCAAAGGCATCCATCCATCCCCAAAAAGAGGCGATGGTCGTATCAAGATCAGGAGAAGAGTGAGCGGTAATGAAATGTGTTCCGGGATAAATTTTTCCCATTCCAATAGGAAAAAGAATTTGATATTCTTCGCGAGGAATCCACTTACCGACAATTAAAGATCGAATATAATAATTTTCCCTACTAGATAAATTAGAAAATTGATTTAACCATAATTCAAATGAGGAAAAGGAATAATGGTTATAAATTTTTTCTTCATTAACTCGATCGATATAGTCAAGAACAGCAATTAATAAAAAAGCAGGTTGTTTTTGTTTTTGAATCAGCTCTAAAAGAGTTCGATTTATTCGCTCATTTTTTTGACGATCGTTTAACTTTTTAAATTCTTTATTCTTAAATTCTTTTAAAATAGGAGACAAATTTTCAAATCGATCGGGGAAAACAGAGACGTCTCCAAGATATTTTTCCGAAGAAAAATAGTTGCCTATCCTACGTTTTTTTTTAGCCATCCTATAAGCCTTCCCAGGTAATAAAATGCAGCTTTGGGAAAACAGGAGAACGAGATAGACGAAGTTTTTGATGTAGGTTTTTAAATTTGTTTCGCAGGGAATATCCCTTGCGGATCTTTCCAAGAAACCAACTTGGAAAGATACTCAAAAGATTCATCTAGATCGTTCTCCTGTTTTCCCAAAGCTGCATTAGCAAATTGGATTGAGCAGGATTCGAACCTGCGACCGCCCGCTTAGAAGGCGGGTGCTCTATCCAACTGAGCTATCAATCCAAAAAGACCTCATGGTACAGGTTCAATCCATCAATTTTCAAGTGGATTTGCAGAATTGAGCTCTTCTAGATCTCGAGGCGCAGCTTGCTCTGAATCCTCAGTTACTTTTAAGTATTCTTCAAAAGAATGGATGATATGCGGTCTAACAAAGATTAAGATACTTCTTTTTTCATTGACTTTTCGCGTTTTGCTAAAGGCAAGGCCAATTACTGGAAGACCTCCAAGACAAGGAATTCCCGATTTATGATAAGCCCTGGCATTTCTGATGATTCCAGTCAAAACAAGAAAATGGTTATCAGGAACATGGACATGGGTAGCCATATTCGTCTTAGTGGTTCGGATCCCTTGCACCTCATTGGTTGTCGATTGCATCATATCGTCTACTGCTTCCGTAATTTCCTGATCAATATCCAGTGTGACAACATTTTCATCTTCTCCTAACATTGGAGTGATATTCAGCCTCACTCCCACATCACGATACTCGATATTTGCTGTAGTTTGTTGAGAAGACCCAATGGTCTGCACAATGGAACCGGTAAACGGGATGTTATCACCGGAAAAAATCTTGGAAGCTTTGTTATCTTGCGTAATTAACTTCTGATTGAGGATGATCGTATGATCTCCGTCTAATTGCAAAGCAGAGACAAGAGATCCCAATGTAAAAAAAGTCTTTCCCTTATGCAAAATGATATCCCCAATAATTCCCAAATCAAACCCCCTGCCAATGGGAATTTGATTGAGACCGGTAGGAGGATTTGATGGACTTACATTCTGAAGACTTTGAGCAAAACCCAAATTTCCATGGCTAGGAAAATTTCCGGCTCCAATCCCAAATCGATCCTTATATTTTCCTCCACCTGCCCATTGAAGTCCAAATTCCATACTTTTTTTCACATCCATTTCAATGACGAGAACTTCAATAAATACCTGTTTTAATTGTACGTCCAAAGTCTTAATGAGGCTTTTTAACCTTTCTACCGTCTCTTCATCTGATGCAGAAAAAAGAAGTGAATTAGTCGTTTTAATCCATTGAATGGTTTGAATTGCATCGAGCAATTTTTGTGGATAATCGGGCCTTGTTTTTAAATCTCCTGCAATCCTCTTTAAACTTTCTTCTATTTCATTTCCTTGATGATATTTCAACTTATAGACAAAAAATTCTGCAGTTGAAGAGGAAGAGCCAGTCGGCAGTGATCCTGCAAGAAGCTGCTCTTCTGAAAATGTTTTTTCCTTCATTTCAAGATCAGATTTTTTATTCAAACGATGAATCACATAATAATTTTCTTCTTCTGATACGCCAAATCCATGTACTCTGAGCATTTGTATCAATGCTTTTAACACTTCTGTTTCATTAATTGCTCTTCCTGAGGACAAAGTAATATTAAACTTGAGATCCTTGTGATCAAAAATGAAATTCACTTGGCAAATTTTGCTGACAAAGCGAATGAATTCTGTAATGGGAACATCGCTAAAATTGATGTGATGAGCTCCAATTTCTTCTGAAACAATCCCAGTCTCTTCCACCTCATCGGAAATGAGACCAACTTGGGCAAAAAGAAAAAGCAATAGGAAGATAGATTTTTTGCAGTGCATAATTTCATTAATCCCTCACCCTTCTTTGCTTCACTTTATAGGTAAAATGAAGGGACGGGACACAAGTATGGTAATCATTTCCAACTTTCTTTGCACCAATTTTTTCATTCTTTTTTTTCACTTTTTTTTGTTGAAAAAAATGAATATAGATGGCAATATTTTTTTGCTTATGAGCAGCAACGTAACCATTGACAATATAGGTATTAAGGTACATGAGAGGTATGCACAAGATCAGTTTCTTTTAGAACTGAAATACATCACAGAATCCCACAAAATCCCTCACCAGTCAGAAATTGTCTCTATTTCCGCTCTTTATTCTTCAAAATGGGAAGAGCTTTTTCAAATTCATATAAAAAATATTCCCTGGGCCCATTTCATTCCTCCTCCTCAATATAAGTCTCAGAGAAAGAAATTTTTCTCTTATCGATTATCCCCAAAAATCAACCTGATGCAGGAAGATGAAGAAGAAGCTGATGAACAGGCAGATGATTTTTTAGATGGAGAAGAGATTCCAGAAAGTAGAGTAGATTTAATAAAAAAAATGATCTTTTCCCAAACAAATGATCTTCTTTCTGCAACTCTTTTGGAAAAAAATAAAACCTCTCTTTGCTGTCTCTTAGATTCTATTAATTTTCTTTGCGAACTTCTTCGAGAAGTAGATAGTAGAAAACTGCAATATCAAAAAGGGTAAACAGCCCCTCATTGCAGGTAAATGCAAAGGAATTTATTTTGACAATTCTTCATAAACTTTTTTGGCAAACTCGCGAATCTTATGCCAATCAGGATCATTTACAATTCTTTTGTCATCATTAGGTTTAGTTTGCATATCGTATTTGTCTACCTTTTCATAAAGTTCTTTTAATAACTGATATTGTCTATCGGTCATTTCAACCCTGCCAGCATCTGTAGCATTTAAAATAGCCTCAGCATCTCCAAGAAAATACATTGTTGTATCATCATAAGAATCTACAATTTGTAGATTTTCATGACGCACCCATATGCGTTGTTGATATTCTTCATCAGAAATAGATTTAATAGTATCCATTAAAATTTCAAACTCTTTTATTTTTTTCATAAAATTATGCATTTTACCATTCTTTGAAAATAAATTCTGATAAAGGAACGTGGGCTTCTACTGCTGTATAATGAACTAATTCTCCATTCTTCGCGATCGCCTTGTCACCTATTCTTTGTACTACATATGGCTTTTGCTGATATGGATTAGGACTTCGTGGATTACCTGGCATTACACGAACAAGAATGTTTTGTTCTTCAGTAGTGCCAGCTTTGATATAAGTCATACCGCCACCTCTTTCAGAAATCCTAACATGGCAATTACTAGGAATTCTCTTAGGTTTGGAAAAGGTTTTAAAGCCTGCTGTATGTAAAATTTTACGCACTTGGGTTTCTGTGAAATGTGCATTTTTAAATATTTTTCCTAATTCTTTATCAAAGCGACCGCCTTGTTGTTTTATCTCTTCAATGATTGGTCTTGTTTTTTCCCACCAAGCTGTATGGAATTGTTTGAGCGTTTGCTGTTCTTTGGCCATTTTTTCCAAAGTGAGAACTGCATTAGCTTTGCGGACGTCTTGATAAACTTTGACTCCTTTACCAATTCCGGCAAGAAGGAGAAAATCTGTGCCATGATGACCAACAATTTTCCCCATTAGTTCTCCTTTGCGTGAGGGAGAAAGCATATCCCAATTTTGCACAAGTTCTTGAACCTCAGGAATAATCATTTGGATGATTTCCAAAGCACTATGCTCCTTTAAGAATTTTGCCATATTTTGACATGCAGTGATAAATTCTTTGGAAACTTCTTCAGGCTTCGTAACGAGTGTCCAAAGTCCATGACTTAGCCCATGTAGTGAACTGAGCATAGAAGGGACAAAATTTTCTAGACAAGCTGCACATGCTTTAGATCCTTCTTGGATGAATCCAGTAGCAAATTCTAATTTTAAAAGATCTTCTGCAGGAAATTTATGAATTCTGATCTTAGCACTTAAATAATCTTCCAATGCTTCATCAAAACTTCCCTGTTCAAAATAGCATATAGCTCTTTCAAAATAGGCTTTTTTATTATTTGGATCACTTTTAACAAGTTCACTCAGAATTTCAATAGCTTTTTCGTATTGAGATATTTCAGAATAGGCTTGTGCCAGTTTTAGTTGAAATTTAGAAGCGTTATCTTCCTGTTCTTTTAGAATATCTTGAATTTTCCCAGATTCAATGAGTTTTTCAATTTGTACAATTCCTTCAAAAAATTGTCCTTTATCAAAGAAGAGAAAGCCTCTATGAAAATAGATCTCATGTTGTTGTAGATATTCAAAATCCTGAAAAAGAATCATAAAGCGATTTTGAATGTCATCCCAACCTGTGTGTAGAATTTTTTGAACAGTAACTAGATTAGCATGAAGATGTTGAATCACACCTTGGCGATGAGCAATATATTCAGCCTTTTCAGTACGCGATATCGGGTCTGTTTCTTTCAATAGCTGTTGTTGAAATTTTTGAACTTCTTTTTCATTCCTTTCAATGCGTTCTTTAAATGAATCATCAGCCCACCAAAAGAGATGGTGAAATCCATTTCTATAGTCAGTATAATTGTAAAAATGTTCCACAAATCTCCATGGCCAGGGACCGAAGTTATAACGAAAAGAAGAAGATAAACCAAGTTTAGAAGTTTGATCTAAATAATCATAAGCAGCGCTTCGTATCTCTCTTATACGCAAATAATATTCATCATTTTCCTCTCCCGAAATATTGGTAAAAATAACTAGGATGAATAAAAGATATCGTATTTTAAACATTGCTCGAAAAAAGTAAACTGAGCAAACATTTGAAATCAAGAAAAACTTAATCTCCTATGAACCTATCCGTAAATTCTAAAACCTGCTTTTCATATCTTTTTCATCAGATCTTCATGCCACTTCTTGGCCTACTTATCCAAGTATGTCCTTCGAAGCGGCCTGAAGATCTGATAGAAAAATCTTACAAAAATCAAATTTTTAGAATTTGCGGATAGGTTCATGAACATCTTTCTTTTTGGAATATCTGGAAATATGGGAAAGGCTATCCTTCAAGCGATAGAAAGCGATCCTTCTTTTCAGCTAATTGGTGGATATTCCAGATCACAACAGCAAATTGACAAAATAGAAAGCGCAGATGTGATTTTAGATTTCTCTTCTCCGGAAGGAACGAGAATTGCTTTGAAGCATGCTTTAGAAAAGCGAAAACCTCTTCTTATCGGAACTACAGGCCTTTCCCACTCCTTTCAGGAGGAAATTTTAGAAGCAACCCAAAAAATTCCCATTTTTCTCTCTCCAAATTTCACCATTGGCATTGCCTTTTGTTCAAAGATGATTCGTGCAATTGCAGATGAGTATTCTCAATTTTGTTCTGCTGAAATTACCGAAATCCACCATACTAAGAAAAAGGATTCGCCAAGCGGAACAGCGCTTCACTTGTCCCGTATTTTGAATAAAAAAAACCCTCCTCCTATTCATTCCGTTAGGCAAGAGGGCGCGGTAGGAACACACAAACTATCTTTTACCTTTCAGCAAGAAAAGATCGAATTAAAGCATGAAGCATTTTCAAGAGAAGTCTTTGCACGTGGAGCCTTGATTGCAGTAAAATTTTTTCTTAACAAACCCCCGGCTCTTTACACGATGGATCAGCTAATTTCCAAGAGAAATTTGGTTGAAATAAAGTGACTTTCATAGGCATTATTACAAACGTGAGTTTTGGACCAGCGTTCTTGAAAATCAGTATTTTTCGGAGCCTTTTATCTCAACATTCACTTGCTGGCGGCGTCTTCGACGCCAGCGTCGCTCATGTTGAGATAAAATCCACCCGAAATCTAACTGATTCTTCATAGAGCGGTGATCCAAAACCCACGTTTAAAGATGAAATGAATGCCATAAAAGTAAAAAACTTCCATATTGGAAAAGGCCATCCTCTCTGTGTAATTTCCGGGCCTTGTGTTATTGAAAGCGAAGAATTGGCATTATCTACAGCAGAATTTTTAAAAAATCTCTGTGAATCTTTAAACATCCATTTCATTTACAAATCAAGTTATGATAAAGCAAATCGGCTTTCTCATGATTCTTTCCGTGGTCCTGGACTAGAAAAAGGGTTAAAAATTTTAGAAAAAGTGAAAAAAAGATTTAACGTTCCTATCTTTACCGATATCCACTCACCAGAGCAAGCTGGAATTGCCGCCGAAGTTTGCGATGTTCTCCAAATTCCGGCTTTTTTATGCAGACAGACAGACCTTGTCATGGCTGCAGCACTGACAGGAAAAACGGTAAACTTGAAAAAAGGGCAATTTATGGCCCCTTGGGATATGGCAAATATTGTAGAGAAGGTACGTGCATGTGATAATCAAAATATTCTTTTAACAGAAAGAGGAACAAGTTTTGGATACAATAATTTGGTCAGCGACATGCGCTCCATTCAAATCATGAAGGAATATGCGCCTGTTTGCTTTGACGCTTCTCATTCCGTCCAACTTCCAGGAGGAAGGGGAAAATCCACCGGGGGACAAAGAGAATTCATTCCTACGCTCATCAACGCTGCAATTGCTTCAGGTTGTCATTGTCTCTATATTGAGGCGCATCCAAATCCCGCAGAAGCAAAAAGCGACAAAGAAAGTCAATGGCCTCTTCATGAGTTAAAAAATATTCTTATTACTGCAAAAGCATTATATGAAGTCATTAATGGCGTACAAGTTTAAAAAAGCTGGATGGATCTATTCAACCATTGGATCCTTCATCTTGCTTTTTTGGATTTGTGCACTTTGTGTGGTAAGGCAAAAAGACAGGGACTTTTATCAGAAGCTTGTTCAAGAGAAAGAAATGGCCTGCTCCTCTTCTTATTCATCTACCAACCAACATCGGAAAAATGTGCGTAAAGATATCTGGTTTGTGCAAGACGATGATCAAAGGCTCCATTATCAAATTGAAAGTCTCTCTTCTACCCTCACCTTTATCCCCCAAAATGACAAATTTCAACTGGTTGAAATTTTGGACAACCTTAAATGTTGGATGCAAGACAAGTTGTTTAAAACGGATAGAGATTTCATCCCAATGCAACAGATGCGCTACATGGAAGCAGCCAAAGGAACATATCACTATACTTCACAAGAATTTGATGCAGAGGGGGTCTCTCTTGCTATGTTTCGGTTGCCAGGCCACGAACTTCCACAATCTTTTTTCTTGGATTCTCAAAAGGCTTTCTTAAAGGGAATTGCAAAAAATATTTCCTTTAAAATTTCTGGAAAAACTCCACAATTTCAAGCAAGAAACTTTAAAGCAGGGGTAGCAGATCAATGATTTTAATTAACTTACTCCTTCTCACATCTTCCATAGAGCCTGCACACCTTTCTACAGTTTCTTCCACAGATGCCCACTATGATGGGGATATTTTGGTCCTAAATGGAAATGTAGAACTTTGTCATGAGTTTGGAAAAATTACAGCTGAATTTGCAGAGCTTGAAAAACAAAAAGCAGAAGAATCTCCCTCTTTTTCATTTGCAACATTAAAAAATCATGTGCAACTTTTTTTAAAAAATCGTGGTGAGTTATCTTGCGACCATGCGAAATTCGATTTCACTGCGCTGCAAGGAAAATTTTTCCCGGAAAATGGAAAAAAAATCCTTTACCGGGATTCCATCCCACTTAATGAAAAGAAACAGATCAATGTAAAAATTCAGAGCCAATTAGCTGAAGTAGATTTTGCAAAAAATGACTCGAAACTCTCTCTTTCAGAGGTTCGTGCATTAGAAGATGTACTCATTGAATCAGATGGAGGAACATCTCTTTCTGCAGACTCTGCTTCTTACTCTTATTCCTTCTCTTTAAATCGCCCTATCGTTACAGCTAAAGGGAAAGACGATGCCTCCTATTGCCATCTCACCCATCTTTGCGATTCAATCTATGCGAAAAAAATCAATTGGGATCTACTCAGTTCAAAATTTTTCCTCCATAATGTCAATGGGCAGCTCGTCTCTACGATAATTCCCTCTTTGGAGCAGGCGGCTTTTTCTTTCCAGTCAGATGAAATGTTTTGGGATCAACCTTCTCAAAAGTTTGAACTTATAGGAGAAGTAGAAATAGAAGAGCCCACTTTAGGGCTTATTCAATGTGAAAAAGCACAGATAGAATGCCAAACAAATGGAGAAAATAAACTTTACCCAAAATTGATCACTTTGGAAGGCATGGTGCGGATCACTTCTCTCGATCCAAATCAATCTCCTCGTTGTTCCATTTCGAAGCGCGCCACTTATTCCCCAGAAACTGAAACGCTCATTTTGTCTGGAGAGAAAAAAAATAAAGTTCTCCTTTGGGATGCACTTGAAGGACTTACCTTGAGTGCTACAGAAATCTCTATCCAAAAAGAGGAAAGTGCGTCCAAAGGGCAAATTAAAGGAGCGGGCAATGTGCGATTTGCATTTAATTCCATAGAACATGAATTTTTTAAGAAAATTTTTCCTTTTTATCAACCACCGAGTAAAAACGAATGACTATTTTAAAAGTTGAAAACCTCATGAAAAATTATGGAAAAAAGACTGTTGTCAACGAGCTATCCTTTGAGGTCAAAGAAGGAGAAGTAGTTGGTTTACTTGGTCCAAACGGTGCTGGGAAAACGACAGCATTTTACATGACCATAGGATTGATTAAACCGGATGGCGGCAGAGTCTTTTTCAAAGATCAGGACATCACCCATTTTCCCATTCATCAAAGAGCTCAAATGGGAATGGGCTACTTAGCGCAAGAACCTTCCATATTTCGAAATTTAACGGTTGAAGAAAATATTCTCTGCATTTTAGAGACCTTACCGCTAAGTCGAGAAGAAAGAGAAAATCGGCTAGAAAAATCTTTAAATGAGCTTCATCTAGAAAATGTAAGAAAAAAGAAAGCAGTTGCCCTTTCTGGAGGAGAAAGGAGACGGTTGGAAATCACACGTGCTCTGATCACTGGGCCCTCCCTTCTTCTTTTAGATGAACCATTTGCCAACATCGATCCCTTGGCCGTAAACGATGTCAAACAAATTATCCGCCTCTTAAAAGAAAAAGGAATCAGTATCTTGATTACAGATCACAATGCTCGAGAAATTTTTTCCATTGTCGACAGAAGTTATCTGATTCAAGAAGGCAAAGTACTCATGTCTGGCCTAGTGCATGAATTATTGGAAAATGAGCAGGCAAGATTAACCTATTTTGGAGAAAATTTTAGATTATGAACCTATCCCTTAATTCAGCTTTGTATCTTTTTGATCTTTTTGCCACATTTAAATCGCTTCTTCTTAGAGACTGTTGTCGAATTAAGGCTTCGTCGCTTTTCGGGATTATTTTGGCCGATTTTCGATTCAAATTGCAGGGGTCATATACGCAGTTGATATTACCCCTGAAATTTGAAGTTGAAAAGCGGCTCAAAAGAACCCAAAAAATCGACAGAAGCTTAATTCGACAACAGTCTCCTAGCCATGTGTTCTTCACATTGCCTTCGAAGACGCGATTTAAATTTGCACAAAAATCTCTAAAAATCTACAAAATCTTAATTATAGGGATAGATTCATGAAAAAATTTTTAAGTTTAGCGCGTTCGATTGCATGGCCAATACATCGAGAGGAGCTGAGAAAAGTCATTTCGATGTTGCTACTGCTCAGTTTTCTATGCATTCCGTATAGCATTCTGCGCAATATTAAAGATACGATCATTCTCACTGCAAAAGCATCTGGAGCAGAAGTCATTCCTTTCATCAAGGTTTGGGGCATTTTGCCTGGTGTAATTTTTGGAACGTGGCTCTTTGCAAGGCTGCGCAGTCGATTTGGCAGAGAAAAGGTATTTTATATTATCGTAACCAGCCTTGTCGCCTACTTTCTCTTATTTGCCTTTTTTATCTTTCCGCACAGTGATTCATTAAATTTAACCAATTTAAATGCATTTTTAACAAAAACATTGCCATCTGGTTTTAAAGGGTTGATCGCAATGATTTGCAATTGGACTTTTAGTACTTTTTATATCATTTCTGAACTCTGGTCAGTTTTAATTCTAACAGTCTTATTTTGGGGATTTGCCAATGATATTACACCTCTTTCTCAAGCAAAACGATGTTATGGAATGTTTAATATTGGATCGAATTTCGCTCCAATTTTGGGGGGAATGATTGCTATCTTTTTCGGAACCCACCTCATCTCAGGTAGTGCTTCTTCTGAAATTTGGCACCAGACCTTGATTAAATTGACTCTCTTGATCAGCTTTTTCAGTCTTCTTGCAATGGCCGTTTTTTACTGGATCAACCGCAAGGTCGTCCCCTTTGAACCAAATGCAACCGATCCAAATGATTCAATCATAAAAAATAGCAAAAAAAAGAGGCTTTCCATTAGGGATTGTATCAAATACATCGCCTCATCAAAATATCTAATCTGTCTTGCCATGATTGTTCTGGGATTCAATATTGCAATTAATTTCACAGATGTTCTTTGGAAAGAACAGTTAAAGAACCACTTCTCAGATCCCAATGCTCTGCTTGTTCATATGAATCGAGTTTCCATTGGCATTGGCTGCTTCGCCACAATTGCAGGGCTCCTATTCTCTTTTATCGTAAGAAAATTTGGATGGACTTTTGTAGCAATCCTCACTCCAATAGCTATGATCGCAACGGGTTTTGTCTTTTTTGCCTTTTTCTTTTGTGGAAATATGCTTGAATCGATTGCACAGTTTCTCTTTGGACTAACTCCTCTTGCTATGACAGTATATGCTGGCTCAGTTCAAAACTGTTTGAGTAAAGCAGGAAAATATTCTGTCTTCGATGCATCTAAAGAGCTAGCTTTCCTTGCTGTAGATCCAGAATCGAGATTAAAAGGTAAAGCTGCCATCGATGGACTGGGGTCGGGGATTGGAAAATCGGGCTCATCGATCATTTATCAAGTCATGCTCCTCAGCATGGGAACCATTCCTCTTTGTGCCCCATATATTGCAACAATTTTATTCATTGTTTTCATAGGTTGGATCTATTCAATCAGAAGAGTAGCTAAAGAATTCAATGAAAAATCTAAATTACTCCCCGAGGAAACCTCTTCATATGCCTCAACAACAACATGAGGAGAAAGTACATGAAGACAATCACTTCTTTTACTCCCTCCACATCCATCTAAAAGGCAGGGCCGACAAGGCCAATCCTGAGCAATGACTCGACTGCGAAAATGGTTCCAAGGTCCCCAGTTTTGCTCTGAAGTGGGTCCAAACAGGGCCACTACTGGTGTTTTTAAGGCAGAAGCCATATGCAAAACCATCGAATCTACACAGATCAATCCATTGCATAAATAGAGAAGAGCACCCAGCTCTTTAATCGAGAGCTTTCCAGAGAGGTTTACTACCTTCTTTTCTCCAACCAGCCTTTCTATTTCTTGCACTATTTTTTGTTCTTCCTGGTCTGGTCCACTCACTAAAATAATTTTTCTTTCTAAACGCAAAAACTCATGAATTAGAGAAACGAAAAAAGAAATAGGTGGACATTTAAACCTCCAACGCGATGTGGGATGAATCACCACATAATTTTTTATTGGAATATTTTTGCTTTGGAGAATCTGTTTTACCTGTGCAAAGGCAATTTCAGGAATATAAAAAGACAACTCCCTCTCATCTTCTTCAGGAAAAATCCCAATGCGCCTCAGCGCATCCAAATTTCTTTCCACTGCATGTCTTGGAGTAGGACAGTTCTTCACAAGGTGGGTATAAATCTTCTCTTTTCCTTTAAACCCTTGTCCCTCTGGATCAAAGCCCACTTTTATTTTACTTCCGGAAATTAGGGAAACAATTGCTCCACGATCCCCTTCAGTTAAATTGATTGTGAGATCATATCCTTCTTTTTTAATTTCCCTAAGCAATCGAAGTTCGTGATAAAACCTTTTTAATAACCCCATTTTTTTCCAGTTTTTATCATATAGAAAAAATTTAGAAATGGCCTCATGCCCTTCTAACATCGGATAAGTATCTTTGTAAAGATAAGCATGAATTTCCGCGTCTGGAAAAACTTTTTTTAAATGGGTAATGAGTGGAGAGGACAAAACCACATCTCCAAGGTGGCGAAGCTTGATAAGTAAAATTTTTTTTACTGATCCCAAATCAGGGAATTTTCCGTAAGACATAATGAAAATAAACCCCTTACTTGATATAGTATATCCTCAGAGTTTTTTAGGAGAAGATGAAATGGCAAATGAGCAAACCCTTTCCATCATTAAACCCGATGCCGTATTTACAAACCACATTGGAGAGATTCTCATTCGTTTTGAAAAGTCAGGTCTGAAAATTGTCGCTGCAAAAATGGTCCATTTCTCTCAAGAACAAGCCAGAGCTTTTTACTCTGTCCATGCCCACAGACCATTTTTTCAGGAGCTCGTTTCTTTTATGATTTCAGGTCCTGTGCTTGCCCTAGTTCTTGAAGGAGAAAATGCTGTCGCAAAAAACCGTCAGCTCATGGGTGCGACCAATCCCAAAGATGCAAATCCCGGAACAATCCGCGCAGACTTTGCAAAGACGATTGAAAAAAATGCCATTCATGGCTCCGACAGTTTAGAAACTGCAGCAAAAGAAATTCGCTTTTTCTTCAAAGCGCAAGAAATTTTTTCTCGATAGAAGAATTGAGCCTCTCTTCTTTTTTAGCCTTTAGCCTTCATACTTTAGCTTTTAAATTAGCTCTGGTTAGGGGATGAAGCGCCATCTTCCAGAATTTCTGCAAAAAAATCAAAACATACTTCAAAAAAAATTTTTGTTTCTGAATTTAGTTGAATCTTTCTCAAAGAAGAGATGGCCAAAATTTCATTCAAACCTTCATTAAAAAATTGAGCATAATAAGTAGCAAGACCGCTAAATGGTGGCAGACTCAATTCTTGGAAACAATCTTCAAAACTTTCTCTTTCATCTTCAAGATGTTGATGAATTGCAGAAACAAATGCATCTATTTGCCCACTTATATTTTCTATTTTTTCATTAAAACGTAAATTCTTTGAACCTTCTTTTAATATCTTATCTAAATAAATCACAATTTTTTTTAAATTATGAATGTAAAAAAAATGATTTCTCACATTTGATAAACTTATTAAATAATTCAATTCTAAGAAACGTTTAAA
The DNA here is from genome assembly GCA_022614855.1 of Chlamydiota bacterium. Taxonomy (GTDB): domain Bacteria; phylum Chlamydiota; class Chlamydiia; order Chlamydiales; family Rhabdochlamydiaceae; genus JAKEHU01. Next base: position 37,338 of record JAKEHU010000020.1, read on the forward strand.
TCTCTCCAGGAAAAAAGATTGAATTTGAAAAAAAATTTCAATTGCTTTGTCATCAGATGTTTTAATAATCAATGGGACAATTAAATCTAAAATCGTTTGATCTTGATCATTTTTTATCCAAAAATTTGCCTGCTTCTGCAATAATTCTAATGCCAGTTCTAAATTTTTATAGATGATTGTATAATGCAAAAGTGTGTTTTTTTTTATATCTGAACAATTTAAATTTTCTGCAGTTAAAAAGGAGAATAAACCCTTTCTTATGTCTCTATCGATAGATGAAAGTAGTGTATAAAGGTGAAAAATTTCTTTCTTATACAAATAAAAAAAGAGCAACCCTTTATATTCTTTATGAATAGTTAAATAATCGCGTGTTTCAGTTTCATTTGTTCCAATTACATTGAGATAATCAATTGCTTCAGAATTAGATGAAGAAAAAGCAGATGCTAAAAGAGGAGGGGTAATGTTTAAAGATGACAGACCAATTTCCTCATTCAGTTTGTTTAAAAAATGACAAACTGATGATTGATCCAAAGCTAGTTCGAATGGATATTGCCCTTTTTTATTTTTGGAAAATTTTGCATCTTCATTTAAAAGATGCAAAACATTTGATACATCAAGAAGAGAGCAAGAAATATGCAAAGGAGTATTTCCGTCTTCATCTTTAGCCTCAATACCTGCACCTAGTTTAAGCAAGAATTTACAATCAACTTGCATTCCACATGCAATGTGTAAAATGGTTTTTTCTTCCTTATGTTTTAAATGTAAAAGTGAACTATCTTTTTTGATAAAAAACTTAGCTACTTCTTCATTTTTATATAAACAGGCAAGATCAAAAGGATTGAGACCCTGATCATTCATTTGTTCGCAGCCCAAAAATGGATATAAAAATATTACTTTTTCTAAATCTCCTTTTTTTGCTGCAATGTGGAACAGGCTATTGTTTTCTAAATCTCTAAATGATTTTTTTTCTCCTTCAAAATAGAAAAAAAGAGCGCGAAATTCTTCTATAGAAAACTGTTTGATCTCTGTTGCTACGAGAAGAGGACTAGGCAAAAGCTTTTTACTAGAAGGAATCTTTTTTATCTTCGAAAAAAGATTTTCTACTTTTTTTACAATTTCCTTATCTTGAAATAGCTCAGTATCTGATACATAATCAATAAAATTGATGATTTTTTCAATACTGCTTAGATCTGATGGTTTTTGCTCTATTTTTTCATAAAAATCATTAAAAAGATATCGAATCAATGTTGGATTTGTTTTTATGATAGTTATAGACTGACTATCGAAATAAATGGAACCTGGATGCAATCCTTTTAGGAAAACCATGATCTCTCCTCTTCTTCACAAATTCCAAAGAAGTAGCTTTTCTTTTATTTGAACCAATTCTTCTAAGAGACTTTTCGGCATTCGATCTCCAAAAAGAAAAAAATATTCTTCCAAATTTTCCATTTCTTTGAAAAACTCCATTCGATCTACTTTCAATAAAGATTCTAAATTTTCTTTGGATAGTTCAAGTCCATTCACATCTAAAGCTTTCTGTTTGGGGATGAACCCAATAGGAGTTTCTATAGCTGTTTCTTTGCGATCATCGATTCTATCAAACATCCATTTGATTGGGCGAATATTTTCTCCAAATCCTGGCCAAAGATATTTTCCATTTTTATCTTTTAAAAACCAATTTACATAAAAAATCTTTGGCAATTTTTCTGGAGATGTTCTCGTTCCCATTTCTAGCCAATGGGCAAAATAATCCCCCATATTGTAGCCGCAAAAGGGAAGCATAGCAAAAGGGTCATGGCGCAATTTTCCTCTTTCTCCCTTTGCCGCTGCCGTCATTTCTGAAGACATCATTGTACCGAGAAAAACTCCATGTCTCCAATTCAATGCTTCAAAAACAAGAGGAATGGTAGTAGATCTCCTTCCACCAAAGATGATGGCAGAAAGAGGGACTCCTTCGGGATCTTTCCATTTTGGATCTAAGGCAGAGCATTGGTTGAGTGGCACGGTAAAGCGGGCATTTGGATGAGCTGCTTTTGTCTGGTTTTCTTTTGTCCATGGCTGTCCTCTCCAATCTTTTGCAATATCAGGAGGGTGTCTGGTCATTCCTTCCCACCAAACATCTCCCTCTTTTGTTATGGCTACGTTGGTAAAAATTGTATTTTTCGCAATCGTTTTCATTGCATTGGGATTGCTGTGATAAGAAGTTCCCGGAGCGATTCCAAAAAATCCTGCTTCAGGATTGACAGCATACAATCTCCCATCTTCTTTAAACCTAATCCAAGCGATATCATCCCCCACACATTCTACTTTCCATCCGGGGAGTGCAGGTTGCATCATTGCTAAATTTGTTTTTCCACAGCCGCTTGGAAAAGCAGCTGCGAAATACTTTTTTTCTCCTTGGGGATTTGTCACTCCGATGATCAACATGTGTTCAGCCATCCACCCCTCTTCCTTGCCAAGATAAGAACCTATGCGAAGTGCCAAACATTTTTTTCCAAGAAGGGCATTTCCTCCATATCCGCTTCCAAAGGAAAAAATAGACCTCTCTTCTGGAAAATGGACGATATATCTCTGGTCATTTCTACAGGGCCATGACAGATCTTTTTCTCCTTTTTTTAGAGGAACTCCAACAGAGTGAAGGCCTGGAACAAAAGCAGCTCCACGATTGATTTTTTCTAAAATAGCTTTTCCCATCCTCGTCATTAAATGCATGTTTACAACGACGTAAGGAGAGTCTGTAATTTGGACACTGATTTTGGCATGGTTGGAATTTAAAGGTCCCATGCAAAAGGGAATCAGATACATTGTTCTTCCCTCCATACAGCCAGAAAAGAGCTTATCTAAAAAAAGATGCATCTCTTCTGGGTCTTTCCAGTTATTAGTCGGACCGGCATCTTCCCGTGATTTCGTGCAAATATATGTGGCTTCTTCATCTCTCGCTACGTCGGCAGGATGGGTATGACACCAATAGCTTCCGGGTCTTATTTTGGGATTTAATGGAGTGAAGATGTCAGCTTTTACAAGCTTTAGGCAAATTTCATCGTATTCTTCTTTGGAACCATCGCAAAAATGAACTTTTTCAGGTCTACAAAGGCGGGTTACTTTTTCTATCCAATCTATTAAGATCTGGTTATGTAGTTCAACCATTCATATGTTTTTTCTTCTTGAATTTATCTAGATATTCGAGAGCTTTGCCAGTTCCAAGACAAACTGCGAGAAGAGGATTTGGGGCTACGATAACAGGAAGTCCTGTCTCTTTAATGAGAGCTTTATCCAATCCTTTGATGAGAGCTCCTCCTCCTGCAAGGACCATTCCTCTTTCTACCAAGTCTGCTGCAAGCTCAGGAGGACACTTTTCTAAGGTGAGTTTTACTCCTTCGATGATCTGTTGAAAGGGTTCCGCTAGACATTCTCTGATTTCAACAGAATTGATTCTTTTTGTTACAGGAAGACCCGCTACTTGATCTCGTCCACGAACTTCCATTTCGAGTTCATTATCTCCCATGGGATATGCAGAGCCGATGGTCATTTTAATTTCTTCTGCAGTGCGTGGACCAATCATCAAGTTATAAGTGCGGCGCATGTAATTTAAAATGCAATCATCAAATTCATCCCCAGCAATGCGAAGCGAACGAGACTCGACTACTCCACCAAGAGAAATGATGGCTATTTCGGTTGTTCCACCGCCGATATCGATGATCATATTTGCTGCAGGTTCATGGACAGGTAAATCGACGCCAATTGCAGCAGCCATTGGCTCTTCAATCAAAATCACTTCTTGCGCACCTGCTCTGAGCGCTGAATCTTCTACCGCTCTCTTTTCTACTCCTGTAATTCCAGACGGAACAGCAATCAAAATCTTTGGACGAAATAAACTTCTTGTGGGAGTGACTCGCTTAATCAAAGCTTTTAACATTCCTTCAGCAATTTCAAAATCTGCAATCACCCCATCTTTCATTGGTCTAACAGCATGGATTTTTCTCGGGGTCTTTCCAAGCATCGCTTTTGCCTTATGCCCTACCGCTAATACTTCACCTGTAGTTGAATCGACAGCAACGACAGACGGTTCAGCAAGAACAATTCCCTTTCCTCTGACATAAACCAACGTATTTGCGGTTCCCAAATCAATTCCAATATCATTGGAGAATAACCCTGAGAGGGACCCTGCTTTTTTCCTCACCATATTTGCCAGCTTTGATAGCAAACTTGCTCTTTTTGATTGTTGACCACTCACGCTCATGAACCTATCCGCCAATTTTAAAAATTTGATTTTTGTAAGTTCTTTTCTTCAGACTTTCATTCTACTTTGAAAAACATACTTCTAGAAGTAGGTCAAAAAGTGGGATAAAAATCTGATGAAAAAGATACGAAAAGCAAGCTTTAAATTTGTCCCTTAAGTCTTTAATAATTCTAATACATCTTCCCAAGTCAATTTTGCGATTGCTTCATCATCGCAGCTTACAACTTTCTTGACGAGACCTTTTTTTCTTTTCTGCATTTCTGCGATTTTTTCTTCTATTGTGCCAAGAGTGACCAATTTATAGGAAGATACAGATTTCATTTGACCAATTCGATGGACGCGATCCGTTGCTTGACTTTCTACAGCAGGATTCCACCACATATCGTAATGGATTACAGTATCTGCCGAAACTAAATTAAGGCCGGTACCTCCTGCTTTAAGAGAAACTAAAAAGACTAAAATAGAAGGATCTTCATTAAATTTTTTTACCACATCCAGTCGATTTTTGCTCGAACCATCTAAATAGACAAAAGAGATCCCTTTTTGTTCTAAATCTTCACGCATGATTTGGAGCATGCGAGTATATTGGCTAAATATTACGGTCTTATGATTTCCCTCAATTAAAGTCTGCAGCAATTCAAGAAGCATCTCATATTTCGCAGAATCTCCTGACTCCGGCTTTTCCTTGGCAAAAATAGCGGGATGACAGCAAATCTGTTTTAAACGAGTTAAGGTAGCAAGAACATGAATTTGCACTCGATCAAATCCATCCCTTTGTACGAGCTTCATCAGCTCATCGCGCGCAGACTCTGCATAGGAGCGATAGAGCACTAATTGTGTTTCTGAGAGTTGGCAATGGTAGACAATTTCTGAAACAGGGGGTAAATCCTTTAACACATCGGATTTCATTCTTCGCAAGATAAAAGGAGAAACTTTTTTTCTTAAATATTCCAAATTTATCCCTTGCTCTTTAGAAGGAACCCTCACAAATTTTTCGACAAAACGATCATAGGTGGTTAAAAATCCAGGCATTAAAAAATCAAATAAGCTCCAGAGTTCATCCAAAGAGTTTTCGATTGGAGTGCCGGATAATATCAACCTGTGTTGTCCCTGTATCATCTTTACTGATTTTGCATTGCGCGTCCCTCGATTTTTGATATGTTGCGCTTCATCTAAAATTACATAGCCGAAAGGAATTACTCGATATTGCTCAATATCTTTTTGAAGAAGGGTGTAGGATGTAATGACTGCATCGTATGCTTGAACCCCATCTATCAATCTTTTGCGATTGGAAGGAGCTCCATCGATTACACTCACTTTTAACTTTGGATTGAACTTTGTAAATTCTTCTTTCCAGTTATAAAGCAATGAAGTTGGGCAGACAATTAGAGAGGGCTGCTCTCTCTGCTTTTTCTGAAATTGGGAAATAGCCACAATGGCTTGCACAGTTTTTCCAAGACCCATGTCATCTGCCAAAATTCCACCTAGATACATCGACCTGAGCCTTTCCAACCAACGCACTCCCTCTTCTTGATAAGATCTAAGAGTAGTTTTTATTTCAGAAGGAATCGGTGAAAAAGAAAATTGCTTTTCTCCTAAAATCTGCTTTTGAATATCGATCAACTGGTCAGAAATGGTAATTTTGACAGGTAATTCCAGAAATTGACTCTTGTCAATATTTGCCAAACTCCAAAGAGGCCTTTCGAGTTTACTGTCTTCAAGAATGGTGATGCCTAGTTCATCAAAAAGCTGCATGATTTTGGTCAATCGATCTAGGTCTAAAACAAGGATCTTAGGTATTTTATTACCTTCTATGGATTTTTTATTTTTTGACCTATTCTGCTCAAGTTCGATAAAAGCTTTTTTTGAACTGATGCATTCCCAGAGTTGATCTGTCTTCGTTCCTTTTAAATCCCCTTTCACTTTCAATACGATTTCATAGCTATCAATTTTTGGAAGATGAGAAAGGTCTAAATAAAACTCTGTTTTATCGTAGATAAATTGATCGAGAAGATTTTGTGGACAATTGAATTTGACTCGATGTTGATTGCGAGGAATCACATCCGTCATAAACTCTACAATCTTTTTATCTGATTTGGAAATGTATACGCCTTGATCAGAAAGAAATAGGAAATCTTGAAAGAGATCTTCGATAATTTTTCTCTCTTCAACCAAATTTCTAGCTAAAATCCCTTGAGAAGAGACAAAGGAAGAGACATGCTGTAAATTGAGTTGAGCAGAAGAAGCTGGAATTTGCAAATGGTTGTAATCAAAATGTAAAGAGGCTTCCAATTCTCCATTTAAATAGGAAAGATTACAGGTAGCCGATACTTCTCCAACATAAGGAAGAGTTGTAAAATCTAGCCTATCCTTTGGCAAGACAGTTTCTGCGTTCACAGATAATTGTTGTAGCGCATTTTCCATAAAAGAACCAAAAAGAGGATGAGGAATGGTCATTTCTCGAATCGGTTGAAGATTGCGCAAATGGACACGAGTAATTTGAAGAGGAAATCGAAAATAGGCATTTCGATAAAGCATCCCTGGCTTTGCACATTCAAATAGCTTTACTTCTTCCATTGTCACTTCCGATCCATTCACAACAAGTTTAGGATTTAATAAAATTTTTGATGTTGGGGGAGGAATGTATTCCAAAAGGAATCGAAATTGAATGGGGAATGGAGAAAAGTAGAGAGGATTTTCCAAACTTCCCTCATAGATTCCATTTAAAATAGGAAGTTCATCATCAGAGTGGGTAAAGCCACTTTTTGATAAATTTTGTGAAGTCAGCTCAAAATTTCGAGCTAAAATCATCCCGAAAAGTTCAATGCTAATCTGCGCTATTTTTTGTGTTCTTTCTCCTGAACTGTCGAGAAATCTGGCATAGTCCATGACCATTCTCACAATTTCTCTTTGCGATCCATTGAATGAATCAAGAGAAAAAAGAAATTTTTTTCCTCCAATAAAAATTGGTTCTTCATAACGCATGCATTCAATAAAATTTTTAATATTCGGAATATGAAGTGGTTTTGAACGGAAAGGCAATCGAAGGGCAATTTGTATTTCTACAATAGGTACCTTGACGGCTGCTTCATCTTTGTGCGAAACAAGTGAAAAAATCAGAGAAAATTCTGCTTGTTCTACTATTTTTTTCTCTTCAGGACAAAAAAATGGAGAAGTAGAGAGAATTTCAGAAGAAATTACATATTCCTGCAAAAGCTGTCTTTGATAGGTCTCCTCTCTCCTTTGGACCTCTTTATCCTCTGCCTCTTTAAACTTGTCTAAAAGCTGCTTCTTCTCTTCATGATTAAAATCTTCGATTTCAGTTAATTCTTTTAAATCTGTTTCCTTGGAATAAGCAACAAGAATTTGATCTAAATTTTGTTCGATATAAAAAAGAAGAGCTGCAATATGCTGACAATCATAATTGTAGGGACAATCACAGTTGGAATCGACAGTTTCACATTCTGCGCGATCAATTTCAATCTCGCTTTCATAATAATTTTCATATTGACCTAAAACTCTACCAGCAATGCGAACAGTTTTACTATCTATATGTATTAGTTTTGCAGAAACTACTTTTTGCTTTTCAAAATGTTCTTTTCCTTCCTTGAGAATGGATGAAGAAAAATCTTGCTTAAGTTTCCGAAAATTTAACATGAATCTATCTGCCAATTTATATAAAATGGTTTTACAGTTTTGCGATAACTAGCGCAACAAAAAATAATTTCAAAAGACAATTTTTTAAAAAAATAGATAACCAAGAGCTCACAGAGAACACAGAGAAAAAATCCGGATTTTATGCTCTCTTCTCTGTGTTCTCTGTGAGCTCTGTGGTAAAATTAAAAAAAAGCATAAATAGAATGAGAATGGAATTTTTCAATTTTTCATTTATTTGTGCATAGATAATTTTCTTTTAGAAAATCGATTAACTATTTAGGATATACCTGATATATTTCGCGGGTGTAGCTCAGCGGTAGAGCATCACGTTGCCAACGTGAGGGTCGTGAGTTCAAACCTCATCACCCGCTTTTCAGTCTCCAAATCGGAGGAAAAGTGGAAAAAGAATTAAAAAATGATAAGATTTTTTTTAAAATTTTACACAAACCCCATTGCATCATCGAATATGAAGTAGAGGTTTTGCCTCCTTTAGCTCAAGAATCCTATCGCAAGGCTGTAAAGATCGTCGCAAAGCAAGTGGAGGTCCATGGGTTTCGAAAAGGCAAAGCCCCTGAAGAGATGGTCATTAAAAAATTTTCTCATGATATTGATAAAAAATGGCAAGAAGAGATTGCAAATATCGCTTACAAAGAATGTAAAACACTTGATAAAACACCTCTCGTGAGAGAGGATGCTCCCATCTCCTACAAAATGCATGAACATTCGAAAACAGGAGCAAAACTCAGCCTCTCTTTTGAAACCCTACCCATTCCCCCTTCTGTTAAACCAGAAGAATTTTCTTTAAAACCTATTTCCAGGCCAGAGGTCAATGAAGAAAAAGTAGAGGAGACAATTCGGCAAGCGCAACTATTTTTTGCGAGCTGGAAGGAAATTTCCGACCGCTCCGTGCAAGAGAGAGATTTCATCATTTTAGATGTGGATGTTTTAGAGCCAGAAGAGCAGCGACTTTTTTCCAATACTCGATTTGAAGTATCGAATAAATCGATGGCAAAATGGATGAAAGAGCTAGTCATAGGAAAAACAATTGGGGATCTCTCCGAAGGGGTTTCGGTACCCGATGAGAGCTTATCTGAAGAAGAAAAAAAACAATTTTCACCCAGAAAAGTGAGACTTCGCATTAAGGCGATTGAGGAGGCAGCTCTTCCCCCACTTGATGATAAATTTGCAAAACAAATTGGAGTTGAAAACGTAGAGCAAATGAGAAAGAAAATCAAAACACTTCTTGATAATCAAGCAGAGGATCATGTAAAAGAAAAAATGAGAGAGCAGGTGACAGATTTTCTTTTAAAACAACACCCATTTGATCTTCCGCAAAGCGTGATTGAAAAAGAGGCGAGATTCCGGTTTGAACAATTGATGCAAGAAGAGAGGTTTAAACAAAGA
>JAKEHU010000021.1 GCA_022614855.1 Chlamydiota bacterium
CTTGGCCTACTTAATTTAAGTATGTCCTGCGAAATGTCTTTAAAATCTGTGAAGAAAATTCACCAAAAATCAAATTTTCTGAATTATCGGATAGGTTCATGTCTATATCAAAATTTTTCCTTGAAAAGTACTGTTTAGGCTCAAATTGGCTTTATCCTTCTAATTATCGTGAATATATAATGGAATGGGATAAGGGCGGAAAAGGAATATCGATAAATGACTCAATAGAAAGTGTCATAAATAATAATCTCACTGAGCGCATTTTTTACAATTGCAGAGAAAAAGGGTGGGGCCATACTATTGGAAAACCTTTCCGCGCTATTGCAAGACTCATTTTTTATTACGTCATTGGAACTTTTTTTTCTCCTTTCGGAATTATAAAAAATACAGCGCAAACAGTTTATCATGGAATTGAATACCTTAAAAAATCAGCTGCAATTTATAGAAAAAAAGTCAGAGAATCTTCTTGGCAAAAATTGACCTATTTTTCCCAGGCCCTTGTGATAGATATTTTTTTCTCCTTGATCTTTGGCATTGTTCCAAATGCAATGCTTTTAAAAGTCGTTAAACCTGACATTATTCGGGCTATCTGGTCAAAATTTAATGAAGAGACGAAAGGCTATGCAATGGCCACCACAATTGGTGCAATAGGACTCTGGCTTTGTCTGAGCTTTAACCCTAATTTCGCCACTGATTTTTGTCATCCAGATGAACAAACTGCGTTATTAAAAGCAATATGGCTAAAAAATCAATTTGGACTTACAGGGCCAAGAGGAAGTCTTTTACCATATGATAAGGTAAATGATGCTCAAGAACACGGTGAAAAATCCCCCTTTTTTGGTCTCTTACTCAATACAGAGTTTGATTTAATTGAAAAGATGGAAAAAACATGGAAAATTTTAAATGTAAAGGATGAAAAGCAAGCTAAAGATTTTAACTATTTACTAAAAGCTTTTAAAAGCTATCTTATAGACAATCCAAAAAATACAGAACATTTAGAAGTTTTCAATAGTCTTAAAAATTTGGTCCGCACGTATACTCAGCTTAAAAATTTGCGAAAAGAAGGTTTTTACAAACAATTTAAAATATACCGAGAACTTCCAAAATTCTATCAACAATCTTTACTGAATGATAAATTTTCTCATCAGGCCCAAGATTTCAAAACCAAGCCCTCTCCTCAAGCTCACAACGATATTCTCAATGAGAGCATTAAACGTCTAACTGAAAATTTCAATTCAACATACAAAAATTGCCAGAATGTTTTAGTAAATTATAGAAATCAAGAAGATTCTTTATTCAAAACAGAGGAAGCAAAAAGGTTCTTTTTCAAAGCAGAAAATGGCCACGAAGTGATTACATTGTTTGGATTACGAGACAACTTTACTCTTGATGAGCTTAAAAAAGCATATAAGAAATTATCAATTGTTTTGCACCCCGATAAATATATAGATGAGCAAGCAATACTATTAGCTAACGAATTATTTAAATTATTAGGAGCGGCATATTCTTATCTTGAAAAGTTAAGAGCTCTAAAATCTTTAAAAAATTGAAAATTGATCAAATTCTCTTGCTCCAACAGGATAAAAATCTGTTTGAATTTCTTTGATATATTCTTTAGAAAAGGCTTTTTTTAATTCTTGGATAAGTTGCGTGATTTTTTCTTTTTCTCCTTGGGCAAGAATTTCTACTGAGCCATCACTGCTATTCCGCGCATATCCCTTTAAACCTAGCTTTTCTGCAATGTACTTAGTACGAGCTCTAAATCCAACCCCATGTACATTGCCAATTATTTTGGCATGCATTTCTAGTCTCATTTCGCAATGAATCCCAAGATAATTTTTTCTATGATTTCAAGGGCAAAATAGCCGAGGATTGGGCTTAAATCGAGAGAGCCTCCGATCGGGGGAATCAACCTTCGAAATAGATTGAGGTAGGGATCTGTCAGGAAAGAAACAAACCGCATGATGAGGTGAAAGTAGAATTTGGGAAACCAGGAACCGACAATGCGGACGAAGAGAAAAATGGTGTATAGAAAAAAAAGATAATGAATAATTGCAGCAAAGGTTGACATAACGTTTATTTTTAACTGGGATCTTAGTAAAATTCAAGGGATGAAAATCCCATTTTCAAAAATTTTTTATCGACCTTCTTTTAAAATTGGACTAGATATAGATAAAACCTGCGTTTGGCTCGCTATCATAAAAAAAGAGGGGAAAAATCTCACCATTCAAGAAACTGTGACCATAGAAAAGGATGTAAAGCTGCTTTACAATTTTTTTAAACCCTTTCAGAAGGTGGATTATGAAATTGTAACGGGGTTACTTGGATCTGATGTTTTTCTCAGGAGGCTATCTTTTCAACTCAAAAGCAGGCGAGCGATTCTCTCCACATTGCCTTTTCAATTGGATGGGTTTTTACCTATTTCCAAAGAAGAGGCAATCAACCTAGTTACATTTTACCCAGAGGAAGAAAATAAGACCTCTATCCGTTTGATCGCATCTTCCAAATCTGCTCTATCTGTCCATTTAGAAAAGTTGCATAAGATGGAAGTCGATCCAGATGTCGTTTCTGCTGTACCTATGGCACTAATGCGTTTTGCAAAATTCTTTTTTCCAGCTATAGATTCTCTTATTGTCTATCACATTGGGTCGAAGATGAATACTCTTATTGCCATGACTGGAACACTAACCTTATCGCAAACTCATCAGGAAGGTGGGATAAAAGAATTGGAAAGAGTAATGGAATATTTGGAAAAAAAAGCAAAGTCGATATCGAATCTGCTCATAACAGGATTAGACCCCCATTTGGAGCAATTTCGGGTTTTAAAAGAGTTTTTCTCAAAAAAATATACGATACTAGATAGCCCCGATCTATCGACCCATGCCATTTCAATTGGTCTGGGAATGGACAGAGCTTTAAAAGATGAAGAGAGCCTGCAATTTCGTACAGGTGGTTCTCTTTCTAGAAATAGACAAAATAAACAAAGCAAGTTTCTCTATCATTTTGCAGCTGCTTCCTTTTGTCTTTTACTTTTTTCATCGATTGCTGGAAAAACTTATCTGAAAAAAACAGAAAAAGCCCTGCATCAACACTTGGCAAAAACTTTCTCTATGAAAGGGAATAGAGATGTTTATTCTATGATTGCCCTTGTTGAAAAAAAGGTGGCAAAAACAAAAAAGGGACTTACAAATTCTAGCCAAATTCTCACATCTGATCTTCTCTCATGGCTATCCACTCTTCCTGAAAGTCAAGGCATTGAAATGAAAAAAAATTCTTATGAACTTGTTAAAAATTCGATTAAAGTTGAATTGGAGTTGATATCGACCTCCTTGGAAAAATTGGAAGCTTTCCATCAATTTCTCCAAAAAAGCCCATTCATCGATGCAAGCAAAAAGGTAAAATGGCTAACCCAAAGAGAGGGAGTAGAGGTAACTTTCTATTTAAAAAATGAAAAATAAAAAAATCTTTTTTCTCATCTTTTCTTCTCTATGTATTTTTCTTTCTTTTTTTACCTTCTTTCAGACCATAAGAAGTGCTAACGATTTAAAGACCAGTGTCCAAACCTTGATAAAAAAATCCAAAAGCCTGATTGAGCAAACGAACCTTGAAGCTTCTCTTTCAGAAAAAGAAAGAAACTATGTATCAAAATATTTGGAAAGCCTGCTTTTTCTTGAGTCGGAAATCAAAAGACTTGATATCCTAGTTCAGGCAGAGCCAGAAAATGAATTCTTTAAAAAAAGATTAGATTATTTAAAAAGTGAGGCAAACCGGTTCAAACTAATAGAGAAAGCTACGCATGAGTTTGGAGCTATTCAAGAAATGGAACTCTCATTAGCCCACCCTATTGAATTGGATGGAGAAGATTTAAAAAAACTTCTTTGCTTTATCGAAGGAGTAAAAATTGAACCTTTTGAGCCGTTAAAAAATCGGCCAGAGCTCATCATTAAAAAGCTAGAAATTAGTAAAAAAACCATTTCTCCAGAAGAAGAGGTCTATGTTATTCAAGAATTGCAACTTATTAAAAGAGAAAGGTCTTAAAAGTTTTTTGTTTCTTTGTCTGTTCATCTTTGCCGGATGTTTTAAATCTGCAGGTCAAAACGGCGATCATTTGACTAGCCTGCAAATCATTGATCGAAATGGATTTTCAGAAACGATTAGCAATCAGGACCGGCTTTCTCTTTATAAAAAAGTAGATTTTTTATCAGCGCAGCCCTATCAAAAAGTCCTTCGTGTCTTTGGAAAAAATAAAGAGGGAAAAAGTCTTTCTAAGTTGACCAGTTATCACTCTAATGGACAGATTTGGCAATACCTAGAAGCGGTTGATGGAAGGGCACATGGTCGTTATTTGGAATGGTATGAAAATGGTGAGCGCAAAGCAGAATGTGATGTAATTGAAGGAACTGCAGATCTCAATGAAATGTCACAGACAAGTTGGCTATTCGACGGCATTGCCAAAGTGTGGAATGAAAAAGGTGTACTGTCGGCTGAAATGCAATATGAAAAGGGATTTTTACATGGACAGTCTCACTATTATAACCCATCCGGTTTACTATGGAAAGAGGTCAAATTTGACAGCGGATTTATTTGTGATGATCTTATCATTTATGATGAAGCAGGATCGATCAAAGAAAAAATTCCTCATAAAAATGGAATGCGATTTGGAAAAGCGGTGGGATATTGGAAAAAAGATCTAGTGCAATATGAAGAGGATTATGTAGACGGTCTTTTACAAAGTGCAAACTACTTTGGTGAAAATGGAGAAAAAATTTCTGCGATTGTGGAAGGAAAAGGGGTCAAAACCGAGTTTGTAGAGAGAAATATCTCCTCATCTATTGAATACTGCACTGGCAAACCAGAAGGAGAGGTTAAACTTTTTTCTAAAGATGGATCTCTGACCTCTTCTTACCATATAAAAAATGGGAAAAAACATGGAGAAGAAGTTGAATATTATCCAGATAAAATTTTAAAGCCAAAAATTTCCATCAAATGGCATGAAGATATCATGCAAGGAATGGCCAAAACCTGGTATGAAAATGGAAATTTGGAAAGTGAACGGGAAATGTCCAATAATAAAAAAAATGGTCTAAGTTTTGGTTATTACAAAACAGGAGAGCTCATGTTGAGCGAAGAATATGAACAGGACCGTTTAATGAAGGGATCTTATTACAAAAAAGGAGAAACACTACCTATTTCCACGGTTGAAGATGGATTTGGAACAGCCACAATCTTCCATCCCGATGGCCATTTTATCCACAAAATCACATATGAAAAAGGACGCCCAATCATTGAGTAAGAATAAATATCGCATTTTTCTTAAAGATCTAAGAGCTTCACTTTCTCGTGAAAGAAAACGATTAGCAAGTGAATCTGCTCTTGCATCTTTAAAACAAAAGCTTTCTTATCCTAAATTTATCCTTTCTTTTGCAAGTATGCCAGACGAAATCGATCTTTGGCATTTCAATCGTGAACTAGCTAATGAAAATAAACTTGTTCTGCTCAAAGTTTATGGAAATCAAATTCGCCTTTATCTAGTGAAAGACTTAACAAGATTAAAGCTTTCTAAATTCAAAATTTTAGAACCTGAAGATGAGATCGATTTTGATCCCAATAAAATTGAAACTGCCCTAATCCCGGGAATTGGCTTTGATAAACATCATCACCGGTTAGGGTTTGGAAAGGGCCATTATGATCGATTTTTGTCTAATTTTCCAAATCTATGGACCATCGGAATTGGCTTTAAAGAACAATATGTTGAATGTTTGCCTACAGAAGCTCACGATATCCAACTTAAAGAAGTCCTTTTATTTTGATCTTTTTTTATTTAAACCACAGAGCTCACAGAGAGAGGAAGTCCGGATTCTAATTTTTTTCTCTGCGACCTCTGGACCTATCTCAATAAAATTTTCAATGAGATTTCGAGAAATTTTGAGGCAGATTTTCTAAATTTTTTTGAGATAGGTTCCTATGTTCTCTGTGGTAGACCTATTCTGAATTTTGATCGCCATTTTGCCCGTTTTGCCCCTCCTTTTTTTTCTTAACGGGTTTGCAAATGCGCGCTCCTTCACCACTAGATGCAGTTACAGTTCCACCAGTGGACACATTGACGTTGATAGAATAATCATCTCCATTTTGGCAAGTCCAAAGCACAGTGTAGGGGGTTTGAGAGCGGGATGGCCCAGGACCACTATACATTCCAAATTGCTGATAATTATCAGACCAAGAACTAAAATTGCTGGGTTTCAACTCAACTGACCCAAGTTTTGTTCCATCTGATCCTTGAATTACAGCCACTAAAGTATAGGGACTATCATTGAAGAGGCGAACCATTCCGCAAAAAAGAGGAAGGGGAAGGATTAAAAGAAAAAGGAAAAATTTAGATAGAGACATGAACCTACCCCGAAATTCGGAAACTTGATTTTTAGTGAATTTTTGCACAGATCTTAGAGTCATTTCGCAGGACATACTTGAATAAGTAGACCAAGAAATGACTCTAAGATATGAGGAAAAAGACACAAAAAGCAGGTTTTTTGAATTTCGGGGTAGGTTCATACAACTCTTTTATTTGCTATTTTCAAAATAGGCCCATTTAAAATCTACACTTCCGAGAAAAGATAGGGCAATATCTTTGAGTTTTTCATTTTGCAGGTAGACCATTGTAAAGTGAAAAATAGGAATGATGGGCATCTGGTCCATGATAATTTTTTGACTTCGGGATAAAACTTTTAATCGCAAATCAGGATCAGTGATTTGTGCTGATTCATTAAGAAGCCTTACATAATCAGGATTTTCCCACGAAGTATTATTTGAGCTTGAGTGGCTGTATTTAAACACTTCTAAAAAATTAATGGGATCGTTGAAATCAGCAAACCAGTTACTAGAAGCAAGCTGATAATCCTGTTTTGACAATCGATCAAAAAATACTTTTTTTTCTATCGACTCTAAATGAATGTAAATGCCAAATGCTTTTAACCATTGCTGCTGCAATGCTTGCGCAATCAAATGATTTCTTTCTAGAGTAACATACGTTAACGTTATCTTTGGGAAGGTCTGCAGCGTAATTCCTCTTTCTTTTAATGCCTGGTTGAATAATCTTCTGGCTTCTTCTACATTTCCATCTTGAAAAGAAGGTTCCACATTCAATTTCATCGAAGGTGGAACAAAAGCTGTTGCAACAATTTGATTTCCCTGTGTTATATGGTCGACAATTTCCTTTCGATTGATTGCTAAAGCAAAGGCTTTTCGCATTAAAACATGATCAAAAGGAGGCTTTTCTACATTTGTTCGCAAAAAGTAGGTGCCAAGAGAGGGTTTAATTTGCAGATCTCCTTTTTCCTTGTAGTGGTTGATTGCATCAAGCGAAATTTGAGAGAGAGGAGATCCTGCCCAATCGAGCAGTCTTTTTTCAAACATTTTGAGCTCAGTCTCTTCTCTTACCATCACCATTTGAATTCCATCTAACTTTACAGATCCTGCATCCCAATACAAAAGATTTTTTTCCACAATTAATTCGTATTGATGTTTCCACTCTTTAACATGGTAAGGGCCATTGCTAATGTAAAAATTGGTCGATTCTGCCCAATTTGGATGGATTTCATCATTCTTTTGATGTACTGGGAAAAAGATGGGAAAAGCAGTCAATTCTAAAAAATAAGAAATGGGATTTTCTAGTTCAACCTCTAAAGTCAGGAGATCTAGCGCTCGCACGCCGAGTTCTGAGGAATTTTTTTCTCCCAATTTGATCGATTTTCCATTTTTTATCACGTAGAGATAAAAGGCCTGGTCGGTAATGAATTTTGGATCTAATGCTTTTTTCCAAGCATAGACAAAATCTAAAGATGTTACAGGATCTCCATTTGACCAGCTTGTCTTTCGCAAATGAAATGTATATTTTTTGTGATCTTCGGAAATATCGACAGATCTAGCAAGGGCAAATTCAGGTTTATCATCTTTCCCTATCCTGGTTAACCCCTCAAAACACATTTTCATAATCACTATGGAATTAAGATCGCGAGCTTTTCTCGGATCTAAACTATGTGGGTCTGAACCTAGATTAATCTTCAAAATTTTTGGCTCAATTTTTGCAAAAGAATCTCCTTTTTCTCTTGTAGATTTCTGACAGCCACAAAAGAAAAAACTAAGAGTGATTCCAAAAACAATAAAAAACCTTTGCATAATTTCTTCCTCGCAAAAGAAAATATATTTTCATGGAATTCAATAGATTTGCAACAGCAAAAACCTATACCCCTATTTTAAATACTCCTAATTTCACACAAATTTTTGGAGGAAAAGATGGATCTACTCTTCCTCTCGATGAACAAGGGCTGCTGAGATGCATAGAAATGGTTGCATTCCCCAAGACAAAATTTCAATTGTTAAAAAATTGCGGCAATTTCATCTACCTGGCAACTACCAATGAATACCCTTCTCCTGTTTATATCGATTGTCGTTTTTTAACCCCTTGCTCTTCTCGTGAGCCAAAACGACATATCATTTTGCCATCCATTTCTGTCATTATTCGCGAGTTAGAGAAATTAATCGGCACTCCCTACATTTGGGGAGGCAATTACTACTTGGGCATTCCAGAGCTTGTAGATTTTTATCCCCCAAAAAAGCAGTTAAATGAGGAAATTCTAAACATTTGGACTTTAAAAGGATTAGATTGTTCAGGTCTTCTCTATCAGGTGACCAATGGCTTTACTCCTCGAAATACATCGGAGCTTCTCTCTTTTGGAACATCGATCCCTATCTCAGGATTAGAGCCTAGGGAAATAGTCCCCTTGCTCCTTCCATTGGACATGATCGTCTGGAAAGGACATATGATCCTGGTTCTGACCCCAAAGGAAACTATAGAGAGCTTAGCAACAAGTAAAAAGGTAATCCTCTCCAATTTGACTCAAAGGCTCAGCGAAGTAATAGAGATTCACAAGAAGACTCCCTCTGATGAGTGGAAAGATTCTACCTCTTTCATCATCAAAAGATGGCATCCTGATCGTTTATTTTGATTTAGAGACTGTTAACAGTCTTTAAATAAAATGAAATTAATTTTGTTTAAATTTAATAATATTTAAAAAAAAATATTGACTGAAAATTAAATTAACTTTTACATTGAAATTAAAAGTAGAACAAAAATTAAATAAAAAGCGGCGCGAAACGCTGCATCAAACCTTTGGGAGTAAGTATGAATTTGG
This sequence comes from Chlamydiota bacterium, assembly GCA_022614855.1. Classification (GTDB taxonomy): domain Bacteria; phylum Chlamydiota; class Chlamydiia; order Chlamydiales; family Rhabdochlamydiaceae; genus JAKEHU01. The sequence goes on from JAKEHU010000021.1 coordinate 9,189, forward strand.
ATATGATAAAATTATGGCCCGTAGCTGCCATATCCCTTGTTGCTTTTTCTACTGGCTTAAGCGCTGCAAAAAAATACAATGAAAAATGTCCCATCAAACCTATCGGCGGACCTGATTTCATTGTCAACCCTTCTGTAAGACCTCTTTCCAGCGACCCATGTTGCTGCGACTCAGGAGAATTTTACGTCACAGCATCAGCTTTTTACTGGAACGCTCATCAGGATGGCATGGAATATGCAGTTTTAAATGAACGGGTAGATACCCAATATCAAGGAACATTATTCAAAGCGAAGTACATCAACCCCGACTTTAAATGGAGATGGGGTTTCAAAGTTGGTTTAGGGTATAACTCCACTCATGATGGCTGGGATGTAGAAGCTCTTTGGACCCATTATAAAGGAAAAGCTTCAAGACATGATGATACAGCTAGCGCTCAAGGTACAACTTTACTACCACTATGGTCTGATTTTGCACCAGCAGTTGCAAATCCTGTAGGAGCAGTAGCAACACAAGGTATTTTGTTTGCTACCGATATTAAATCTAGTTGGAAACTCAAACTTGATATCGCTGATTTTGTCCTTGGTCGTCAATTTTGGACAAGCAAATATTTCAACATGAGACCTTTCATTGGACTCAGAGCTGCTTGGATCCGTCAAGATTTTGAAATCGAACACAGAGGTGGAAGTTGGAGCGGTACTTTTAACCAAGGTAACGTATTCAATAATGAGGTTGAACTAGATAATGATTACAAGGGCGTGGGAGTTCGAGGCGGACTTGATGGCGCTTGGAATTTTAACAAATCGTGGGGACTTTTTGGAAGTCTTGCAGCATCTATTCTTTATGGAAGATTTGATATTGACCATGAAGAAGAAAATCGATTTGCCAATGCTCCATTCAATAAAGTAAAAATTCTCGATACAAGTGATAGTTTTAGAGCCCCAAGAGCAATTCTCGACCTATTCATTGGCATTCAATACACTACTATCTTCAATGATCGGTATGGCTTTATCGCCACTTTAGGATGGGAACACCACCACTTCTTCAACCAAAACCAGATGTGGAGAGTTGTGAGAATTGGGGATGCATCAACAACTGCGGGTGCAGTTACTGATCAATTCGGCGAAAACGTATTTGATCAAAGACGTGGAGATTTAAGTACTCAGGGTTGGACACTTTCACTTCTAGTCACATTCTAACCAATCTATCAGAAACCGGGTTTACAGTGATAAATCCGGTTCTACTTTCCTAGGGAAACTTTCTGTTTCCACAACCACTTTCGTTTCTTTTGGTTGTGTAAATAATTATTTTATGCTACATCGAAAATTTAAAGAGAGACATCTATGGGCTATAGCCTAAGAAGCTGCCTTAAAAGCTTCTAAGATGTCATAAATTTGCTTTTTAAAACCCTGGGAGTAAATATGAATCAAGATATAAAAAAGATATGGCCTTTAGCCGCTATATCTATTGTTGTAGCTTCATCAACAATGAGTGCTGCAAGAAAAAGTCACGAACAATGCCCTCCAAGAGCGATCGATGGGCCAAATCAAATGGTCAACCCACCCGTAAGACCTTATACTAGCGATCCATGCTGCTGTGAGGCGGGAGAAGTGTACCTTACAGCATCTGCTCTTTATTGGAACACCCATCAAGATGGGATGGAGTATGCAGTTTTAAATGAACGAGCAGATACCCAATATCAAGGGCTCGTTGTCAACGCAAAATACCTCAACCCTGATTTTAAATGGAGATGGGGCTGGAAAGTGGGCATTGGTTATAATTCAACACATGATGGCTGGAATATGGAAGCCATTTGGACTCATTATAAAGGAAGAGCTTCAAGACATGATGATACTGGTGGTTCTTCAAGCACTACTCTCCTTCCACTCTGGTCTGCTTTTGCACCTGCAGTTGCAAATCCAGTTGGTGCAGTAGCAACACAGGGTATTTTGTTTGCTACAGATATTGAAGCTAGCTGGAAATTGAGACTTGACATTGCCGATTTCACTTTGGGACGTCAATTCTGGACTAGCAAATTTTTCAATATGAAACCTTTCATTGGAATTAGAGCTGCTTGGATTCGCCAAGATTTTGAAATTGAACACAAAGGGGGAAGCTGGGGCGCCACCTTTAACCAAGGTAACGTATTTAATAATGAAGTTGATCTAGACAATCATTACAAAGGAGTTGGTGTTCGTGCGGGGATCGACAGTAGCTGGAATTTCACAAAAGCATGGTCGCTTTTTGGAAATTTTGCTCTTTCCATTCTCTATGGAAGATTCGATATCGAACATGACGAAAGAAATTTTTTCGCAAATGCTCCATTCAATAGAAACAAAATTCACGAGACAAGTGACGGCTTTAGAGCTTCTAAAGCAATCCTCGACCTCATGATTGGAATCCAGTATGTCACTGTATTTTCCGATTACCGAGCTTTCATGGTAAGCTTAGGATGGGAACACCACCTATTCTTCAACCAAAACCAGTTGTGGAGAGTTGTGAGAATTGGAGATGCATCAACAACTGCGGGTGCAGTTACTGATCAATTCGGCGAAAACGTATTCCATCAAAGACGTGGAGATTTAAGTACACAAGGTTGGACTTTAACCGCAACTTACGTCTTCTAATTGCTTTCAATTTAGCTGGGTCTACAAAGATGTAGATCCAGTTTTTTTAAAGTCTAAAGTATAAAGGCTGAAGGCTAAATTTAGAGAATTTACTTTTTTAGCCTTTAGCTTTTAGACTTTTGCCTTTATTTTCTAAATTCATCGATGAGATTTGCAACAAGACAGCTCCAAGATTGATGGCTTGCACCAAGTCCTTTTCCTGTTTCTGGATTGTAATATTCATGGAAAAGTAGAAATTCAGACCAGTTTTCATCTTCATGAAAGGGAAAATCCTCTCCAAAAACCGGTCTTTTTCCCCTATTTTTTCTAAAAATCGAGATGATTCGATCGGCATAGGAGTTAGCAATCTGGGAGAGGGTGGCCGTTTCTTCATCTCCAATCTGAATTTGAATCCGGTCCTCAAAAGCTTGACTAAACTTTTTTAAAGCTTGAATTAACAAAAATGTGGTTGGAATCCAGACAGGTCCTCTCCAATTTGAGTTTCCTCCCTTTATCTTTTCTAGAGACTCATTTGGCTCATACTTCACTTGGTTGTTTTCAAACGAAAAGGGGGTTTTTTCATGAAAGCGAGAAAGACTCCTGAGGCCAAAAGCTCCTCTAAATTCTTTAGGATCCCAAAGGTATTGAACTACTCTTTTCAACTGATCTTCATTCATAAGAGCAAGGACATAATACTTCTCCTTATTTTTAAAAGTGGTGAGGATGCATGGATCGACAAGATCTTTTCTATTCTGCAAAAACCAGATAAAATTTTTCTTAAATTCTGGGAATTGATCGATCCTCTTTTCACTTAAAATTTCCACAGCGTAAAGGGGAATTAACCCCACCAGAGATCTCACACGAAATTCTTTGAAACTCCCATTTGGATACCCCAAAACATCGTAAAAAAATCCATCCTCCTCATTCCACATTTCAAAGTTTTGATTTCCCCTCTTTTTCATGGCATGTGCAATGTAGACATAGTGTTCAAAAAATTTGGTCGCAAGGGATTCATAAACCCGATCTTTTTCCGCAAGTTCCAGGGCAATTGTCATTAAATTTAGACAAAACATCGCCATCCAGCCTGTACCATCCGATTGCTCCAAAATGACATTGCCTGGTAGCCTCTTCGATCTATCGATGACGGTGATATTGTCGAGGCCTAAAAAACCCCCTTCAAAGACATTATTCCCTAAATTATCTACCCGATTGACCCACCAGGCAAAGTTGATTAAGAGTTTATGAAAACACTTTTCAAGAAAGACTCTATCAGCTTTTCCAAGCTGATTTTTTTCTCTGAGATAAAGATTCAAAGCAGCCCAAGCTTGGACTGGAGGATTTAAATCGGAAAACTCCCATTCATATGCTGGAATTTGTCCATTGGGATGTTGAAATTGGTCAAAAAGAAGAAGCCACAACTGCTCTTTGGCATACTCAATATCAACAAGAGAGTAGGTCAGACAGTGAAAAGCTAAATCCCATGAAGCAAACCAGGGATATTCCCATTTATCAGGCATGAGCAAGACGCGCATGGAATTGAGATGTTTCCAATGAACATTGCGAAGATAGTTTCTAGAATTCGGAGGGGGAAAGTTAGGATTATCCCCTTTTAGCCAAACATTGACATCATAAAGGTAAATTTGCTTATTCCAAATAAGCGTTGCTAAAGCCTGCCTTTGAATATTTTTTTCCTCATTTGTTGCCTTCTTTGGATGAATTGCAGAAAAAAATCGATCCGCTTCCTCTTTTCTTTTATCGATTATTTTTTCAACCTCTTTTAGGGGTTTTGCGATCTTCTTATTTGAAAATCGAAAAAATTTTTTCACAGATCCATGAGGTGGAATATCTCTTAAGAAGTAGGTTAAACATGCTTTAGTTCCCTCTTCTTTGGGGTTACATCGATTTTCTCCATGGATAATTTTTCGATGAAACCCATCTTTATAAAACTTGTTCCTTTCGCTTCCATTGGTCTCATTTTCAGTAAACATCCATTCTCCATCTGACTCTCCATAGAGAAACTGTTTTCCCAATCGGTATTCAAAGGAAAGATTTTTAGGAGAAGGGGCCTTAGTATCATCAGAAGTAATAGAGATCCAACTTTTTGTTTTCTCTCCTTTTTGAATCATGGGTTTGGAAATGTTGTTAAACCAGGACCACTGGTTGCGAAACCAGAGTTGCATCAATAAATGTAAAGAGGCTGGATCTTTACTTCGATTAAAGATTTCTATTTTGATACAGAGATCTTCGGGATCATTTTTTGCATATTCGATAAAAATATCGAAATAGCGTCCTTCCTGAAACACTCCTGTATCCATCAATTCATATTCTCTTTGATCGATTCTTCTCTTGTGATTTTCTTCGACCAGTTTTTGATAGGGAAACGGGTCTTGAGGGTATTTGTATAGATATTTCATGTAGGAATGGGTGGGTGTTGCATCGATCTGGTAGGAATATTCCTTCACATCTTCCCCATGATTTCCCTCATGAGAGTTAAGCCCAAATAGCCGCTCTTTTAATATCGGATCTATTCCATTCCAAAAGGCGGGTGCTAAAACAAGAACTTGGTAGCGATCAGACCAGCCGCAAATTGCATCTTCTCCCCACCTGTATGCTTTTGCAGCGGCCAAATCATGGGGAAAATAGGACCACGAATCGCCATTTGCGCTATAATCTTCTCTAACCGTTCCCCAAGCTCTTTCAGAAACATATGGTCCCCATTTTTGCCACCTTGGAACAAGATCTTCTTTTCCTTCAGCAAGCCTATGAGATTCTTCAGAAATTCTCTTTGCTTCTTTAGATCTTTTTTCTAGCATAGCTTGCTGCTCCCAAAAGAGCGGTACTTTCATTTAGAATGATCTTTACGGGAATTTCCTGTAAAAAAGATTGAAACCTTCCCTTATCTACAAACCTTTTCATGAATTGACTTTGCATCAACACTTCTTGCATTTTTGGAGCAATTCCCCCACCGATATAGACGCCAGATATGGCAAACATTTTTAGAGCTAAATTTCCCGCCTCACTTCCATAAATTTCGGAAAATATTCTTGAAGATTTAACACAAGTTGGACAGGATTTTTTTTTTGAAAACTCGGTGATCAAATGAGGAGCTATTCCCTTTGCAAAAGCTCTTTCCACTTCCTGGTTTTTTTCTTCTTTTTTTACCTGGGTCAAAAATCGGTAAATTTGTTCTAGTCCATTTCCAGATAAAATCCTTTCATAAGATACATGTCCATATTTTTGCATCAAAAAGGAGAGAAGTTCGATTTCTATTTGATTTTCTGGAGCAAAACTAGAGTGGCCCCCTTCTGTTGCAAAGGGGTGGAATCTTTCTCCATCCCAAAAAATTCCTGCCTCTCCTAAACCGGTACCAGCTGAAATGATTGCACCATTGCCCTTAGCCCTTTTTCCAGGATTCAATACTAAAAACTCCTCCTCTTCCAATTCTTCGATTCCATAACCATTTGCCTCAAGATCATTGATGAGCCATACATTCTTGATACCAAGTTGTTTTTTCAATGTTTTTTCATCTATTTTCCACGGTAGGTTTGTCGCTTTGCACTCTCCATTTTTTACAGGGCCTGCAACGCCGAAACAAGCAGAGTGGATTTTCACATCATGAGACGAGAGAAAATCGATGGCAATTTCACCTAAACTTTCATAATTTGAACTTTTATAGACCTTTTCTACAACGATCTTATCATTTTCAAAAAAGGCAAGCCTAGCATTTGTTCCACCAATATCTCCTGCTAAAATCATGAACATATCCGGAAATTAAAAAAATTTGATTTTTGTGCCTTTTTTCCCCATATCTTAGAGCCATTTCTTGGCCTACTTAATTTGTTCATCTACTCTCCAGTCTTTTCTGCATTTAATCAAATTCTTTTAATCAAAACCAGCCTTCTCCTTTGAACCTATCCCGAAATTCAAAAAACCTGCTTTTTGATAAATTTTCTTAATTTCGGGATAGGTTCTTATTTCCTTTAAATCATAAAAAATGCACATTAGTCGAAAAATGGAGGTTTTTTATGAAAAGTTTATTACTTTTAATAGCAAGTTTGACAGCTTTTAGCTTAGAAGCTGCCCACTTTCAAAGCTCAATGTCTGTAACTCAATTGAATGATACAAATGAATATCTTGTGAAGATGCAAATTGAAAAGATCAATGATCTAGATTCTTCTCGCCAACTCATTGCTTCTCCTTCATTGATTTGTCTTCAAGGGCAGCCAGCTCAACTTACAATAGCATCAGAAGACAAAACAGATCTCCTTTCAATTCAAGTAATGGTTCCCCAAAATCTTCAAGAAGAGGGAATTCATGCATCTCTTCTAATGAAAGAAAAAGATCAAGTTGTTTTATCCTTCGACAACGTCATTAAGTTAAATACCCCCAAATAATTAAAAACCAGACCACAATCTTTTGTGGTCTGATCCTATTTCTCTTTCTCTGTGCGCTCTGTGATCTCTGTGGTAATAATCCTCGTTTGAATATTGCTGGCCATAATTGTTTGGACTTTTTTTATTTTACCACAGAGAGTACAGAGGAGACAGAGATATGATATTTCTTATTGACGATAAGTTGCTATAAATAGCACCCTTGTTGTAAAAATCTGAAAGACTCAAAAGGAGAGAAAAACATGGCGCAACAATCCAACAACGATGGAAAGAAAAAAGCTTTAGAACTTGCTATCTCTCACATCCAAAAACAATTTGGAGAGGGATCGATCATGACGCTTGGCAAACACCAGGCGACAAAAGAAATCAGCGTCATTCCAACAGGGTCAATTGCGCTTGATCTTGCTCTTGGAATAGGAGGGGTTCCTAGAGGAAGAATTGTTGAAATTTATGGACCTGAATCTTCCGGAAAATCAACACTGGCAACACACATTGTGGCAAATGCCCAAAAAATGGGTGGAATTGCTGCATACATCGATGCAGAACATGCCTTAGATCCTTCTTACGTAGCAAAAGTTGGAGTTAAATTAGATGATCTAATGATTTCTCAACCAGATTCAGGAGAAGAAGCGCTCAATATCGCAGAAGCCCTTGCACGCTCAAATGCGATTGATCTGATTGTGATTGACTCCGTTGCAGCGCTTGTTCCCAAAAGTGAATTAGAAGGAGAAATCGGAGACTCCTTCATGGGTCTACAGGCTCGTATGATGTCACAGGCTCTAAGAAAGCTCACCTCTACTCTTGCAAAAAGCAATACTTGTGCAATTTTCATCAATCAACTACGAGAAAAAATAGGAATCATGTTTGGAAACCCCGAGATTACGACAGGAGGAAGAGCATTAAAATTCTACTCATCTATTCGCATGGAAATCAGACGAGTTTCAGGAATAAAAGGAGCAGAAAATGTCGACGTAGGAAATAGAGTAAAAGTAAAAGTGGTCAAAAACAAATTAGCTCCTCCATTTCAATCTGCAGAATTTGACATCCTTTTCAACGAAGGAATTTCAAGATCTGGCTCAGTACTGGATGTAGCAGCACAGCTCAATCTCATCGAGAAAAAAGGAACCTGGTTTAGTCATAATGGACAGCGGCTTGGGCAGGGTAGAGAGACGGCTAGAGATGAGCTCAAAAAAAATCCAAATCTTCTCAATTCTCTTGAAAAACAAATCATGGAGATCTGTTTTTCCAATCCAAATGCATTCAAGCAACTCAAGACAGAAGAAGAAACTTCAGTTGAACAGGAAACGACTAAACACTGATAGAAGCCGCCTGAGGAATAGATCGAGATAGGATATCACACATCTTTTCAAACGAAGGTGTCAAAATTTCAAGTTTTGATAACCCTTCTTTAAAAAGAGCCATTTCATTTTGGAAGATCAAACTTGCTTTAGCTTTTCCCAAAAAGCGAGCAATATTGATCTCTTTTTGTTGATTTGAATCCTTCTTGAGATCTTGTAAATCGTCAGAAATTTGAAAGGCTAATCCAAGATGGTGAGAGATTTTTTTAACAAATTCAATTTTTTCTATCTCTCCCCCTCCGAATATCCAGCCAAAAACAAAAGAAACCTCAAACAATGTAATCGTCTTCTTATAAATGATTTCTCGGATGGTATCAATATTGATTATAGGAGGAAATAGATCGAGATATTGACCTCCTGTTGCTCCTAAAATCCCTGCGCACCTGGTCGCACATTCAAGTGCAATTGAGCAAGCTAGATCGCTATTACTTGAACGAAAATGGGCAGTTTTTTTCATTTCTTCATAATTTTGATGAATTTTTTGAAAAGCCGCGCAAATGAGTGCATAACTAGCCAAAAGAGCAACAGCTTCTCCAAATGCTTTATGCAATGATGGCTTGTTTCTTCTCTCATCATCATTGTCCATGCAAGGTAGATCATCAGCAATTAAAGAAGCGGTATGAAAAAATTCTACAGAAAGAGCTGAAGAAAGAACATTTAATTCATAATCTAAAGCCTCACCCACCATCATCACAATGATTGGACGGAGCCTCTTTCCTTCACCTAATAGCGCATATTCACATGCATCGCGGAGTTTCGTTTTTTCTCCAAATGAAACAATACTTGCAGCAATCTCTTGCTCAATTCTATCTCGTAAATAAAAAAAATGCGAGCCTGACGAAGTTTGCATGAAACCTGTATTCGAGAAAATTTACTCGAGTATACATAGGTTTAATTTTTGATAAACGCATTTATATGCTGTTCAACGATAATTTTTCCAGTCGACTTAACTGTAGATGAAGGAGGAATATAACCGCTAATATTCAAGCTAGGATGGCAAAAAGTTTTTTTTCCGATTAGCGTGCCTGGATTTGTCACAGTATTACAACCTAATTTTGCATGATCTCCTATAATCGCCCCAAGTTTAACCAGATGAGTGGGAATTTTTTCCTCATTAAAGCCTATGGAGATCATCTCACCATTAAGCCTTAGATTTGCACATTTAGCTCCAGCACCGAGATTCACTCCATTTCCTAAAATAGAATCACCAATGTAATTGAAATGGCCAGCACAAACATCATTCAATAAAATAGAACGTTTAAGCTCAGTATCATGACCAACAATACATCCATCTCCTGTAACAACATATCCGCGAATGTAAGCACCATAGCGAATTTCACAGTTCTTTCCGATAACACAAGGACCGTGAATAAAAGCACCTGGCTCTATAACTGTTCCTTCTCCGATAGAAATCCACTCAGGATTGATCAAATGTGCAGAAGAGGGAACGCGAACTTGAATTTTTCCGAGAACCTCTTTTTTGGTGAAAAATTGACTCAACTTTGCTAAAGGTTCCCATACATACGTACAATCCTTAAAAAGATCTTTAAATAAAATATTCTCCAAGTTAAAAAAACTTTTCACATGCAATTCTTCGTGCATTAGTTTGCCTTTATTTAAAATGATTTAAAAGGTTCTCTTCTTCTTCTATACCTGTGGAAGTGTCTATAAGATCAACTTTTTTCCTGTAAATCAAATTGTTCATAAATTGTCAGTTTTTTGCGAATGAATTGAAGAAAAAGAGGTATTTGAACAATTTAATGGCAACCAATAAACAACTTATCTTCTTGTTTTCCACATCCTCATTTAATCAAAAAATCTGGGTGAGAGGATTTGAACCTCTGACCCCCAGCACCCCATGCTGGTGCGCTAGCCAAGCTGCGCTACACCCAGGAAAAGGAGTAAATTATACTTTTTTGAAATATCCAATTCCAGTTGTTTCTAACAATAGATTTTAGCTAAAATTATAAGAATCTATTCAGAAATTCAAAAAAGCAGTTTTTCTAAGTTTTCGGATAGGTTCCACTATGACAATGAAACTTGCAAAAAGCTGGCATGAAAAGTTAAAGGAAGAAATTTCCCTTCCTTACATTCATGATTTAAAAAATTATCTTAACAAAGAAAAGAATCAAAAGAAGATCATTTATCCACCAGAACCTCTTGTCTTTTATGCTTTTTCTCAAACCCCTTTTGAAAAGGTAAAAGTTGTAATTATCGGACAGGATCCTTACCACGGAACTGGACAAGCACATGGCCTTTCCTTTAGTGTTCCCTGTGGCATGCCGTTTCCACCCTCTCTTAAAAATATATTTACTGAATTAAAAAAAGATGTAGGAATTCCTGAACCAGAGACTGGTTGTTTGAGCTCTTGGGCTAAACAAGGTGTTTTACTGCTAAATGCTACGCTGACAGTGAGAGCAGGGGAACCGAGATCTCATTATGGAAAAGGATGGGAAAAGTTTACAGATCAAGTTGTCCAAAAGCTTGCTGAGAGAAAGGATTCTATTATATTCCTTTTATGGGGAAAATCAGCCCAAGAGAAATGTGAAACGATTCTCAAAAATACAAATCATATCGTTTTGATGGCTGCCCATCCCTCTCCATATTCAGTGGATGGATTTTTTGGCTGTCGCCATTTTTCTAAAGCAAATCATTATCTCAAAAAATGGGGAAAAGAACCAATCGACTGGTCTGTTCGTTTGGAGGAGAGTTAAAAGTATGTTTTCAGGATCAATTGTACCTTTGATTACTCCTTTTCAGTCTGACTTTTCCATTGATTTCGATTCTTTGGAAAATTTGATTCAGTGGCATATTGCTGAAGGAACAGATGGCCTTATCATTGCTGGAACAACTGGAGAGTCTGTTTCTCTTTCCTATGAAGAAAAGGTTCAGCTATTTCATTTTTCTGTAAAAAAAACAAAAAAGAAAATTCCAATCATTGCTTCCACGGGATTGAGCGATACAGCTTCAACTGTAAAGTTGACAGAGGAAGCAAAAAAAATTGGAGTGGATGGAGCCATCATCATCAATCCCTATTACACTCGCCCAACAGAAGAAGGTTGCTATTTGCATTTTAAAGAAATAGCAAAAATTGGTCTTCCTTGGATTTTTTATTACCATCCAGGAAGAACAGGATTGAAATTATCGGTTTCTACCATTTCCAAAATCTGTGAGATTCCAGGAATCGTTGGGATCAAAGATTCTTCAGGAGATTTCTTTTTTTCTATCGATCTTTTGCAGTCAGTTGAGGTTCCTCTGTTTTGTGGAGAAGATTTGTTCACTTTTGCACTTATGGCTAGTGGATTTAAGGGCACCATTTCTGCTTCTGCTAATGTAATTCCAAAAGAGTGGAAGGAGTGGATAGAGCTTCTCATGGAGGAAAATTTTCTTGAAGCTAAACAGCTATTTCGCCGCTTTTATTTTTTATGTAAAACCCTTTTTTTAGAACCAAACCCTCAAGGGGTGAAATATGCTTTGCACGTTCTTGGTAAGTGCAAGCCCCATTTAAGATTACCTCTTTGCACTGCTTCTGTAAAAACACAAAAGCAAATAGAAGAACTGGTTGCAAATTTTTATAATTTGCGGATAAGTTCATAAGCTTTCTCCTACTTGTTGAATTAGCTTTGCAATCAATCCAGTCCAGCCAGTTTGATGAGAGGCGCCGAGACCAGATCCATTTTCTCCGTGAAAATATTCAAAAAAGAGAAAGAGATCTTTAAAATTTTGATCTTCTTCTATTTTGGGATATTTTCCAAAAATAGGTCTTTTTCCCTCTTCATTTTCTAAAAATAAGCGAATCAATCTTTTGGAAAGTTCTTCTCCAACCTCCCAAAGAGTAATCAAATTTCCAGATCCAGTGGGAAACTCCACTTTGAACTGCTCTCCAAAATAGTGGTGAAATTTTTGTAGGGATTCAATAATGAGAAAATTTATGGGAAACCAGATAGGTCCTCGCCAATTTGAATTTCCCCCAAATAATCGATTGTTGGATTCCCCCGGAACATATTTTACTTCGCAACGATGGCCATCCGCTTCAAAAACAAAAGGATTTTTTTCATGATATTTAGAGATGGATCTAATTCCATAAGGAGATAAAAATTCTTCTTCATCTAGCATGTAATGCAAAACCCTTCTTAATTTATCTTCAGTTACAATCGATAAAAGCCTTCTCTTATTTACTCCCTCTTTGTAAATACAAGCTAAATTAAAGCTCACACTTGGTTTTTTGCTGATGAACCAGCTCATTCTCCTTGTAAAAATAGGACATTTTTCAAGGAGGTCTGCCTCCATCGTTTCCACGGCAAGAAGAGGAATTAGCCCAACTAGAGAGCGCACTTTTAAAGGGACAATGTTTTGATTGGGAAGATGAAGAACATCATAAAAAAATCCATCTTCTTCATTCCAAAGAGAGTATCCCTTTCCGCCACAATTTGTCATTGCTGATGCAATTCGTAAGAAATGTTCGAAAAATTTTGTCGCAATATCTTGATAAACAGGCTCTTCGTCAGATAGATGAAGGGCTATTTTCATCATGATGATGCAGTAAAAACTCATCCATGCACTTCCATCTGACTGGTCAATTCTCCCCCCAGTTGGAAGCGAGCGACTTCGATCAAATACACTGATGTTATCCATTCCTAAAAAGCCACCCTGAAAAACATTGTTTCCCTCTACATCTTTCTTGTTGACCCACCAGGTAAAATTGAGAAGAAGTTTATGAAAAGTACCCTCTAAAAAAGCGCGATCTAATTTTCCATACATCTTTCCATCAATTTTATAAGCCCTCCAAATTGCCCAGGCATGAACAGGAGGATTCACATCAGAAAAAGACCATTCATATGCGGGAATTTGTCCACTTGGGTGCATGTACCATTCGCGCGTCATCAAGATCAGCTGTCTTTTTGCAAAATCGGGGTCGACTAAAACAAGAGGAACCGCATGAAATGCCAAGTCCCAGGAACAGAGATAAGGATATTCCCACTTATCTGGAACAGACAAAATATCAAAAGTGGTCAAATGGTCCCAATCTGGATTGCGCGGCTCATCTCTTTTGATTGGATAAAGAGGATCTCCTCCCTTCCACTGTTCTTGATCTAGATAGTAAAGTTGCTTTGAAAAAAGCATTCCAGCAAAAGCTTGTCTTTGAATTTTTTTAAGATCAATTCGAAGATTTTTTGGTTGAATAAATTCATAGAAAAGATCTGCTTCTTTTTTTCTTTTTTCCAAAATTTGATCAAAAGTTTTAAAAGGTTTTTCAAGAGTATTTTTTGTTAAGCGAAAATCTAAGGAGATTTTTTCTTCGGGATCTAACCAGAAATGGGATATCAAACAAGCTTTTGTTCCTTCATTTCTTGGTTTTACACTAGTTTTCTCTCCTTCTATTAAATATCGATGAAAAGCATCTTTGACGTAATTTGTAGAATTTGCAATTCCATAGAGCTTCAATTGGTTTGTTTCATTTTCGGTGAAAAAAAAGTTTTCAAGTTTTTTTGCATAAAAATAATAGGTTCCCGAAGCCGGATGGTCTAATTTAAGATGGCTATTTTCCAATTTTAAAATGGGTTTTCCTTTCTCATCTCCAGTTGGCCCCTTTTCATACCCCCATTTCCAGGTATTTCGAAACCAAACTTGGGGGAGAAGGTAGAGTTCCTTTTTTTCTGAAGCGCGATTGATAGCAGTGATGCGGCAAAGAATGTCATCTTCATTTGCTTTTGCATATTCAAAAAAAAGATCGAAATAAAGATTTTGAGAAAAAATCTTTGTATCCCAAAGTTCATACTCAGGATCCTGAAGGGATCTTTGTCGACTCTCTTGAATAAGCTCTGAATAGGGAAAGGGTTCTTGAGGATATTTATAGAGCATTTTCATATAACTATGCGTAGGAGTGGAATCAAGGTAGAAATACAATTCTTTGACATCTTCTCCGTGATTTCCTTCGGGACCTGTCAATCCAAATAGACGCTCTTTTAAGATGGGATCGCGTCCATTCCATAGAGCGTAAGAAAAGCAGATGTGTTGAAATCGATCAGAAATTCCGCCAAGGCCATCTTCACCCCATCTGTATACTTTTGATCTGGCAAGATCGTGTGAAAATGAATTCCATACGTCGCCGGTTGCACTGCGGTCTTCGCGAACAGTAGCCCAAGACCGTTCACTTAAATAGGGTCCCCAGTTTTTCCAGTTTGCTTTTCGCGCATGGTGAGAATAAAGTCTTTTAAATTCAGGATTGGAATCCATCCGCTTCTTTCTTACCGAGACGGGTTGAAATCTCTTTCATTAGAAATAAAAGATGTTTTTTTTGCTGTCTAGATATTTGAAAATTGGCTGACTGAATAATAGATTGGATCTGTTTAAAATGAGATTCTAATTTAAGGAAAATTTTTGAAGCTCTTTTATCCTGCGAAGGCAGTGGAAATTTTTCTCGGATCAATGTTAAAAGCTGTTGCTTTGTTTCTCCTTGATAGTTTTGGATGATCTCTTCTTTTTTTTCTTTTGAAACAGGCCTTGAAGCCAAACTATAAATAGCTTGCCTTGGCATCTCATCCATTTTTTTCTGAAGAGTTTTTGAAAGAGAAATATAGAGTTCAAAATATTGGAGGAAATTGTAAGGGGTTTGCCGATTTCCATAAGCTGATTTCAGCCATGCAGTAAATGCACCGCTCTGATAATTTTTCAAAATTTCTTGTGCTTTTTTGATGCGCTCTCCATGCAAAATGATCGCTTGATTGTGAATTGCTTTGACTTCGGAAGTAATGGCAATCAAGTCTTTCAAATCATTTTGGATTTCTTGTTTTTCCAATCGATATTGCTCTAAGAGAGATTGGAGAGCAATTTTTTCTTTTTCATTGAGATCGCTTATCTGAAAAATGGTTGAAAAGGGAGATAAATTTCCTGCTGATGAGAGGTTAGCTAAAGAAGTCATTTTGGAAGTTTTTGAAGGATCTTCTTTTAGCCTTCTTTTGAGCAATTGATTGAGTTTTAACATATGTAAACTAGGGTTACTGTAAATCCGCTTTACATCAAATCTTATGAAAAATTTCTTCAGAAAGCAATCGATAATCTTGGGCTGCTCTGCTAGTTGGTGCAATTTCAAAAATCGATTTTCCATGCACGCTTGCTTCCGAAATGGTGATATCGCGCCTAATTTTTGTCTCTAAAAGTTTTCCAGGAAAAGTTTTTTCGATAATTTGTAAGAAAGCATCATTACTCTTACCGCGCGGATTCCAAAACGAGAGTAAAACTCCTAAAAGAGAAATGCCATGTCTTTCTTTAATGGAATTCATGAATAATCCAAGTCTTTGCAATCCTTTGATACTGTAGAATTCAGGGGTTGCGCATACCAAAGAATAGTTGGAAGCAATTAAAGTAGATTCAGTCAGCCAACAAAGAGAAGGAGGAGTGTCGATGATGATTGCATCGTAATTTAATGGCTTGAGAAGATCTCTCAATCTTTCATGAGAATATCGATCTGCGGCAAGTGTACCTGTAACTTCAATTCTCTCCAGCCAAGTATCTGCAGGAATGATTTGAAGATTTTTCATGGAAGTGGATAGGATCAACTCTTCAATCTTTTTTTCACCTTGCAAGACAGAAGCAAGGCTGTCAAATTCATCGGGATCATAACCTAATCCCGTTGTCAAATTTGCTTGAGAGTCAAAATCGATTAATAGAACTTTGCGTTTATGAAATTTGACTAAAGCAGCAGCCAAATGTAAGGCAGTGGATGTTTTTGCTGTTCCGCCTTTAAAACTGCTGACTGAGATAATTTTCATGATACATTAAATAGGGAATGAAGTGATTTTTCTTCCCTTTCTTTTTTCAGTGTAGTCAAAAAGGAATTAAGATCAAATTCTCCAATAACGCGATCTCTTGTTCGCAGATTAATGGTCTTTTTTTCTACTTCTTGATCTCCAACAGTGAGCATGTAATTGATTTGAGCAAGCTGCGCATCTCTAATTTTTCTGCTTACTGATTCATGAGAACCATCTACATCAGAAATAAAACCTGCTTTGGAAATTTGGTTAGAAATTTTTTCTGCATAGTCGACATGTCGATCAGCAACCGGAATCAATCGAACTTGATGGGGGCTAAGCCACAATGGAAATCGGCCAGCAAAATGTTCGATCAAAATTCCCAAAAACCGTTCAATCGATCCGTAAATAGCACGGTGAATCATCACAGGTCTTTTTGCAATCCCATCTGAATCGATATATTCGAGTTCGAATTTTTCAGGAAGAGCCATATCGAGTTGAATGGTTCCACATTGCCAAGATCTATTCAGCGCATCTTTGATGTGAATCTCAATCTTTGGACCATAAAACGCTCCTTCTCCTTCTATAATTTGATATTCTTCTCCCCATTCATCTAGAGCTTCTCTCAGACCATTTGTAGCAATTTCCCAATCTTTATCGGATCCAATGCTTTTTTCAGGTCGTGTTGCAAGCTTAAATGTGTAAGTCAATCCAAAAGCGCCATAGAGTTTTTTTACTAGATTAAGAATATTGATAATTTCATTTTTAATATCTTGCGGACGCATGAAAAGATGGGCGTCATCTTGATGAAAACTGCGAACGCGGACAAGACCGCTCAATGCTCCTGATGGTTCATGTCGATGTACGTGGCCAAACTCTGCAATTCTTAAGGGAAGTTGTCGATAGCTTACAGTATGGGATTTATAGTAGAGCATGCAGCCAGGACAATTCATCGGTTTGATTGCGAAATGGCGATTTTCAATTTCAAAGGCATACATGTGTTCACGGTATACTTGCCAATGGCCCGATCGCTCCCAAAGTTCTTGACTCATGAGTTGCGGGGTTTGGATTTCTACATATCCTGCCTCGAGTTGGAGACAGCGCAAAAAGTTGACCAAATGGTTCCAGATGATCATTCCTTTTGGGTGGATAAAAGCCATTCCGGGGGCCTCTTCTTTTATAGAAAAGAGGTCGAGCTTAGGTCCCAAAATCTTATGATCTCGTTTTTTTGCCTCCTCTAGTAAATCCAAATATTCTTTAAGCAATTTTCTATCTGGAAAAGAGATGCCGTAAATACGCGTGAGCATTTCTCGATTTTTGTCTCCTCTCCAATAGGCGCCGGAAGTTTTCATGATTTTAAATGCTTTGATTTTTCCTAAATTGGGAAGATGGGGCCCGCGACAAAGGTCAAAAAACTCCCCTTGAGAATATCCAGAGATTGAGCCTTCAAATTCTCTGATCATTTCGCATTTGTAAGGATTATCTTTAAATCTTTCTAATGCTTCCTTTTTATCTTTAAATTCGACCCTTTTTGAAACATAGTTTTCCTTTAAAATATTTTGCACCTCTTTTTCGATTTTCTCTAAATCGGCTTCTGTAATGTGCAAGTTGGCAAAATCGTAATAAAATCCATTTTCAATGGGTGGACCAATTGTGGGTTTTGCATCCGGCCAAAGCCGTAAAATGGCTTGAGCCAGGACATGCGCAGAAGTGTGCCAAAAAATCTCTTTTCCCAGGGGGTCGTCAAAACTAACAAAGGAAACGCGATCTTCCTCAGAAAGAGGAGAAGAGAGATCTTTTAAAACTCCATTTATCAAAACAGCAAGGGCCTGATCAGGGTTTCGCAAATTGTTTTTTTCTGCGAGATCTTTTGCTGTACGTCCTTGTGGCATTGGTATTTTCTGGTCCTTGTAATAAATATGCATACTTCTATTAATGAGTCTTAATTCTAACGAAAATTTAAATTTAATTAAACCACAGAGCACACAGAGAAAAAAATATAGATGATCAAAGAAATTTTAGTTAGTCTTATTAACATATGAACCTATCCGTAAATTCTAAAACCTGCTTTTCATATCTTTTTCATTATATTTTCATGCCACTTCTTGACCTACTTATCCAAGTATGTCCTTCGAAGCGGCATAAAAATCTGATAAAAAAATCTCACAAAAATCAAATTTTTAGAATTTGCGGATAGGTTCATGAAATTTTTTACACACCTCGTTTGGTTTGTCTTATGCACTAGTAAAGTCTTTGGCCTCTACTTTTCTAATCCTTTGGAGCCGGATTTGGTCGATCAAGGATTTTTTATTCCAAAAGATTTTTTTTTGGGATTGAAAGCGGGATATCAGAGAGACATGGTTTTGGATCGAAAACTTCGAGTAAAATCAGGAGTAGTGAAGGGGCGTGTTGATGAATTTCAATTCCTCATGGATCAAGGAGTAATCACCCTCAATTTTCTCAATCGTTTGGAAACCTATGGCTCTTTGGGATCGATGAATGCATTTGTTCGCCATCGACCACATGTAGATCATCGCATACGAGAATATCAAACAAGCGATCATTTAACCTGGGGAGTGGGAGGAAGGCTTCTTCTTTTCAATTGGGAATCTGCTACTTTTGGAATCGATGGGAAATATCAGAGGGGTTACCCTCATGTAAAATGGAATTCAATCGGCGGAGAAGCTTTTTCAACAGGGGCGAGACTTCTTTATCGGGAATGGCAAGTTGGATTTGGTGTTTCTTATGAAATTGATTTTCTTATCCCATATGCTGCATTTACCTATTCTAGTGCTCGTGCAACGATGAAAAAAGTAAAACCAAACATGCAACTTGGCACATCTCGTTTTACGATGAAAAGTCGAGAATTTTTTGGACTCTGTCTTGGATTTTCTCTTACTCCAGGGAAATATTTTGATATTAACGTGGAAACGCAGCTTTTTTCTGAGCAGGGATATACCTTATCTGGTAATCTCAAATTTTAAAAAACAATCTTTTCTTTTCAAAATAATCACCTTAAGTTTAAAATTGCCCCTTCTCATTTGAAGGATTTTTCCTATGAGATCATTTTTTTGTGCAATTTTTCTTCTCATGATTAGTGCCGCTGCTTTTGCAGATACGGTTGAGGCTGGTCGGGATCTGGAAGATCAAGATATTCAGGCTTTGCGAGATTGGATCAATACAAAAAGACAGGTTTCCTTGAAGGAAATTGGTGGGGATCTTTCGATTAGTGGAGAGGTGCGAACAGAATTTCAAGCGGCCTGGGAAACGAGAAATGGAAAAAGACAAAGAGGTTCAGGAGGAGAAGCGCAGCTTCCTGCTCGCGCTTATGATATCGAAGTAAATTTGATGCTTGATTATCGCACCGATCGAACATGGGCATCGATTAAACTTGAATTTGATAATGATGCTGGAATTTTTAATGGAACATTAAACAAAATCGCACTTGAAAGAGCATACCTTGGCGGCAGAATAGTCGATGGAGATCTCTACACAATTGATGGAGAGATTGGCCGCCGCAAAATGTTATTGTCTTTTGATTCTAAAGTTCAATTTGCCTCTTTTTTTGATGGAATCCTCGTTCGCTATGATCATGCTTTAGAAAATATTGCAGATTTTTATATCCACCCCGGTGGTTTTATTGTGAATGAAAGAATGGATCAATATGGATACATTGTTGAAGTTGGCTTTTTAAATATTGCAAATACAGGATTTTTAACAAAATATTCAATCGTCGATTGGGATACAAAACATTATTCAAAGAGTTTTGTCAACGATAGATTTAAATTTCTTGTCTCACAATGGCTCTTAGGATATCGCTTCATGATTAAGAGCATTGATAAAATTACTCTTCTCTATGCCGCAGGGCTTTATAATTCAAAGGCAAGGAGACTGGACGTTTCAGATCACAAAAGGGCAAATTGGGGCGCTTACATTGGATTTTCAATGGGACAGCTCCGCAAACAATGGGATTGGGCCCTTGATGCCAATTATCAAGTTATTGCAGCGCAGTGTATCCCTGATTTTGATGTCTCAGGAATTGGCCTTGGCAATGCAAATAAATCAGGATTTTATACACAAACAATTACCCCTCTTGATGGGGGAGGCCCCTCTACTAGACAGACAGCAGGAGGGTTGACCAACTACAGAGGTTTTTCCATTACATTAGATTTTCTTTTAACGGATAAACTGGATGTTCAACAAAACTACATGCAATCGATTACACTCGATAATCACATCGGACCTTTTCGCCAGTTCAAACAATATGAGATAGAATTTATTTACTCATGGTAAACTTGATAAGGATTTGCCTTGTATGTGGCAATCTTTCAATTTCTGCAAAATAAAATTGAAATTCTTTTTTAAAGAAATCTTGAAAAAGACTTTCAACCTCTTCTTTTGAACATTTTCTAGTTAAATAGAGACAAGGAATCAACTCTTTGAAAGAAGGGTTTTTGGCTTGCTCTATAATTGCATGGATTTTTTCCTTCTTTTCAATGGGAGAAAAAGAAAAACACATTTTGCATATCCAATAAAACGGATGGGTTCTTTTTAGGGGAATGAGTAGGTGAAAATAGGGGTAAGTGGCATAGAGAAGCGCCACTTTAAAAAAGTTTGCATTTTGCAAAATTAGAAAACGGTTACTAGTTTTATATACAGTATCCAATTCAAAGACTTTAATAGAAAAAAAAGGGGTAAGGACAAGTTTAGAAACAAAGGAAAAAGCAAAATTAAATAGTCTCAGTGAGATAAATATCGTAAACAAAAGCATGACCCATCCCATGATGGCGAAGCTTTGCGATGAGGAAATTTGAAATACATCGCCGTAAAGAAAAATCGCAAATGAGGCGAGAAACACACCACAAAAACTCATAAAATTTGCAGCTGCAATGGCCTGACCTCGCGATTCGTCTGGACTTGCAATTTGGATGAAAGAGTCGAAGGGAACAGCAAACCAGCCGCCAAACATTCCAAGAAAAAAAAGTATCAAAATCACAGCAATGAGTTGTGAAGAAAAAGCATGCAGAAGGAGCAACATGATGAAAATCAAAATTCCTGCTAAGCAAGAAAGACCGAGTTCGATCCATTTTTTAGAAATGCGTCCAGCTATATAAGCGCCACAAGCAATTCCAAAAGCAGTGGATAAAAAGAGGTAGCCCCCTGCAACTTCTGAGAAGTGCAAAGATTCCATTGCAAAGGGAATGATATTGAGCTGGGTGAAAGCTCCGACGAAAAAGAAAAAAGAAGTTCCGACGATTGCTATGAGAAGATGTGGATACTCTTTGCATTTTTTTAAAGTAAGAGCGAATTCCTTTAAAAAAAAAGAGGTGAGCTTCCTTTTGCTTCCCTTAGGTTCAGTATATTGAATTCCCAAACTGCTGATGAATCCAATGACAGCCATCAAAAGACAGAAATTGGCGACCAGGGTAAATCCCCGATGGGTAATTTCAGTCATAAAAGAAGCCAGAAAAGCACCAGCGATAATGGCCAGATAAGTAAAAGAGGTGATGAGTCCATTTGCTTTTGAAATTTGATTTTTTGGAACAATTTCTGGGATAATTCCATATTTAGAAGGGCCAAAGATAGCGCTATGCGTAGAGAGAATGAAAAGAAGTCCATAACCAGCCCATATACTTTTTACCCAAAAAGCGACAATCGCCAAAAGGAAGGTGACAATTTCCACAGCTTTAATCGAAATGATGAGCCGGTTTTTGCTAAATCGATCGGCTAAAATCCCCGCTACAGGTGAAAAAAGCAGAAAAGGAATGACATAAATTGCTCCTGCTAAAGAGAGAATGGTACTCGCATGCTGCTGTCCTTTTAGGTCAATGAGAAAGTAGATCAAGACAAATTTATAAATATTATCGTTCAAAACACTGAGAAATTGGGATATATTTAAAAAAGCTAAAGAATGGTCGGGCTTTTTAAATTTAAAAATTTTTAAAAAAAATTTATCTAGAAAATCATAAAAGCCAGACTTAGGTTTAAATAAAGCCATTCAATTTTTTATGTGTAGCCAAGTTTATTTTTCAAATTCCACCGATGTGCTAATCGATTTTCTCGTAGAAAATCTCTATTCAAATAGTTCGCCATTCCTAAAGAGAATTATTGTTATTCCCGATTTTACCTTGAAGAAAATCCTTTTTCAAAAGATCACAGAGAAAAAGGCCATTGCTGCTGGAATATCTGTTTGGAATCTGGCACAAACTCTTTCTCATCATAATAAAGATAAGAAATTTCTCTCACATTTACAACTTTCATTTTCTTTGCAGCAAGAAATCGAGAAAATATTAAATCAAAAAAAGAAGAAGATTTTTACTCCTCTCACCAAATATCTCTCGAGAAAAAATCGAATTGGGCCTCTTTGCGACAACTTGAGCAGAGTCTTTTTGCACTACACTATCCATGGAAAAAAAACTCTCAAACATTGGTTAAAAGAAGAGGGTTGGAAACAAGAGCTTTGGAAAATTGTATTGGGTGATCAAGAGCTCTGCAAAGAAAATGAAAATTGTTACCATTTTTTTGGATTTTCCCATTTGCCCTCCTTTTATTTACATTTTTTTAAGGAGTTAGGAGCAAAGTTTTACTCTTTTTCTCCCTGCCGAGTATTTTGGGAAGATTTTTATTCTGAGAAAGAAAAAATATTTATCCAAAAATCTTTAGAAAAACAAAAAGTCTCCTTTGCTAAAACAGAAGCATTTACCTCCTATTTACAAGATCAAAATCCACTTCTCGCAAATTGGGGAAAGATCGGAAGAAAAAGAGCGCAAGATTTTGAATTGGAAACAGTAGAAATAAAGGAAAAGTATCTTCAAAAAGAAGGGAAAACCATTTTGCATTCCATGCAAAATGACATTTTAAATGGGACTATAACGAAAATCCGTTATGACTTTGATGAAACCACTTGCCTTATAGCTGCTACTTCTCCTCTTCGGGAAATCGAGATTTTGTATGACGAGCTACTCAGTAAAAAAATTTCTCTCCATGAAGTTTTGATCTTGGCTCCTGATATCGAAAAATATATCCCCTTTATTCATGCAGTATTTGGAGCCAAAAATAGTCAAATCCCCTATGCCATCTTTGGGGTTAAATTAAAGAGGCAAAATTCCTTAGCTACAGCCTTTTTGCATTTTCTCTCTCTTCCAAAAAATCGATTTTCCAAAGATGCGATTTTGGACCTCTTTTCTTTTTCAGAATGGAGAGAAAAATTCCAAATTTCAGAAAGTGAGTTTGCTACAATAAAATATTGGATAGAAAAGACAAACATTCGTTGGGGAATAGATTCGCAGTATGTACGAGAAAAAAGCGGATTAAATAAAGAATTTAACTCTTTTGAAAAGGGGATTGATCGACTTTTTTCAGGCCTCATTTTTCAAAAGCCTGTTTTAGATCTAGTTCGTCTAAATGAGATCGATCTTTTTGACAAATGGATTCAGTTATTTTTTCATCTAAAAGAAGATCTTGCTCCTTTGGAAAATGGCACAGAGATGACCATTTCTTCTTGGCTAAAATATCTGGTCTCTCTACTTGAAAACTATTTTTCCTTCGAAGAAAATGACCTCTTTTTTAAAAGTGTAAAAAAAGAAGCTAAATCTCTTGATTCCTTAAATGAAGTAAAAATTCCATTTGAACGAGTGGAAAGAATTATAGAAAAAGTTGCAGATAGTGCCACTGCCAACTTTCAGGAAAATCAACTTCATGCCGTAAAGTTTGCCTCTATCAGAGAGGGTTGGATCTTTCCACAAGATTTGATCTATTTAGTAGGAATGGAAGAAGAAAAATTTCCAAGGCCTGAGCAAAGGAATTCTCTATTTGATGAAAGTTTTGAAAAAAAAAGTAGCTTTTTTCCCACTCAAGCTGATCTTGATCATTACCTATTTCTCTCTCTTTTTTTAAGTGCAAAAAACTTTTTTTATGTGAGCTATTCTACCATTTCTCATGAGGATCAAAAGCCACTGGAGCCAGCTCCCATTGTGCAAGAGCTATTTTCTTTTATAAAAACCCATTATGGGTTGGATTGCAAAAAAAGCCCCTCTCTGACATTGCCTTTTGCCATTGACCCTGTTTCTATTCCGGATCTCTTTAATATCAAGATAAATTCTATTGAGATAGCCTCAAGCGTAATTGAGATAAAAAAAATAAAGAGTTTGATGAAACATCCTTTAAGATTTTTTTTAAAGGAGGTTCTAGGGCTATCTCTAGATTCAGATCATGATCATACAGAATTTACCCTGTCTCCTCTTTTGAAATACAAACTTTTAAAAGATGGTAGAAAAAAACCGTTCGAAGAGGTGTGGAGTCTAGCAGAAAAAAGGGGACAGCTTCCGATTGGAGTTTTTACACAAGTTGCTAAAAAGACAATTGAAGAGGAGATAGAAAAGAGAAAAGAATCGTTAAAAAAACTCGACCTTTCTGAAGAAGAGCTTTTTACAATTGAACTAAATTCTCTTTGTTCAAGAACAGAGTGGATTGAAAAAAATCATCTACTTCTTCCTTCTCTCAAAGTGTTTGTAGAGGAAAAAGAGGTAGAAATCATAGGAGAAATTGACCAGGTATCTAAAAAAGGAATGGCTATTTTTGAAAAAAAAGATTTTGTAAATCAACTTGCCATCTGGCCAATCTATCTCATCTATCTTCGTCTCTGCTCTCTCTTTCCCCATTTATCTCCTCATTTGCTTTTTTTGGATGATTCCTTCCAAAATCCTGAAAATGTAGAGCAGGGTTTGATTGATTATCTCTCTTATTACCAGCTCTCTTGTCACCACCCTTCTCCACTTTTGCAAGATTGGGCTGAACCCCTGTTGAAAGGAGACGAAGAGATTTTTATAGAGACCTTTGAAAAAACCCAAATCGAACGAGATGAAATACTCCACTTTCTTTTTTCAAAGAAAAAAAAGCCGTCACCTTCAGCCATTTTTCAAAATTGGTCTCCCATTTTGCGAAAATATTTTAAAACAGTCAGGTTCTGATGGAATTTAATATTTTAGATCGCAATCTTCCCATCTTTCAAAATTATTTTTTAGAAGCATCGGCTGGAACAGGCAAGACATTTACCATTCAACAGCTCATCGTAAGGTTGATTATTGAAGGAAATAACCCCCTTACTCTTGATCAGATTTTAGCTGTAACCTTTACAAGGGAAGCAGCAAGAGAATTGAAAAGACGCGTTCGGGCAAATTTAGAAGAGGTAATTCATCTTTTAAGAGGAAACCACCGAAGTCAGTGGGATTATTTGAATGCCATTTTGGATAGAGGAATAGAAGAGGTAAAAAAAACCATGCGAAGAGCTGAAGAAGCTCTCTTATCTTTTGATCGTGCTGCCATTTTCACCATTCATGGCTTTTGCTTTAGAATGGTTTCAGAGTTTGCTTTTGAAGCAAATGTTCCCTTTTCTTCTGGAGATATTGCAGAAAATAAAATGGAGAAAGAAATTTTGGAATCTGTGAAAGAGCTTTTATCCAATTCAGAGAAAATGGATCGATTTAGCCCCAGTCAAATCAGCTCGCTTCTTCGAAAATATCGCTATGATTTTGACCGAATTTTTATTGCTATTTCCCAGCTCATTTTTAAACCTCACAAGGAAGAGACCATTTCCATCGATTCGATCAGAGAAGAAATTAAGAGATTTTCTTTCGTAGAAAAAAGCAAATTTATTCAAGATTTTCAAACTGCCATTCCCTTGTTTAAACGGTTGGATAGAGAACCTTTTCACCAGCAAGCCTTTTTTTTAGCCAATATCTTGGAAAAAGGAATAGTAAGTTCAGAAGAGGTGGACTTTATTTTAGAGCAAAAAGAATGGTTCCTGGAAAAGATGGATCCATCTAACCTCAAAAGTTCTGCAAATCTCGACAGAATTCATTTTCATTATCCAAAACTTTTTTTTGAACTGAATGAAAAGCTAACTCCTCTTTTAAATAAAATCAAAGATCCTAAACAGATTTTATTCTCTCTTGCAAAAACCATTTTTTCAGAATTAGAACAGAAAAGTGAAGATGGAGAAATCTTTCATCCCGATCTGCTTTTAAAACAGATGGAAACTGCTCTGGATCAAAAACCCTTTTCACAAAAAATTTCTCAAAAATATAAAGCACTCATTGTGGATGAGTTTCAAGATACCGATCCTATCCAATGGGCAATTTTTCAAAAGCTTTTTTTAGGAAAAAATCATCTCGTCTATCTCGTAGGAGATCCAAAACAATCGATTTATGGATTTCGAAATGCCGACCTTCCCACCTATATGGATGCATTAAAACAATTAGGAAAAGAGAGCCATGTTTCTCTGACCACAAATTTTCGCTCCCATCCCAATTTAATCCATGGATTGAACCTTTTGCTATCGGATGAAATTTCCTCCAATTGGCTCAACATTCCCAATAAAAAAATAACCCTATCTTATAAAAGTGTCAAAGCAGGACTGAACTTTGAAACAAAAGAAGGGAATTCTTCCATCCATTTTTTTCTCGCAAAAGGAAATCTGGGAAGAGAAAGAAGTTGGCCCAATAGAGATCTTGAAGAGGAGACACTGTTTCCTTTTATAGCAGACGAAATTTTGCATTTAAGACAAAAAACCCATTCTTTTCATGACATTGCCATCTTGGTAAAAGATCGTTTTCAAGGCAGTCGCCTGCAAGCTTTTTTAGAGCAGAGGCAGATTCCAACGAATCTCAAAAATCCAAAAGTAGCTGAAGAATCCCTTGCTTTAAAAGAAATGGAAGCTTTTTTGCAGCTTATGGAAAGTCCCACTGAAAAAAATATAAAAAGAATTTTAGCAGGACCCTTTTTCAACTTTAGCTATTCCATGATTCTCGATGCAAAAAAAAGCGAGATCATCCAAAAAATGCAATCGCAGCTCGTAGAGTTGAGAGCTCTCTTCAAAGAAAAAGGGTTTGGCGCGGCATTTCATGCCTTTTTATTTACTGATATCGATGGAAAACCCCCTATAAAAAATGCTATTTTTGCCGAGGGGCTTTCTTTTTATCAAAATCTTCGATCTTTAAGCGAATCTTTAATGGAAGAAGATGCATTACACCGCCCCTCCCATCTTTTAAAAATTCTAGAAGA
>JAKEHU010000022.1 GCA_022614855.1 Chlamydiota bacterium
AAGCTCAAAAACTCTCTAGGAGGAATTTTTAAACACCCTCTTAGAGACATTTCGCAGGACATACTTAAATTAAGTAGGCCAAGAAATGGCTTTAAGATATGTGAAAAAAGGCACAAAAAGCAGTTTTTTGAATTATCGGATAGGTTCATTTTATAAAAAATCTCCAGGGCAATGATGCGTGACTTTTAGCATATTTAATGCCAATTCGAGGAGATGATTGAATTTCTTTAGAAGAAAAAGAGCTACTTCGATCTTCGATCCAAAGTGGAGGCTCGGCCAAAGAGTGTCCATTTAAATTTATGTCAATTCCAAGAGCTTGACAAAGAGAACCCGGACCATTTGCAAGGTTTTGTTTAGAGATTTGCTTTCCCCTGCGCTCCAACATTTTTTTTATTCCATATTCCGGATGGATAGCGCGAATTAAAATTGCATGGGGAATGCCGGATAGGCTTGTCACCACATTTAGCATGTGATGAAGCCCATAACACAAGTAAATATAGGCAACTCCTCCTTCTTCAAACATGATATTTGTTCGTTTTGTATTCCTATTATTGAAGGCATGACAAGCCAGATCCCACGGTCCAGCATAAGCTTCTGTTTCTATGATCATTCCACCTGTTGTTATTTCACCAGGAAACTTTGTAAAGAGCCATTTTCCAATCAATTCCTTTGCGATCAAGATTGGATCTGATCTGAGGTAAAATGAGGGTGGAAGAACATTCATAGGAAAGGCTAAAATATAAAGGCTAAAGGCTAAAAAAAAGAGAGAAATAAGAAAAAAATCTTCCTAATTTAGCTTTTAGCTTTTCTTTTTTTAGCCTTTAGAACAAGCTCCCATTTGCTTTCCAAGAGGATGAGATCAATAGTTTTTAAACGTATTTCAATTCGATCTCCAATGGAATGTTTTTTTCCTGTCCTTTTCCCAATGAGGCAAGATTTTTGTTTGACAAACTGGAAAAAATCATTTTCGAGTTCGGAGATGTGCAAAAATCCTTCGAGAAAAAGATCTTGCATTTCGAAGGAGATTCCAAAAGGTTTGATTCTAGTAATCACAGCAATGTAATTGCGCGTCGGATTTTCTTTGTGATACTTTTCAAGAAGGCGCAATTTCTTTAAAACTTTTACACTCATTTCTGCTTTAAAGGAAATCCTTTCTCGTTCAGAACATTTTGAAGCAATTTTTTCTAAGTCATCTTCAGGGTTTTCTTCATCAAAGAGAAGTCTTTGTACGATAAGATCGCTGTATCTTCGAATGGGGCTTGTAAAGTGGCAATAATGTTCAAGAGCAAGGCCAAAATGGCCGATATTATGAGGAGAATAGTAGGCTAATTTCATACTGCGGATAAAACTGACAGAAAGTTGTGCACCAAATGGGCTATTTTTGGCTTTGTAAAATAACTTTTGCAAATCTTGCTGGGAGGGTTTTTTTGGAAGATGGAAGCCAAGTTGGCGCGCAAGGTCAAAAAATTCTTCCATATTTTCTGGAGAAGGGCTTTCATGAATGCGATAAATGAGGGGTTTCCCCTTTTTTTCTAAATGGCGAGCGACGATCTCATTTGCCTTGAGCATGAACTCTTCCACGAGCTGATGGGTAATATCATATTCAATGATTTCAATTCCAAGAGGCAATCCTTTTTCATCTACTTTAATGACGAGTTCTGGAAGAGAAAAGTCGATACTACCTCTTGAAAATCGCTTGGCTTTAAGCAAATCACAAAGGACCACCATATTTTTAAGACTTTTACTATGCGGGCTGCTCTTTTTCCCATCTAAAATTTCTTTTGCTTCTCGATAGGTGAATCTTTTTTTGCTCTTGATGTAGGAGCGGCAAACTGAGTGGTTCAAAAGATTTCCTTCTCCATCAAATTCCATCATGACTGAAATGGTCAACCGAACAACATTTTCTTTTAAGCTGCAGAGGTTTTCAGATAAAATAGGGGGAAGCATGGGGATGACATATCCGGGAAAATAGGTAGAATTGCTTCTAGAAAGAGCTTCTTTGTCTAAAGAGGTATTGGCTCGGATATAGTTTGCAACATCTGCAATGTGCACTCCAAGGTGAAAATGGTCTGATTTATCTCTATGAATAGAGAGCGCATCATCAAAATCTTTTGCTGTATCAGGATCGATTGTAAAACAGGGAAGAGAAGTAAAGTCCTCTCTATTTTTTAAATCCTGTGAAGAAACCGTTGTTCCAAAAGATTTTGTTTCTTGCAGAGCTTGTTTGGGAAAATCTAAACGAAGATCAAATTCTTCAATTACAGCGGGAATATCACAAGAGGGATCAGAAATATGACCAATATAATGGGAAACTTCACATTCAGTAACTGAAGTTTCATCTCCCCAATTTAATACTTTCATGATGATTCGATCACCCACTTGAAGAGATCGACCATTCTTTTCAGGCTTTACAACTACAGGTCTTGTCGCTCCAAGAAGAGGAATGTGGGCAATTATTTCCCCATTTACTCCAATTTTTCGAATGGTTCCGGCAAGATGTGTTCTTCCTCTTTTTAAGATTGTTAAAATTTTTCCTTCAGGCCCTTTTTCCCAGTTTGAATCTGGGTTGATAGCAACTTCCACTTTGTCGCCATCAACAGCATTGTCAGTGAGATGTTTAGGAATGAAAACATCAGAAGGACAGGCAGTTAAATTATCAGGGATAACAAACCCAAAGCCTTTTGGGTGCATTCTCAGAGTGCCGGTAATGATATCGCATTCTTCGCTTGAAAATTTTTTTTTATCTTTTTTTAACACAATTTTCTCAATTCCTATCTCATCGTATCATAAATGAGCCTATCCGCAAATTCTAAAAATTTGATTTCTTCGGTTCTTTTGAACCGATTTTCGACTCCAATTTGCAGGGGACTTTTGTCGATATTGCCCCTGCGAATTTGGATTGAAAAGCGGCCAAAATAATCCAAAAAAACGACGAAACCGAAGTTCATGGACAGTCTCTAATAAGGTTAAGGGTAAAATCGCAACGCCAAATTGCGCTAGTTTCATCAGATATAAATGTGATCCAGCTATGTTTACTGGGTTTCCCCAGTAAAATAATCTCACCTCTGGTGAAATCAACCTTACCAGAGAGTTTACCTTCTTTTACCATTCGATCAAGGAGATAAGCAGCAGTTAAAGTAAAATGTCTGCAAACCCCTGTTTTTGCCAGAATAAACTCATCTAGGTAAAGGACAGGGAGATAGGAGTGGTCTTTAGCAATAGTAAAATCTTTTATTGTCCGGTTAGGATTGCTATACCAATTTTGAAAAAATCGTTTTAAAGATTTTTCATCGCAATTTTTTAAATCAAAAATCTGACTGTGAAGATAGAGAGAAAGAGAGGTAAAAAGCTCTTCAAGAGTCAAGTTTTTCTTGAGTCCAGAGATAAAATCAGAGTAGACCCCGTTTAAAACAGAGGAATCTGGATTGAGGAGAAGGATTTCTCTTGAAAGAGGAAACCGTCCTATACAGGCAATTTTTTTTGATGAAAAATCTTCTAAAACGGTTGTATAGGATTTGCCATTATGAAAAAAAGTCTTCTCTTCTTGCGAATAGAGTGGAAAGACACTTTCCAAATCTGAAAATAAATTGGATGAGAAAAGAAGAAATAATAGAAGAGAAACCAGCTTCATTGTTTCTTTTGATAACTAAGAAGGGTGTTAGAAAGCAGTACTGCAATCGTCATAGGGCCAACACCGCCTGGAACAGGGGAAATATGAGAACATTTTTTTGCAACGTTTTCAAAATCAACATCTCCGACAAAGAGAGTTTTTCCATTTTTGACAATTCGATTGACTCCAACATCAATGACAACAGCTCCATTTTTTACCATATCTTCTGTAACAAAATGGGGGTTGCCCATAGCTGCCACTAAAATATCTGCGCTCGTGCAAATTTCTTTGATATTTTTTGTATGGCTGTGAGCAATGGTGACAGTCGCATCTGAGTGGTCTCTTTTTTGCACCAAAAGAGCTGCAAGTGGCTTCCCCACAATATTGCTTCGCCCTAAGATAACGACATGTTTTCCTCTAGTATCGATATTTGCATGAGCCAAAAGAAGGACAACTCCATAAGGAGTGCATGAGAAAAAACCATCTAATTGGCCCAAAAGCATTTTCCCCATGTTGATGGGATGAAATCCATCTACATCTTTTGCTGGATCGATGATTTCAATGATTTTTTGGGTTTGTATCTGTTTTGGAAGAGGCAATTGAACGAGGATGCCATCGACTTTTGGATTTGCGTTGAGAAGTTGAATTTCTTCGATCAGCCTTTCTTCGGTAGTGTCATTGGGTAAAAGGCGATCTAACGATAGAATTCCCACTTCTGCACATTTTTTCTTTTTTATTTTTATGAATGCAACGGAGGAGGGATTTTCTCCGACAAGAATAAAAGAGAGTGCTGGCTTTCTTCCATGAATTTTTGCTACAGCCTCTGCAATGTGTGTTTCAATTGCACTTGCAATTTTCCTGCCATCAATGATTTTCATGAGACCTATTTTATATCCTCAGATAGGATTTTTACCATTTGTGAATGTAGGAGTGTATTTGAAGCAAGTATATTGTCATACCCGTAGAGTTTATGTTCTGAACCGTTGTAATGGCTTACTTTTCCTCCTGCTTCTTCTACCATCAATTTTCCAGCTGCCATGTCCCATGGATGAAGACCCACTTCCCAATAAACATCAAATTTACCTGCTGCCACATAAGCAAGATCCAGAGCTGCAGAGCCGAGTCTTCTTATGGGAATTCCCATTTTTGACATTTTCTGAAATCGATCAAGACATTTCAGAGGATTTTCTTCTACATTATAAGGAAATCCCGTTGCCATAAGAGCTTCATCAAACGTTTTGGTTTTGGAAACATGTAGGCGATTTCCATTGAGATAGGCTCCATTATTTTTTTCTGCAACAAAAAGTTCTCCCGTCATTGGATGATAGACAACGCCGGTTAGAATATCTCTATTTTGAGCAGCTGCAATGCTTATGGAAAAATGGGGGATGCCATGGGCAAAGTTCACTGTTCCATCTAAAGGATCGATAATCCAGATGATCTCTTCTTGAGGTAAATAGCGGTCGAATTTACCCTCTTCAGCAAGAAAGTGGTGACGAGGAAAAAATGTTTTGATTTCTTCAATGATGAGGTCTTGTGCTGCAGTATCATATTCAGTAACGAGATTTCTCTTTCCCTCTTTTGAAGAAATTCGAAAAGAGGTAGAAAATCCCTTTTGCAGAAGACTTCCAGCTTTTAGGACAACTTGTATAGCTGCAAAGGCCAGCGTGGATGTAGAAACTTGTGAATGGTTCATCTGTAAACTTTTTTCTTTTGCATATACTGATATAAATTAATGGGGCAAGTAAACCATAAAAAAGCATAAATTCCATTAAAAATTGGTATGAAAATAAGATCCGTAGCAAGAGCTAAGTCTTGCGGAATTTTATAACCAAAAAGAGAAAGCAAAACGAGTTGTATCAAAATTGAGATAAAAGAAATGAAGATAACAAAAAAAGCTAAAGCAGAGGATTTATCCTCGAAGAAAAACTTTTTTTTTCTAAAAACAGCGATTGAAGTAATGCAGTAATTTAATGCATGAATGCCAAAGTGGGTGGTAGAGGAGATGCAATCCATGCATAAGCCACAAAAAGCTGAAATCCAAAGAGACGAGAGAAAAGATCTCTTCATATAGACATAGGCAAGGAAAGGGGAAAAAATCATTAGCTTTAATTTTGGGAAAAAAGTGATTTGAATTAAAAGTGATAGAAGAGAAAGAGTGAAGGGAATCAATAAGCTTTGCTTTTTCATGAGTGGGATTTGTGCCAATTTAAAGCTGTCGTAATGATTGTTTCTAAAGAAGAAAATTTTGGCTTCCAATCGAGCGTTTGCATAGCAAGTAGAGGATTTGCAATGAGTGTTTCTGGTTCTCCAAGTATCGGTTTCACAAATTGGCAGTGAATTTTTTTCCCAGTTTTTTTCTCGACTTCATCTACAATTTCTTTAACAGAATATCCTGTGCCTGTACCTAAAT
>JAKEHU010000023.1 GCA_022614855.1 Chlamydiota bacterium
CGATCTTAAATGACCTAATATTAATAATATGAGGTCATTTAAGATCGACGAATTGCGGTGCTTTGGCGCAGCCGAAAATCAATTTTTGAGTTCATTTCGGTATAGTTGTGTCGTCGCAACCAGGTTTCTTTTTTTGAGGTCGTTGTGTTTGAAGATTTGCTTGTTGCTGATCATTATCAGAACCCGGCTTCTTCTTAAGAGGTGATTTTTCTATTGGAGGAGGAGGTTGATTTATAGGCGACTGATTATCATCACAACCCGGTTTCTTTTTTTGAAGTCGTTGTGTTTGAAGATTTGCTTGTTGCTGATCATTATCAGAACCTGGTTTCTTTTTGTCAGATGGAGATGAGGTGTAAGAGTTATTCTCTTTAAAATACTTTAAAGCAGATTTTGATGGAGTATCTTTCCAATTATGGTTTTGATAAAAATTAGTGAGCGATGGTTTTTTCTTCCTCGATGAATGTGTAGAAATTTCCTTTTTATCATCATCCGATTCAAAGCCGCTAAAAATTAAAACTTCTTCCCCGTCATTCGAATCACATCCAGGCTTCTTTTTAAAATTCTCATCAATAGAAATGTTGTCATTCTTGTCATTAGCATTCGATTTTTTTTCTGGGGGACTTGGAGAAAAGGAATCAAAGAATCGTTTGAGAAAATGAATAGTGAAAATAGAAAATATTACTCCAGATACAATCTTTCCTTTATGGTTCCAAAGAAAAGAAAGTATATTGGTCGTTACATTGGATATTGTCTTAATCGACACATCTTCAATCTCTTTTAATTTAAAATATTCTGAAGGAGGAGGGGCTCTTAAATTGGCCGTGGGGAAGGAAATAACATTAAAGCCACGAAAACCTGGAATGTCCATTTTCTACCTCTTTAATCTACAATTCTTGCACGAACAAAATGATTCTTATCGACATTGACTAGAATATAACCATATTTGGTGCACCAACAGTTATTTTTCCCTAGAATTAGGGTATGTGTTGATTTCCAAGTTTTAAATTTTTCTAGATCTTCTGGTGCAATGGTAAATATAAACACATTTTTAAGGCCATTTTCTATATGTATTCTTCCATTTTCATTATCTAATCCTGCAACATGATTTGCATGAAAATTTGTTTCAAGAGGACCTGCATGAAGATTTACAGCGACAGAAGAGTGGCGCACATCATGGTGAAAAATATAGGAGTGGTCGAGATCCCAAGAGTCTACATTTTGTAGTAAAGTGATGATATCTCCTCTTCTCCAATTAGAAATTTCAGAATTTCTTGAATCGTAAGCCCATTCGGAACCATCTTCAAGTTCGATAAGTTGATTAGTGATATTTACAATTTTATGCTCGTAAGGTTTTCTATACTCATAAGGCCGGTAAGCAGCATTTGTTCCATTTTCCCAGAAAGATGGAGGCAAATTATTCCAAAATTCCTCATCCTCATTGGCTTGTAGGGAATTGAAAAAAAGAAGTGAAATGAGAAGAAATAATCCTTTGTGATTTTTCATGATCTTTCTCCATGATTTTTTTAAAGGTTATAAAAGTAACAAAGAAAGAATTTATGAAAAAGAGATTTATTTCAAATTGTTAAGATAGCTTCGAATTTCTTGCATTCCCGTTTTTTTCTCGATAACTCTATTGTTTTTAAAGACGATGAGAGTGGGAAATCCTTCGACGTCATATTTGGATAAAAGTTTAGAAAATTGCGTCCCATCTACTTTGACAAACTGAAATTTGCTAGAGTATTGGTTGGCCTTTTCTTCAAAGAGGGAGGCGATTTTTTTGCAAGGAGGGCAACTTGGAGAATAAAATTCCACCAAAACAGGGTTGGAAGAATTGGAGAGTATTTCTTGTAACTCTTCTTGTTTTTCAATTTCAATGATGCCTTTGTTTTGAATAAATAGGGCATTTGTTGAGCTAGTCTTATCTTGAGGAAACTCTGCTTTTGGAATGGCAGAGAGATATTGTTCTACTTGCATAGCAGCTTTTGCTCCATCGCCTGCAGCTGAAATGGCCTGTTTGTAAATCGCATCTGCAATGTCTCCTACAGCAAAGACACCCTTTTTGGAAGTTTCTTGATCTTTTTTTAAGATTACATAACCTGAAGTGTCGAGGTCGAGCTGTCCTGAAAGAATTTCAGAATTTGGTTTGGATCCAATTGCCAAAAATACCCCATCTATATTCAGAGAAGAGATTTTCTCAGTTTCTCGATTTTTGAGAACGAGTGAAGAGATCTTTCCATTTTCCCGGTTAATTTGTTCGATCTTGGTATGATAAATAATATGAACATTGGATTTTTCTAATAGTTGTTGTAACCGTGTTTGCTCTGTTACTTGGAACTCTTTTCCCCTGACAATGATATGCACTTCTTTTGCAATGTTGGACAGATAATGAGCTTCTAAAACGGAACTATCTCCACCGCCAATGACTGCAACTGTTTTGTCCTGAAAAAGAAACCCATCGCAAGTAGCGCAGTTGTGAACTCCCTTTAGAAAGTGGCCATTTTCATCCAATTCTCCAGGAATCCCTAAGAAATTAGGTTTTGTGCCGAGTGCTATGATGCAAGCATTTGTTTCATAGATTTTCGTGATTTCTTTATTGTCTAAATCCCTAGTCCAAATTTTCAAGGGTTTTGAAGAGAAGTCGACTCCAATGACCTCTTCCGATGTAAATATAGCCCCATTAAAAAGAGCCTGATTCTTTACTTTTTCTATTAGATCGATGCCGGTGATTTCAAATTCTCCAGGCCAGTTTTGCACGAGGGGGGATTGGGCGATCGCTCCTCCAGGGGTATTCCCTTCAATGACGAGGACAGGAATGCCAGCTCTCTGTAGATAAATCGCAGAAGTTAGGCCACCGATTCCTCCTCCTAAAATGATTACAGGATAGGTACGGATTTCCTTCTCTTCTGAATGGCAAAAATTGAATAGAAATTGCGAAGTTAGTACAAAAAAGAAACAAAAAGATTTAAATAATTTTTTTTTAAACATGAGTTAATTTGACAAGTAATTTCTTAATTGTGAACATAAATAATAATATCTATTTTAGCAACCTTGGGGTTTTTATGCCATTGCGGAAGGGAACTTCTAAAAAGGTCATTCAGCAAAACATTCGAGAGCTGATCCATTCAGGAAGACCTACTAAACAGGCAGTTGCAATTGCTTTAAGCGAAGCTAGACGGCAAGGGGCTAAAATTCCAAGAAAGCGCAAAAAGTCTTAACCTTTAATCATTTAAGATTTAATTATAAATTAATTTATTTATATGAATTAATTCACAATTAAATCACAAATTTAATTATAATTTGACAAATTAAAATTTAAATAATTAAAATAAGCATGAGGGTACTGGTCAATTAAGACTAGTCTTTGCATGCACCCTCGAAGATTTGATTCAAACCCATTAATGGAGGAAAACAATTTATGGCTGGGCGCATTATCAACACTGGAGGCCAAAAAAAGCCTGAGAAAGAAGGGGAGTTGAATGGCTTTTCTGAGGCTCGACCAGGAATTCAAGAAGCAATTCAACAAAATGAAGTTTCTAATTCAGCACAAAAAGCAATTACACAAGAAGATCGAAAAACTTTTTACACTGGTCTTGAACGATCTGGACTTCTTCATCATCAAGTGGAAAGAGTAAGACTACTTCAAGAGGAGAATGATAATTTACAAAGAGAAATTGCTTTAAAAGAAAAAGAAGCTGCTGATTCTATCGATCCTTTATCAATTCTTGCGGATATTGAACATCGAAAGACAATGATTGCTCGCAATACGGGAGAAATTTTGAAAATCTATTCAAATAATGAAGCGAGAGTTAAACGAGTATCGGAACTAGAACAAAAAAACAATGAACTACAAAGAGAAATGATGGCAGTTCAAGGACAATTCATCGCATTTAATGATATGGAAGAAAGAACAAAGCTTGCTTCAGAGTTTTTTGTTCTTAAAGCAACAATTGAAAAGAATTTCAGAGAAATCGAAGATCTTTTGAAGAACTAATTTCTTTAAAAATGCAGAGGGAAAAAAATTAAGAAAAATCAATTTTCTTCCCTCTCAAAATTTTCATCCTACTTTTGTGTGTAAGGTGAGTTCCCAAGTTGATCATTGATCGATTTGAAAAAATCAACCTGGTGGCGCAATAAAATTCTGTGGAAGCTCCCCAGGATTTTGAAATGTTTTTTCATCTTGATTTTTTATACGCCTTTCGAGTTTCTTGACATCTTCTTCTAGAGGCAACTCTTCAGGATAAATATTGCTCTTCACTAATACTTGACGAACGTCACGATTGCTTTTTTCATGTTCCTCTGTAATTTGGTGCTCGCCCTGCAGATTTTCTTTTTTCACATTAAAATGGGTAATCTCACCAGCAAAATCTTTAGCTTTAATTGTGATGGTCGGTAAAAAATCAGCAAGAGGGCGAGTTGATGGAATCCCCAGTTTTTTCTTCATCTCAATGGTAGTAAGTCCACCAAAGAGAGCCTGGTCTCCTTTACTGCGAATGCGCGCAAAACCTTGATCATCAATGCCATGTTCATATAGAGTAGCTGACAATTCTTTTTCTGTTTGCATAAGCTTTTTTCTAGCTTTAATGCGTTCTAATTCTTCAATGTGCTTTTCTAAGATTTCCTGTTTTCTCGTCTGGATTGCAAAATAGGTTTGAGTAAATGCTATTGTCTCTTTACGTGAATCCCCATTTTGAGCAATTAAATAACAAGCATAGCGAGAAAGAGCTAGGTCTGAGATTTCTCGCTTCCCTTCGGAGCCGATCAAGACCATTTTGTTGACTTCAACAAAATGGTCTTCAGGAGAACGACCAGAATTTTGGCAAGCGATTTTTGCTTTCTCAATCACCTTACAGAAATTTCGCCATTCTTCATATTCGAGTAGTTTTTGAATATCTCTGGCCATCCAATATTCAATCCCTTCCTCCACATGCGCACTTTCTTCAAAGTCCTTTGTCAACTTTATGAGTGTGTCTTTTTTCATAGAGATCCTTAAAGGCTAAAGTAGCCAATAAAATTCCAATACTTTGCCAAAGAAAAGAAAAAATATATACTAAAAATTTATTTCTATGAAATCTGGGATCAAAAATCAAATTTCCTGAACAGAAAATAAAGAGACTACAATATTGGTTTTCTTCCTGTGCAAAAGAATTTGCCCAGGATAGGACTCCTCTCAGGTGAAGTGGCAGTAGCCAACGTCAACCATCGAGCCGGTTCGCGACTAGTACGTCGCTTCACTTCTCGTCCTAACGAAAGCCAAACTGTTGGCTTTCTTCCTGTGCAAAAGAATTTGCCCAGGATAGGACTCGAACCTACATACCTTGCGGCACCAGATCCTAAGTCTGGCGTGTCTACCAATTCCACCACCTGGGCGATACTTATGTGAGTAGAAAAATATAGAAAAAAATATACCAGTTTCACATTCTCTTGTAAAACAGCATTTGAGGATAAGATCATAATGGAGCTAGCAAAGAAGAAATGTGTTCCTTGTGAAAAGGGGGCTGCTCCTCTTAAAGGCGCAAGTCTAAAATCTTTCATGGAAAGAGTGGAAAATTGGAATTTGGTGGAAGAGAGCGAGATAGAAAAGGAATATCGATTTAAAAATTTCAAAGAGGCGTTGGAATTTGTCAATGATATCGGCAGGGTTGCAGAGGAAGAAGGCCACCACCCAGATATCTTTCTGACTTGGGGAAAAGTAAAACTCTCTTACTCTACTCATAAAATTAAGGGGTTAACGGAAAGCGATTTTATCATGGCTGCAAAAAGTGATGGATGTTTTGTCTCGCGCTTTAGGAAGAGGATATAGAGATGGAAATGGCTCTTCTCGGGCTTGGCACGTATGAACTGCAAGGAAAAGAATGTACTGAACTGGTTAAAAAAGCGCTTAATTTGGGATATACGCATATCGATACGGCACATGCCTATGAAAATCATCGAGACATTGCAAAAGCCATAGCTGGAAAGGATCGATCGAGCCTTTTCATTACCTCTAAGTTTTTTTTAGATTTTGTCGATGATTCCAAAATAGACAAAAGTATAGAAGAATCCTGCGATCTTGCTTTAAAGGAGCTGAAGACCAACTATCTCGATCTTTATTTAATCCACTGGCCTAATCGAAACCGTCCCTTGGAAGAGATTTTAAAATCGATGCAAAAACTGGTCGCCAATGGAAAAATTCGCCATGCAGGGGTGAGCAATTACACCATTCACCATCTACAGGATGCTTTGGATGTAGGTCTTAAGATCTACGCAAATCAGGTCGAATTCCATCCCTACTTAAACCAGGAAGATCTTTTGCAATTTTGCAATGAAAATGGGATTAAGCTCATCGCTTATCGCCCTTTTGGGAAAGGGGATTTATTGAAAGAAGAGCCGAAATTCAACGCGATTGGAAAAAAATACAACAAAACTGGCGGACAAATAGTCTTAAGATGGCTAGTGCAAAAAGGAATTGCTGTAATTCCTAAAACTACCAGTATTAGCCATTTGAAGGAAAACATGGCCATCTTTGATTTTGAGCTAAAGCACGAAGATATGAAACTGATCGATTCATTAAACAAAAATAAGCGCTATTGCGATACCGAATGGTCGGAGTTCAATTATTAGTATCTTGCAAAAGAGATCTTATTTGCAAAGAATAACTTATTAAATAGTAGAACATTATAAGTAAGGAAATAATTGAAAATACGAGAAGTGAACCAGTCGTTTTTACATAAAAGTTTAACTATATTGAGATTTCCACAGATAATAGCTACATCCAAGGGGGTAACTTTTAATTGATTTTTTATGGAATAATCTGCTCCATAATCTAAAAGCAACTTTACAATATCTTCTCTTTCCCAACGACAAGCTTCATGTAAAGGAGTATATCCATAAATACCGGGTTCATTAATTTGTTTTTTCCCATCAGGGCGTTGTAAAATCTTTTGCACAATTTTTATATCTTTTGTCAACACAGCATCGATGAGATAAGTGTTATCATTAGGTCGCTTGCTAATTAACTTAGGGGGATCGAGATGGTATGCTACAGTTAAATCAGCTCCTTTTTCGAGTAAAAAGAAGATTAATTCTTTTTTATTGCCTTTAAGAGCAATTGCAAGCGGTGGCAGTTCAACGGGATTTTTTTTGTTAATGTCAGCTCCATCTTTGATCAAAGCTTCAAGAAGAGTTTTAAAATCATCCATTTTTTTGCATCGTAAAATTTCTTCAGTGATCAAAGGAAAGGTCAAAAAACTATAACAAAAGATATCAAGCAATTGCTGAGGAGTAGAATTTTCGATAATTTCAGTAAGAGCCTTGGGCTTAAATTTTGGTGGATCAGGATAATAAACAATAATATCTCCAACATTCAAAGGTCTCTCAAACATTGTGTGACGAAGATATTTACATTCCCAATCTAATACTTTTAATTGGAAATCAGTAACTTCCTTATTATTAACATCATTTTTAGTGACAAGTAGATCATCTAATTTTTTGTGTAGTGATTCTATAGGTGGGCATATTTGATTATGAATTTCTTTAACAACTTTCTCTACTTTCTCCTTTTCTTTGTCAATACCTTTCAATTTTCTACAAATCCAACCTATCCTCTCAACTTTTCTATTGTAGTTTTCGTGTATTGAATCTGATATTTTATATAATTCTTGCCCGAATTTGTCTTTACTGAGTTTACTATACCAATCATCCTGGTCCTGTGGAACATAAACCAATCCTTTTTCAAAGACTTTTTGAATGTTTTTTAGAGTCGTTAAAGCTGATCCTGATAATTGAGGCTTAGTTGAGGAATTTTTAATATAGAAATTGTAATTATTACTTAAGAATACAATGTCTACATAATTTGTCATATAAAAGATTATCTGTTAAATTAAAGTTAGCTTAGAGACTGTCTGCAAATCATGGTTTCGATCTTTTCAAATCTCTATAAACCCTGACTTGCGGACAGCCACTCAGAAGTTATTCGTCCAAATTTTTTTGGATACCTCAGGTGATCAGAGCTTCTCATAGAAGCTGAAGATGATAGGCCTTGTTTCATTAACAGCCCTTAGTCTCACGCCCGGAGGAAACGGAATAACTTCTCACCCTCTTTGGAGAAATCCGGGAGGGTTTTTTTTTAAAGGCTAAAGTATAAAGGCTAAAGGCTAAATTAGGAAAGCTCATTCTCTTTTTTTAGCTTTTAGCCTTCAGCCTTTAGCTTTTATCTTGATCTGTCCAGTTGGAAATGGAAGGTGGAATTTTAATCCAGTGCGGTTTTCGAAAGAAGTGAAAGATAAGAGGAACTGCAACCATGAAAACGAGCCCGCCAATCAAAAAGGATTCATAGAAAATGATATTTCCCACTTCTAATTGAGTAGGAGGGAAAAATCCCAAGAATATTGCAAAGAGACAGGCAAAGACTCCTAGACTTCCAACAATCCAAATTCCTGGAAGTTTGTAGGGGATGCGGTAGGCTCTTGGAACATGAGGTTTTTCGTATCGCAATTTAATTCCTGCTAAAAAGAGCAAAATATACATGAAGAGATAGCTTTGTGCACTAAGGACACTTAAAATCCAAAAAGCAGCACTTAAGGTTGGCAATTCTAAAATGACAAAAGAACAAAGCGTTACGACAATTGCCTGAAAAAGAAGCAAACTTGTCGGCATGCCATGTTTGTTAACGCGTTGGAAAAGAGGGGGAAGATCTCCATGAAGAGAGGTAGCATGAAGTCCTCTGATTGGACCTCCGATCCAAGCGTTCACTTCTGCAGCGGCCCCAATGACAAGCAAAATGCCCATGATGGGTAGGATCCATTCTAAATGATAGTAACTAAAAAAGATTTTAAAAGCCTCCATAAGCCCTGCAACTAAACTGATTTCTTTTTCCGGGATTACAATTGCAATGGCTAGCGCACCGAGCATAAATACAAAAAATGTGATAATGGCAGCTAAGATAATTGCTCTAGGGTAGTTTTTTTGAGGATCTTTCACCTCTTTTGCATGCACAGCAGAAACTTCTAATCCTGAAAAGGCAAGAAAAAGGCCGGCTAAAAAAGATAAATTTCCAATTTTGCTTAAATCGGGAAAAAGAGCTTCAAAAGAAAGTGGAGTCTGAACTGGCTGTTTTTCTGTTAACCAGCTGATTCCTAAGCCGATGACAAAAATTCCAGGGATGATTGTCCCTAAAATTACTCCAATCGTGCTGACTATACTGGAAGTTCGAATTCCAAAATAATTGATAAAGGTCATTCCCCAAAATGAGCTAAGGACAATTGAAAGGACAAAGGTCTTGTTCTCTACAAGAGCAGGGTTAATGATGTAGGCAATTGTCCCTGCTACAAACGAGAGAATGACAGGATACCAACTCAAATTATGGGCCCATTGCATCCAAATGGCAAAAAATCCCCAGCGATCGCCAAAAGCTTCTTTGACCCAAATATAAATCCCTCCACCCATTGTCCAACCTGTTGCAAGTTCAGCAGAAATGAGCGCGCAGGGAATAAGAAAAAAGATAGCAACGAGGAAAAAAAAAACCACAGCACTGAGGCCATAGGAAGCTACAATAGGAAGATTGCGAAGAGAGGCCATGATCGAGACATTGAGCATGGCAAGAATAAATACGCTTAACACTCTCCGCTTCTTATTTTTTCCCATTTCAATCACATTTAGTTTTAGTGTGTTTTAGAGCTCATTTTTAATTTAAATAGGCCATCTTTAAAAGGATTTTTTTTCAAAATCAGGGAAATTAAAGAGTTTTTAAGAGGCGAGACAGTGAAAAATAAAAAAATTTAACTCTTCAAAAAAGGCTGCCAAAAACCACATTTTAAAGCGGAAAATAACATAGTTCTAAATTAACATCTAGAAAAAATTAAAAAAATTTTTTTGTTTTTAAATAAAAATTTATTATATTGAAAATTGTAGGTGAGATAAGTGTTTGTTAGGGTGTTATATGAACTAATAAACTATCCCTATTTATCCAACAAGGAGGATATTAATCATGGCAAAACGTAGAAGAAAAAGAGCTTCTTCTAAAAAATCACATCGAAGAAGACGCAGAAAAACTACAGCTGGCACACATCGAAGAAGACGCAGAAGAAGAAAAGCTGCTACTGCATAATTGATAAGAAAAGTAGCTTAAAACTGAAATCGGGCAAGATCAACTATTTTGTCCGATTTTTTTTTGAAATTTTCCTTTCATGATGAATTCTGAGATGGGCTTTCTGTCAGATGGTTGTTCTCGATCTTGCATTTCTTTAGTAGGTAATTGTTCTTTTGGTGCCCTTTTTCCAATGGCAGCCATAGCTTCTACTGTATAATCGTCTGGAATCTGAAGATTTTTTCTCGCCTTTTCATAGTCAAATCCTTCCATGCCATGCACAACATAGCCTCTATAACTACCCTCAAGAGCTAAACTCATCCAAGCGGATCCTGTATCATAGCTATGGGTTCTTGCGAGCTTATTGTTTTTTTCAAAGGTATTTCTCGAAATAACTACGAGAAGGACAGCGGCTTTTTTGGTCCACTGCTGGTTGAATTCTACCATTAAATCATAAAGAGTAGCCCATTCTGGAGTATCTCTCATAGCGTAGATGAACCGCCATGGCTGGTTATTATAGGAAGAAGGAGCCCATCTAGCGGCTTCAAACAGGTGCATTAATTCAGCTTCTGAAATTCCCTCCCCAGTCATAGATCTTGGCGACCAGCGATTTTGTAAAAAGGGATGAATTGGATAAGCAAATTTTCGAAATTTTTGAATTTCTTGGCTGATTTTATTTGTCATAACGCTGAATTTTGTCATTTTGGTAAAAAATTGACAACCTTCTTTTTAGTAGATAAAAGGGAGTAAGATAGTAAGAAAAAATGAAATAGGTCCATATGAAAGTTGCAATTTTGAATCCTTCCGTGAAAAAGAATGTACTTCTTTTTAGAGAATTATTTAGAAGATTGTATGAAAAAAGAAAAAAAGAAAAAGAAATGGAGCAAAAAATTTACAAGGCTTTTATCAATCGACATACAGGAGAAATTGCACTTAGGGTGATCTCTAAAGAAAGAGACTGGAAGCCTATCGTAATTGAATTGAAATATCTATCCGGAATAGCCACAGAATTTGAAATCATGGAACCAGAAAAAATGGAAAGCGAATTTACTTTTTCCGATCTAGAGCCTCTTGCTTATAAAGTCATGGGAGAGACGATTAAAACTTTGAATTCACTCTGTTTTGATCCTACGAGCAAAGGAGAGGATATTGAGAAGATTTACAAACAGCTTTCTGATGTGGAAATCGATGAGACTGAACCCAATTTGTCTGGAAAACCAGATTTAATCAAACAGGCATGGCATAAAATTGATCGCGAAGAAGCGGAAAGATTGCTTGAAGAAGCAGTTATAGGGGCATTTTTATTTCGAAAGGATAAATTCACCACACTTCTAGAAAGAGATTTAAATAAAAATGGAAAAACCATCGACTGTTTTAATATTACCTATAAAGAATGGGATGAAAAAATTTCAGAGAAAATTCTTCTTTGTATCAATGATCACAAATGGGCATTTTATAATGACGATCTCGATTTAGAATGCCCCTTTTTTGAAACTTTGGATGAGCTCCTGGCCTCAGAGGGAGATATCTTTAGAAAACCACTTTGGAATGAATATTAAACGTTCTTGGCCTGACAGCACGCAGGAAGACAACTGTTGAAGGAAAAAGTCCAACCCGGTTGAGTAAATACCCCCCGCTCCATCATCATCCTTGCTATAGAAAAAAGAATGATAATGCCAGTTAGAGAAGCGAAGATTGCCA
This sequence comes from Chlamydiota bacterium, assembly GCA_022614855.1. Classification (GTDB taxonomy): domain Bacteria; phylum Chlamydiota; class Chlamydiia; order Chlamydiales; family Rhabdochlamydiaceae; genus JAKEHU01. Next base: position 11,765 of record JAKEHU010000023.1, read on the forward strand.
CCCCAGCTGGAGGAACAATAGCTAAGACTAGAACAAAACTCACAACTGCAATAGCGATCGAAATGAGCCCAATGATGTGCACGAGCATCTTTTTTTTGCATTGATCGCTGATATCATTTAATAGCTCTTCGATTTGAGGCTTTGCAAAAGCACGTACGCTTGGGCGACTATCTGTGCTCAGGATCATCAAATGGTCTATTTTATGTTTGATTTTGGCTGCACACCAAGGAGCTACTCTCTTTTCCAAACAGACGTATCTTTCATCAAGAGCTTTTTTTTCTAGATCTTTAAATTTTAGAGCTGGGTTATCGATTATTTTTTTCTGAATTTCTGCGATTTTTCTTTCACTTAGGTTAAAGTACCTAGTGTAGATTTTTTCTAAACTGTTTTTTTTCATAAAATTGGCAGTTTTGTAGAGATAGAAGATCTCATAAATCGATTCGAAAAGACAGAAGACAAGACCTGCTATTGTTAAGGGAATTAGTGCTTTGACAATTGGATGAAAAACGGCGACCCCCACTTCCATATCTACAAATACACGAGCGGTGCCTTTGGTTACGGAAGTTACTGAATCTAAAATGGTTGCACCATTTCCTGCCCAGTCGACAATAGTTTCTGTACGAGGAATAATATGAGTAATCATAACCTTATTAATAATTTAGAATTAAATTATATTAAATTATTTAATATTAATCAAATCTTAATATTATTTTGTATCCATTTGATTTTTAATTAGATGTAAACTACAGAATTTAGAGTGTGTCTGCAAAGTCTGCTTTTTAGAGGTTTGAGAAGTTTCTTGATGATATTTCATGGCGATCGACGAAGGGTCATATGCGAAGCTGCATATGACCTTAGGAGATCGAGATGAAAGATCGCAAAAATCTCTCAAAGATCGAAAGCAGAATTTGCAGACACACTCTTAAGTGTTTTAAAAAAATTCTTCCAAGAAACATAATGGCCTTGATGCCACTTTTCCTTGTTTTTCTCCTTTTTTTCAGAGCAGGGTTTGCCTCTATAGAATATAGGGCTAAAGATTATTCCCATCTTTATGGGATGAATGGTTTTAGTAAAGAACTTCTTCAGCTCCATTTTGCCCTTTACCAAGGGTATGTAAAAAATACCAATTTGCTCCTAAAAAAGATCGAAGAGGTAAAAGATGCCCGCTCTCTGGAATATGGAGCTTTGAAAAGACGACTTGGCTGGGAATTTGATGGGATGCGCCTCCATGAATTTTATTTTGATAATTTAGGGGGAAAGGGTGACATGGACTCTAACCTCTCTATTTACAAGGAAATTGAAAAGAATTTTGGATCTTATGAAGAGTGGAAAAAGGACTTTATCAATACAGGGATGATAAGGGGAATCGGGTGGGCTATTCTCTACCGAGACCCTCAGAGCAAAGCCCTTTTAAACGTCTGGATCAATGAACATGATTTAGGCCATTTAGCAGGGGGAAAACCCATTTTAATCATGGATGTTTTTGAACATGCTTACATGCCGCAGTATGGTCTTGATCGAGAAAAATATATCGATGCATTTTTTCAAAATATCGATTGGAAGACAGTAGACAAAAGGTTACAAGAATCTCCTGCCAAAAGAAAGGAGAAGAATGAGTACAGCAAGGCTGACTAGACACATGAATCCACCTGGCATAAATTTCCCTGTAGAAAAGTATCGATAGCTAAAAAACAAAAGGAGTATGGCGATCTGGATCAAAATGGCATAAAAAGCTTTGGCTTTTCCAAGGTAGACAATGAAAGCTGATATTCCCAAAGAAATCGAAAAAAGAATGCTCATAATCAGAGATGCTAAAGATGAGGCTCGAAAATAGCCGATCAATCCGCCTAAAAGCAAGATCAAGATATAGGCAAAAGTAGTGATGATTATTTTCATATTTTTGAGATCCTATTTATCTTATAATATTTCGCTATGAAAACACAAATTTTATTTGAAAAGGATCTTGCTTTTGCAGCGGATTTATTGAAAAAAGGCGAAGTTGTTGCCTTTCCCACAGAAACGGTCTACGGCCTTGGTGCATCCATTTTTAGGCCAGATGCAATTGAGAAAATATTTCAGGCAAAAAAGAGGCCTCGCGATAATCCTTTGATTGCGCACATTTCAGGTTTACATCAGATTGAAACCATTGCTGTTGAGATTCCAGACTTTTTTTATCGATTGGCAGAAACATTTTTTCCTGGCCCTTTAACTTTAGTAGTCAAAAAACATCCCAATGTTCCAAAGCAGGTAAGTGGATCATTAGATACCATTGCTATTCGTTTTCCAAATCATCCAATTGCACAAAAGCTCATCTCACTAGTAGGAGTTCCTTTAGTTGCCCCATCTGCAAATTTATCGGGAAGACCAAGTCCAACTGAGGCAAATCATGTTCTTCAAGATCTAGAGGGTCGTATTGCAGCAATTATAGATGGGGGAATTTGTAAAATTGGTTTGGAATCTACAGTAATCGATCTGGTTTCATCTCCGTCGCCAATTCTTTTGCGTCCAGGGAAGATCAATAGAAAAGAAGTTGAAGAGGTTTTGGGAGTAGAGATATCTACTTTTTCCCACTCCTCTCCGATTTCTTCTCCAGGTGTCAAATATAAACATTATGCACCAAATGCCCAGGTAAAAGTATGGACAGATCAAAAGTCATTTTTAAAAGATCTCAAACAAAAACCAAATCCAAAAAGGATGGTACTTTCAAGGGAGAGGATTGAAGGTTGTGGGCAATGGTTTAGCCTTTCCTCTCATAATTTTTACTCTCTTCTTCGCCTTGCCGATCAAAATAAAATGGAGGAAATTATTATTTTTTGTGATGATGCAATTCAAGAAAATGAAGCTTTGATGAACCGCATCTCAAAAATATGAAAGCAATTCTCATCCACCGCTTTGGCAATATCGATGAATTAAAACTAGAAGAGATTCCCATCCCAACTCCAAAGAAAAATGAGGTGCGCATTCGCATTAAAGCAGTCGCATTCAATCATGTGGATTGCAAAATGCGACAAGGAGTTTTTTCTGGATTAAAGCTGCCAGCAGTACTTGGTGTGGAGTGCAGCGGAATTGTCGATGCAGTGGGAATGGCATTTCATGATTTTTCAGTAGGAGATGAGGTCTTAGCCCTGGTTTTTGGGCAAGGAACAAATGGAACTTACGCAGAATATACCTGTGTGCCAGCACAGTTTGTGGTAAAAAAGCCAAAAAACATCGGATTTGAAGAAGCGGCAACAGTGTCCTTAGTTGGACTCACTGCTTTTCGCGCTCTAATCGCCTCAGGAGCTTTGCAAGAGGGCAAACCTCTTTTCATTGCAGGGGGTGGGGGAGGGGTTGGTTCTTTTGCTATTCAACTTGCTAGAATTTATCGAGCAGGCCCTATTTTTTCGACAGCAGGAAATGAGGAAAGTGAGCGACATCTCATTGAAAATTTGCAAATCTCAAAAAAACACATTTTGCGCTATTCAGGATTAACTCTAGAACAAATGGCAGAAAGGCTCATTCAAATGAATGGAGGAAATCTTTTTCCTGCAGCTTTTGATTTTGTTGGAAAAGAGATGAAAAAACTCTGTTTTGCCATTGCAGATTACCAAGGTCATATCGCGACACTTCTCCCTGAAGAAAAGGGGTTCCCCATTGAATTATGGTACAGAAAAGAAAGCGCTGCTTTTGATAAGAATTTATCTGTTCATTTTGTGTTTGTGGGGGCTGAATCCTTTTCAAATCAGGAAAAAAATTGGCAAGTATATAAACAACACCTTTCTCATTTGACCCGTTTAATTGAGCGAAATGAACTTCATCTTAGCAGGCCGGAAGTGGTCGAACGATTTTCTTTAGAAGAGGTAAAGAAGGCTCATCAAAAATTGGAAAGCGGAAAAGTCAAAGGAAAGTTAGCTATGAAAATAATTGATTCCAAGAGATGATCACTCTTTGCGATCTTTCATAGCCTAAAATGGAAATCGATCCAGTTGTGAGAAGAAAAAGTCTGCCATCTTCAATCGCAAGATCTAACCATCTTGCAGTGAAAGATCGCAAAAAATGGCCACTAGAGAAAATAGCCACATCTCCTTCAATATTTTTCACCTTATTGAGAATGCGTTTTACTCTTAATCCAACATCAGCGACCGATTCTCCGTTGGGGGCGCCATGGGTGAAAATCATCCAATTAGGATTTTCTTTGAGAATTTCTCCATTTGTTTTTCCTTCATAATCCCCATAATTCCATTCGACCAGATCGGAATCGATTTCTGCCTGATCAAGATAGCCCGCAATTTCGCAGGTTCTTTTTGCCCGCTCTAGCGGACTGACTAAGACTTTTTTAAAAGAATGATCTTTTAATCGTTCCCCAATGGCTTTTGCTTGCCTGCGACCAAACTCCGTTAAAGAAACGTCGGTCAAACCTGTATGTTTTTGTTGGACCGTCCAATCTGTTTCTCCATGGCGAATGAGATAAATCTTTTGACGAGTTGATTTCATCGAGATTTTTGATGATGTAACACTTCTTGTTTAAGCCATTTAGCAATGTTATCTAGATGAACTGCAAGCAAAAGCTCATTAGAAGCTCTTGCTCCAATGGTTTCAATATGAATTCCTGCTGGCAAGAAATTTTTGATGCAAACATCTTCATATCCAATAAAAGGCTGCCTAGAAAATACGAGATAAGTTCCAGCAGTTGGGTTGTTCTTTAGCCATTCTCTAACTGTGTCAGCTCGATTAGGTCTTCTAAAAACAGAATCAATTTCCTGTTTGGGAGTATCGATGACAATCAAAGGAAGAGATTTAAGAGCTTTGGGCATTTTCATGGTTTGATAAAGGTGAACCATCATTTCTGTTTCCGTTTTGCCATTTTCTTTCAGATCTTCAACTGCAGGATCAAGATCTCTTTGTCCTGTTAAAAAAATTACTTGTTTAAACCTGACCCCTCTTTTCCATTCGTAAACAAGGAGGCTTAGCTTTTGTTTGACTGCCTTTGTTGAAGCGCCTAAAACAATGGCTCCATCATAGGTTTTTTGAGAAGCACGTTTACTCTTAATGCATCCAATTTGTTTCAATATATTGATGGCTTTGGTTCTTTTTTCAGGATATTTTTCAGCAAATTGCCACCGTTCTTTATTTTCCGTAACCCAATTTTTTGAGCAGGTATCTGCAATCACATCGATTGAGTTCATTTCAGAAATTTGAAAAAGCTGAAGAAGCTCTGAAAATTCAGAGGTTGGTCTTCCTTCTTTGTCAAGAAGGCCTTCTCCATAACAAAGACAAGAAAGGAGAACAAAAAAGAAAGAAATCCATTTTCTCATCTTTTATAGTATATGAACTATGAGAGATCAGATCAAGGTCATCCATCCTGAGGATACAGCCGCTAGTTACAGTAGGGAGCAATTTGAGAAAGTCATGGGAGTGAAATGGAGTGAATCTCTGCAATTTTCTTCTCCAAAAATTGAAAACCGCATTTGTCGATTATGTCAAAAATCGATGGATAATGGTAAGGTGGAAACAAAGCAAAAATGGCTTGGAATTTATTATGAAAAAGATATGGAAAAAACCACTACTCTTGATCTTGCCATCAAATGGATTGGAAAAGAGATAGGATATGGAGTTTTTTCAGAGCAAAGGATTGTTCCTGGAACTTTTATCGGAGAGTATGTGGGAGTGGTTCGCAAAAGAGATAAAAAGAATGTCAATTCTTATTGTTTTTCCTATCCAATAGGAGAAAATAATGAAACTCCTTTTATCATTGATGCAGCTTTGCTTGGCAACCACACTCGCTATATCAATCATAGCAATGAAAAAGCCAATTTAGAACCAACTTCCATCTTTTATGGGGGCAGAATGCACATTATTCTCTTTGCAAAGATCCCCATTCAAAGAGGGGAAGAGCTCTTGTACGATTATGGTCCCTATTTTTGGGGAAAATCACCCTCTTCTATCTGGGAAAAATAGCTTCACACTTTTCGGGATATTTGATGCAATTGCAATCAAATTCCTGGAAATAAGGATTAAGGAAGTGTTGAGGATGAAAGAGTCGCTGACGGATGGTGACTATACCAGTATCTTCAATCGCCCCGCAAAGATAGAAGGGAAAGGAAAAATTATCTCTAAAGCCAAAAAGAAAGCCTTCGTAGCGGTATAATATACGGTCCAATTCTGCAAGGGTAAAGATGACATCTGTACCGGGAGGGCCAAGGTTTGGAATGCCTGTACTTTTGTAAAAGATCGTAAAAGGAATGCCGAAACCGCCGCCAAAGCTGGAAAAATAGACGTTGTACTGTTCTAGATTTGAAGGGGGGCCACCGACAGTTACAAGAGCCATTCCATTGATAAGTCCATCAATGACATTCGCAGGTGGAATTGCTGTAAATATGCGCACCGCACCTCCGCCGACTCTGCCGATTTGTGTGTTTGCATCCAGGTTGAAAATTCCGGTACCGAATCCTGGAGGAGAAGGTGCCTGTTGATCTACGACAATCGCAATTTCACCCGAACCCTGATTAACCACTTGACCATTCGAATCTAAGATAAAATTGTTTTGTGCAACGAGCTGGATATTTCCTCCAGTAGTTTCAATGAGAACTTGAGGACCTCCTGTAAATCCCGTTAACCCCATATTTGTAGAATTGATCGTAATATCCGATTCTCCAATAATGCGTGCTTCACCTGTACCACCTAATATCTGATCAGAGGTCATTAAAAAATCGCCGCCTATATCCATTATCAGAGGTCCGCTACTCGTAATTGCTGCAATATTATTTCCATTTCCTTCGACTGCAACATCTCCTGCTACTGTTGCGAGGAGACTGCTATTGCCAGTGGCTAAACCTAGAGTTGAGGTCGCTCCAGCTCCTGAACCTGCAAACACATTGAGATTACCTCCTACACCTAAGACTGTATTTCCATTTGCAGAGCCAATTTGGCTTGGGAGTGTTCCAGTCAGTGTTCCTACGGAGAAATTTCCTGGGCAGGAGGCAATGATTTGCCCTGAACTGATATTTGTTATGATCCGATTGACATTGATATTTCCTGTTGTACAACTAACCGTAAAAGGTTGCGCCGTATTTAGGTTTACTGCTCCATTGAAAGTAGCGGAACCATTGATATTCAAATTGATTGGACCTCCTGTTCCGACAATTGTTGCTGTTAGAATGAAATCCGAAGGAACTAGAACTCCTGTTGTTGTAGCATTAAATGGGTTTACAGAAGCAACAGTTAAAGTACCAGGACCAATGACGATATCGTTGCCTGCGATTAAATCAAGAGTACCTCCGTTGTAGTTCACAGTATTTGAAACATTGATCGTACCATTGGCGGTAAAGTTCACATCTCCTGTGTTGTAATTAATGGGACCTTGCATAGCGGCACTACTCGTAGCCGCTGGACCATTGGAAACGACATTGACCTGTCCTGTCGTATTCACATTCACTGTTCCCGTTGATATACCTAGACCTGCAGCTGTAAAAGCTGTGATGTTGACATCTCCGGCATTAATATTGATCGTTCCTCTCAATAATCCGGCAGATTCTGTAGCAGATGTTAGGGTTAAAGGTTGAGTAGATGTTTTGGTGAGAGGACCTTCAAATTGTACCGCATTAGTTGCACTTAATGTAAATGGTCCATTGAAAAGTTCATATACATTTGCTCCAAGGCTACCATTATTCAATAATACTTGAGAACCAAGTCCTGGTCCTACAGATTGGATATTTGCTGATCCTGTGGTATTGAATGTAAAAGCAGAAGGAGTAGCTGATACATCACCTCCTGCAGTGATAGTCATACTGCTAGAGCCGGTAAAACTATAGGAACCCTCCAGAAAAACTGATCCAAGATTTGTTGCTGGGTCGGTTTCACATCTAAATCCACCATTTGTAAAATTCGTCGTTGCAGTCGAATTGATTTCAACATCACCCGTTACACCTGCTCTTAAAGTCATACCACCGGTCCCTGAACAAGAGAGATTGCCATTGACCACGACATCATCTGCAAATGATGATAGGAGAATTTCGCCAGCTGAAGTATTTGTAACAGTAACACCGAGTGCTACTGTGAGAGGTGCGACAGAAAGAGGGGTAACAACCCCACTTCTAAATCTGATCTGACCATTGCCTACGCCATTATTTGTAATATTGGAGTTAATGTTTGTAGCTAATCTTGAATCAAACTCAATGATATTTCCGCCAGTAGTCGTATTGTTTAAAATTGGAGCATTGATGTTCACCTCGCCATCTGCACGAAAGAGAAGAGTCGTGTTGGCTGGCGGAGCTGTATTCCAATCAAAAGAATCTGTGACTGTGAGATTTCCTAGCTGCCCTGCAGTAGAAGCGGTAGTTACGGTGACATTTCCATCATTGAGATTGCCAATAATATGTGCAATTTCAATATTTTGCGTTCCCAAACCTCCTGTATCTGCATAAGTTCGTGTTAATACATTGAAGGAGATCCCTGCGGTATTTGCAGCGTTACTGATCGTGATGTTTGATGGATCTAACAAGAGAAGTCCCGC
>JAKEHU010000024.1 GCA_022614855.1 Chlamydiota bacterium
GATTTATTTCTTCTACATAAGTGACAATAATTATGTTCCAACTAAAAAAAGAACAGATTCATGTAATTCTTGCTGTTACATTCGGAAATATTTTGGAATGGTTTGAAATTTATTCGTATGCCTACCTTGTACCGATTCTTGCACTTGTTTTTTTTAATTTCGAATCATCATTGGCAAATTGGACAAGTGCTTTTATAGTTTTTGGATCTGGATTTTTAACTCGTCCTATCGGAGCTATTATCTTTGGCCGCATTGGGGACTTAATAGGCAGAAAAAGAGCATTCATTTTGTCGATTATTATTATGACCGTGCCTACTTTTTTAATGGGTTGTTTGCCTACATATACACAAGTAGGGATATTTGCTCCTTTCTTACTTGTTTTCTTGCGATTATTACAGTCCATCCCAGCAGCGGGAGAAGCTCCTGGAACTTTTTGTTTTTTATATGAAAACGCCGATGTAACCAATAGAAAGTTTATGGGTAGTTGGGGAGCATTTGGAAATCAAATTGGAGCAATCTTAGGTGTAACTCAGACTTTCTTTATGGAACAATTCATGTCGTATGAATTTTTAATGTCTTGGGGTTGGCGAATTTCATTTTGGTCTGGTGGATTGATTGGATTATTTGGCATTTATTTGAGACAAACATTACATGAAACACCCTTATTTATAAAATTAAAAGAACATCATAAATTAGATAAGGAAACAGTTGTAGAAGTTATCAATAACCATAAAAAAACAATAGGAATTGGCATAGCATTCAGTGTTTTAAATTGTGATGAGAAGGGTATTGTAGCTTCATAAATCTAGTAGCTTTTTCTTAGCTATTTCAAGTGCTTCTAATGCTTCATCAAATGAGAATTCCCAATATTTTTGTCTTGGATGTGAATAAAATTGAATGACTAATTCATCTGTTTCTTGGGAAATTTCTGCCCATTGAACTCCTTCATAAATAATTTCAGCTACAAGATGTTCTCTGTCTGGAAGACTTGCTATAGTTATACGAAATTTTTCCATCCGTTATTACCTTATGGTTCTAAAAATCCAATAAACTCGCCATCAGCACTATAGCGAGCTCCTCCAATACCTGGTGCATAAATATCAACAACTTTTCCAAACCTCTCAAATTCTCCAGGAATTAACTTTTTCTCAGGGTGACCCAGGATTGATTCTAACATTTTTTGACCATGCTCATTTACCTGAGCTGGATTTCCAACAGGTTTTGGAAAAACACTACCATCTCTATATCCATGTTTCATTAAACTTCTTCCAGCTTTTGTAAACCCAGCTCTATCTAAAACTTTTCCATTCTCTATTAACTTGCTTGTATTGGAAAAGATTTGACTCAAGGCACCTGGAAGAGGAATTACCCCAATAGCGAAATTATTCATAAGATCATTAGCTTTAATTTCTGGATCATAAAATTGAGCTTGGTCTGATGAAAAAACCTGGTCAATTATTTTGTGCCCACCTGCTACTAAATTCTCAAAATTTTCTTTAGAACTCTCAGAAATATCATTTGGAAGAGAAAGACCTTCTGGTATTACTTGAGCTCCTACACCTTGTAATTCTTCATATAGCTTTGGAACTAGACCAGCTAATGTGGAAACCTCATCAAATGCTTTGTGAGCTAAAAATGCTCCAAGTTCTCTCGTTTTTTCTCCAAATGAGAAATCATTCCATTCTCGCGAAGAAGTTGATTGCTGAACAAATTTATCTTCTCCCATGAATTCTTTAAATGAAGAAACTTGTTCATTAATAGTTTCTTTCAAAACAGGCGTTTCTTTCATGGTTGTATTGGTAGAAGGAATGTCTACAGGAACAGGAGTTTTTTCCTCGGGCGTGGGCTTTTCTTTTTTGTCATGGCCAGGGGATGATGCAGCCCCAGCTACTCCCGCTGCTCCAGCTGTTGCAGCTGCAGCTACACCAATGACAACCGCGGTTGCTACTACAATTGCAGCTCCAATGATGATGGCTTTTTTATGTCTTTTGACATACCCTTTTATCTTATCAAATTTCTTTTTAAGCCATCCTTTGCAAAGGATAATTTTTCCTACGCTGTCAAAAACGGCTGGTACGATGATGTAATCAGATCCTTGGTTGAGAGAATAGAAAAATTCATAAGAACCATTTCCGTCTTCTCCATACAATAGATCATGAGTGTCATTTTCAAGTTCTTGTACATCATCTCCAGGAAGTAGTCCTTCTCTTGCTAAAAAGACGATAAATTGGGTTATTCTCTCTAATTCTTCAGGAGTGTATTTTTCTTCCGCTTCTCCAGATTCGATTTCATCTAAGAGTTTTAAAACGTCATCATAAGAAGGCAATCGATCGCTGAGAGAAGTGAGAAGTTTTTCGGTGGGGGATTGTTCGATTTGTGGAGGTTCAGTTTGTGGATAAAGTGGAACAGCAGGAATGGTAAAAAGAAGGATGGAATTGATGATGGGTTTACAGTAGCGCATATTTTCTCCATTAAGAAAATAACGCAGAAATGTATCTCATGAAGAAATGAAATGCAAATCTTTTTCCACTGCCGAATTCATAAAAAATGGATCTTTCAAATTTTGTAGATCACTGCTATTTGGATTCCCTATATTTGTCTTCAATTAAAAAATCAAATTGGTATATTGTGAAGCTGATTCTTAAACGAAAAAAAAATTTCTTAGAATGGAATTTTTTCTTATCGTGGCGTCATGGTGAAGAATAATATCTGGCTTTTCAAATAAGGGATTTTGATGAATTGGATTTTTTCTTGTTTATTATTTGTATTCGGTTCAATAGCATTTTTTATTCCCGTATTTTTTATTGTTCGTAAATTTGTTCATTTTAGTGTCTTAAAAAAACATCATGATCTTGCAGGCTATGTTATAACTTCTTTAGGTGTACTGTTTAGTGTACTATTGGGTTTTACTATTGTTAGTACACAAAATAATTTTAGTAAAATAAAGGAAAGAATAGACAATGAAGCATACTTAGCTGCAGATCTCATTCGTATAGCGCGATCTTTTCCCGAACAAGTGAGAAAAAAAATTGAAACTGGAATTAAAGCATATTTGAAATCTGTTATTGAAGATGAATGGAAACTCATGCCTTATAAAAAGGAAAGCCTGAAAACCCTAGAAAAACTAGAAGAGTTTTGGAAACCAATTTATGAATATAACCCGCAATCAGAAAAAGAAAGAATTTGGTTCAACCAAGCATTAGATGTTTTAACTCAATTTAATAGTGCACGTCTTGAACGAATTTATACTAGCTGGGAATCACTTGGAACACTTTCTTGGCTGGCCTTAATTTCAGGAAGTATCACTCTTGTTACTTTCCTATTCTTTTTTGGAACGGAGAATACTTTAGCTCATTTACTCATGAATTCTTTGTTCATAGGGTACTTTTCTTTAATGATTTATGTGATTTATGCCCTAGATAACCCTTATCGTCCTCCACAAATCCTTACTCCTAAAGCTTATGAAATAGTTTACAACTATTATTCTGAAGAACCAGGAAGTATGGTATCTCCTGAAGAATTTGAATATTTTAAGAATAATAGAAATTAAATTTTGTTGTAAATTAATGAGTTTGTTGAGGATAGTTTAATTTTTTTAAAGAAAAAATTAATTTCTTTATCATTTTTTAACAATTAATTAGGAGTAATTCTTCATAATAATTCTTTATTTATTTATAATTATTAAAAAAATTGTAGATGCAATGGTTAAAAAATCAGCAACATTGAATTTTAAAAATCCTGTTATTGCGGCACAAGTCCTGGAGTCTCCATTTGTTCCTGACTCTTACTTGGGTCATACTATGCCCACTAGCAAGGATTTTATTGGAGAAAAAGACTTCATTGATCTAGAGCAGTTAATTCAGGATTTAAAGATTTCGAAAAAGAAAGTTATTCTAAATATTGGAGACTCTTCTACATCGGGATGGGATAGCAATATCGTTACTCAAAATCGAGATAGATTATCGAAAACCCTACCCCTTCTTCCAGCGTTTTTTCAATATAAGACTTATTCTGATTATCTTAGAGATCTTATCGGAGACGAATATCTAGTTATCAATGCAGGAGTTCCGGCTCATACTTCACTTCAAGGAAGTAGACGTTTAGGTCTTTTACTCGACAGATTTAAACAAGAGAAAATCGATATACATTGGGTGACAGCTTACTATGGAAACAATGATTCAGTTTGGGACCATAATCGACAAGACAAAGAATGGATAGAAAAAAGTAAAAAATTTTTCTTAAATAGATTTTTTAAAGAAGAAAATATTTCCCCAATTATTACTCGTGTTTCAGCAAATGATTATAGAGTAAATATGGAACAAATTATATTGACCTGCCGAAATCAGAAGATCTCTCTCATAATTATTGAACCAATTACACCAATTTATTGGAAACCTGGAACTCGTGTCTTGAATGAAGACCTCGAAAGAAAAGAATATCCAGGTTCAAATACTGTTTACCAATTACTAGATGAAGCAAGATTACTTTGGAATACTGCCCTTAAAGAAAAATCTTATTCAGAACTCAAGAAAATCATTCTAGAAGAAGCAAGAGAGAAAGACTATATTGTACCAAGGATTAAGAAAGGTCATTTAGCAGCTTTACATAATTTGGTTGATGAATATGACCTACCTTTTATTCAAATCTCCTTAGATAGAACGCAAGACGATATTCGTTATTTTATAGATTATTGCCATCCCATTAATGACACTAATAAATTTATTGCGAATCAAATTCATAGTATAATTTCTGGAAAAATATCCCAAAGAACAAGATTAAAACAACTAATTGAAAAAGCACACACACCTATGAGTAATAAAAAAGAGGAATTAATGATTCCGATTGAGCACTATACTCTTTTTTAATGGGAAAAATATGCGAGAAATAAATTCAACATGGGAAAATTACGAATTTCTCGATGTAGATCTACCTAAATTAGCAAATCCTACAATTCTTGCATTTTCTTGCTACTTTCACGACAGTTCTGCATGTATCATAAAGGATGGGAAGCTCATTGCAGCTGCAGATGAAGAACGCTTCACAAGAAAAAAACACGATCCAAGTTTCCCTATTAACGCAATTAACTATTGTTTAAATGAAGCAGGAATCACGTCTGTTGACCTAATTGTTTTCTATGAAAATCCTGATATCAAATGGAAACGCATTGAAAGTTATTTAAAAAAAAATCCACCTTCACAAGATCTGTATCAAAACATTGTGAAAATGTGGACTGAAATCAAATCCAAGGAAAAGATGCAAGAAGTCTTTCTTGAGAAAACCAAACTTAATAACAAAATTATTTTTTTAGATCACCATCTTTGTCATGCTGCCAGTGCATATTATGTGAGCGGTTTTGATCAAGCTGCAATTGTGACCATAGATGGTGTAGGAGAAAAAGTTACTACATCATATGGTCAAGCAGAATCCAATAATTTAAAACTCGAAAAATGCATTAATTTTCCTCATTCAATAGGTCTACTTTATACAGCGATTACTGTTTTTCTTGGATTCAAAGCAAATGATCATGAATATAAAGTCATGGGTTTGGCTCCCTACGGAATTATGGATAGAGTAAAAAACAAATATTATAACAAACTATCCCAAGTTGTTGATCTTAACGGAGATGGTAGTTTTTCTCTCAATATGAAATATTTTGGGCATGAAAGGTTCGATTCGCCAGCTTGTACAGATGAAATGTCAAAATTACTTGGACTAAAGCCTAATTCAAGAGGAGGAGAAATAACAGCAGATTATCAAAATCTTGCAGCAGCTTTACAAATGATTACTGAGGATGCTGTTCTCAATCTTTTGAACTTTGTTCATCGAGTCACAAAACAAGACAATTTGTGCTATGCAGGAGGCGTGGCTCTTAATAGCGTAATTAACGGAAAAATCCTTTCTAAAACCCCTTTTAAGAAAATTTTCATTCAACCATCTGCTGGAGATAGTGGAACTGTTATTGGAGCAGCAAAATATATTCAACATAGAGTCTCTAAAAAAGAAAAAATTGAATGTGTTACGCATTCTTCATATGGGCCTAAATATTCTACTGAAGAAATAAAAGAGTTTCTAGATAAGGAAAATATTAATTATGAATCTTTTAATAGTTCTGATGAATTGCTTAAAAAAGTAGCAATGCTCTTAAAAGATAAATTTATAATTGGTTGGTTTCAAGGTAGAATGGAATGGGGTCCTAGAGCGCTTGGAAATAGAAGTATTCTTGCAAGTCCTCTTCATAAAGATATGCGAGATATTTTAAATGCGAAAGTTAAACATAGAGAACTATTTAGACCTTTTGCTCCCGTTGTATGTGTAGATGATGCTAAAGAGTATTTCGAATGTGATGATCCGATTCCTGAGCCAACAGATTACATGCTAATGGTATATCCCATAAAAACCCAAAAACAATCTCAGATCCCTGCCGTAACACATGTAGATGGTAGTGGACGACTTCAGACAGTTCGAAAAGAGCAAAACCCTCTTTATTACTCTCTCATAAAAGAATTTGGAAAGTTGACAGGTATACCCATATTAGTAAACACCAGTTTCAATATTCGCGGTGAACCTATTGTTTGCTCTCCTCAAGATGCATTTCGATGCATGATGGGCACCGAAATTGACTATCTTGTTATGGACAAGTTTCTTATTAAGAGATCTAATAATCTTCAATTTAAATGGGAACCAAAGATAATCGATTAAAAGTAATGCTACAAAATTAAATTAAAAATGTAGTTATATCTTTTTTGTTAATTATTGCAGCTTCTTATTTGAATTTCTTGATGACTTTCCCTCGCTGCTAAAAAGATAAATTGCTATCCTCATCCTTCTGAGATGGAGGGGTCTTTGTACTTTAGGTTTTTGGATATTCCGGTGCGGATTCTGCCGACTTTTTGGCTTTTTCTGGTGGTTTTCTCGGGAATGTATCGGGGTTTGTCTTGGTATAGTTTGATTTTGGGGGTGGTGTTGATGTTGAGCTTGCTTACGCATGAGTATGGGCATGCGTTGACGGCGAGATATTTTGGGGCGAGGCCGGAGATTACATTGGAGGGGTTTGGGGGTTATGCGCAGTATGATCAGTATCTCATTACGCCTAAGCAGCGGTTTCTCATCATTTTGAATGGACCTTTGTTTGAGGGTATTTTGATTCTGATACCTTATTTGTTGTTGAAATGGCATCTGTTCCAAAATCACTATGTTTTGTTCTTTCTGTCGGCGACGATGCAGATCAATATTTTGTGGTGTTTGCTCAATTTGATTCCGGTGATGCCTTTGGATGGGGGTCATCTTGTGCGCTATCTATTGGAAAGCAAGTTTGGGGCGAAGGGGCAAAAGGCAACTCTTGTGATTGGTTTGATCAGTAGCTTGGTTGCTGTGCCTTATCTTTTTTATATGGGGTTTTTCTTTTTTGGGACTTTATTGGGAATTTTCGGATATCAGAATTTGAAACTGTTATGGGGCGTAGTTTTTTTCTCACACAAGGTTTATCCCTTTGACCATTATGTCAGGGGAATTGAGGCAATGAAAGGCGGCGATTTGGCAGGTGCGAAGGCGATCTTAAAAAAGTTGCTTAAATGCAAGGATAAGCAGATGAAAAATTCTGCAATTGTGGCTTTGTCAAATATTCATCTTCAGGAAAATGAGGGGCAAAAGTCGTATGAACTGCTTTTGAGTGCGGATCATGAATTGCTAAAAGAGGGAAAGCATTTGCTTTGTAAGTTGGCATTTGAGCGGAAGAATTATCCGTTGGTATGCAAGTATGCAAGGGAGATTTATGAGATTGAACCTTCGTTTGAAGTGGCGGTATTGAATTCTAAGGCGTTTGCCTGTGTGAATGAGGCTGTTTATGCTGGTGGCTGGCTGGAGACGGCTTCTCTTTTCGGAAATGATTATCGAGAAGATGTGAAGGGGTTGATCGTGGATCCGATTTATGATGGCGTAAGAGAGCATGAGGGTTTTAAACATTATGCTGAGAAAATCATAGCTCCTTTGGTCAGACATGAAAAAAATCCTTAAGTTTTTTATCCGCGTATATCAATGGACGATTGGGCTATTTGTGGGAGAGTGTTGCCGCTTTTATCCGAGTTGTTCCAATTACTGTTTGGAAGCGGTAGAAAAGCATGGAGTTTTTAAGGGTGGATGGCTTGCAGTAAAGCGGATTGTGAAATGTGGGCCATGGCATCAGGGCGGAGTAGATGAGGTGCCCTAAACTGAATCATTTGAAACAGTTGCTTTTTACATGAACTATCAATGAAAAAAGATTTGCATTTCATTTCGTCATGAGATACATTTTTGCGTCATTTTCTAATCTAAGAAAATATGCGCTACTGTAAACCCATCATCAATTCTCTACTTCTCTTTACCATTCCTATTTCTCCACTTTATCCACAAACTGAAAATCCCCAAGTAGAAGAATTCCCCACAGAAAAATTTCCTTTTAGCGATCGATTGTTTTCTTATGATGATGTTTTAAAACTCTTGGGTGAAATTGAATCTGGAGAAGCAGAAGAAAAATACACCCCTGAAGAATTAGAGAGAATCACTCAATTTATCATCTTTTTGGCAAGAGAAGGACTTTTACCTGGAGAGGATACTGAGCAGCTTGAAAAAGACATTATGGACCTACTTTATGGAGAAAGTGATGGAGAAAATGAATTTTTCTATTCTCTCAACCAAGGATCTGATTACATCATCGTACCAGCTGTTTTTGACAGTGCAGGAAAAATACTCTTCTGCAAAGGATGGCTTAAAAAGAAATTCGACCAGATAAAAACATATGTCAAAAGACATAAAAAAGCCATCATCATTGGAGCTGCAATTGTAGTAGCAACTGCAGTTGTCATTGGTGTAGCTGCAGCTGCAACAGCTGGAGCAGCTGCAGTCGGCACAGCTGCCACATCACCATCTGATTCTGATAAACCAAGCCTGAAGAAAAAACTTCTGTTCCATTACCACCTGTAGCTACCGATAACATGCAAGGAGCACCCATGTTGAAATCCCTTCTTGATTACCAGACCTCTACCTTTAAAGAAGACCTCGTAAATGAACAGTTTTTTCAGACTTCTAATCAACAGCTTCCTTTTGAAGAAAATGGAAGAGCCTTAGGATCTCTTTTTGCACATAATACCTTCAAAGACATTCAAAGCTACATCAATGAGTATGCGCCTCTTTCTCAAGAAATCCAAAATATCGGTTTGCAAAATCGTTACTCTATGCCCACGGGAAATGAACATCAAGAGATCGATCGAAAGTTCTCCACAGACTATGCTTCTTCATTTGATCCAACCAAAGAAACAAATTTCAACGCTCTTTCCTATCAGATGAGAGGAGAAAAAGCCTTAGAGTTTGGTTATTTTAATCAGGCTGTCAATGACTTGGGAAAAGCCATTGAACTCAATCCTACTAATCCAGTTTCTTATCTACACAGAGGAATTGCCAATTTAGGCTTGAGGCAATACGATCATGCCATAAAAGATTATCATGCCTATATCTCTCAAACCCCTCCTGTAACATATTCCTTTAACACTTCTGATTTTATCATTGGTTTTGCCAAAGGACTACCAAGAGGAATTGCTGAATCTGGAAAAGGTATACTTCTCTTTCTTTCAGATGCAATTATCCATCCCATCCACACAGCTCAAAAAATGTATGAAGCTCTTACCATCCTAAGCGAGCTTGCTCGTACAGAACAGTGGAGCTCTCTATGCAAAGCAGTAGCACCTGAACTTCACAAACTCATCACAAAATGGGATACTCTTCCATCTCTTGAAAGAGGAGAGTTATCTTCATTTGCACTTGGCAAATATGGATGTGATATCATCACTCCTGGAGCTTTAGCTAAGCTCATTTCCAAGGGAGTTAAAGGAGCACAAGAATTAGCTACAGCTTATAAAAACCTCCAAATTGCAGAAAAAATCCTTCCCCTTGAAGCTGCAGCAGAATTGGGAAGTGGTGCAAGGGTTGCTGAAGTTTTGCAAGCTAAAACTGTATCTCGCGCAGAAGAGTTAGGGTTTAACTCTAGTGAAATTAATCAAGTTACGAAGGTTGGAAAAATAGAGAGCGATATTGCTAAAAATGCTTCAAAGATTTCTCAAAATATAAAACTCACAGAACATGCCTTACAAAGAGCAATTGAAAGAGGCGTTTCAAAGGAAGCCATTTTAGATGCTATTGAAGCTCCTTTAAAAATAGAGGAGATTAAAATCGACCGGCTGGGAAGACCTAGCCAACGTTTTATAGGTAAAAAAGCAGAAGTTGTTCTTAATCCTGAAACACAACAAATCGTTTCTGTGAATCCAACTTCAACTAAAAAAGCTGAAAAATTAATTGATGAGTTATCTAATGGTAGCAGTTGAATTAACTAAAAATGAATATGATTACCTTTGTCGAGCTTCTTTTTTGCCAAGTTGGTTGAAGGAATTGCTTATTTCAATTGAGAAACATAAAAATAAATATCTATTAAAAATTTCAGAGAATCAAGCAGATAGAATTCGAGATCTATTTGGAGAGCAACTACAACTTGTCGGTTTTGACGAAAAATATGAGCTAACATTAGAGGGTAAAATTCTTGAATCATTAATAGATAAATTTTTTATAGGATAGAAAATCTTATATCTAACGCGAACTCGATTTTTAATCCATTGAGATTCAAAGAGATTTTGAGAAAGATTTGCATAGGTCGAGCGAAGCAATAGCGGAACGCCCCTATAGCGAGCGAGACTTGCGCAAAA
>JAKEHU010000025.1 GCA_022614855.1 Chlamydiota bacterium
GCTACTATCCCAAATATGGCTATGGAATGGTCCCATGCATAATAACCCGACCTCACTGGGTGGATAACAATACTGCAGAGAAAAGTCAAAAAAAACTGGATCATCACATAAGACTTTGTCGTGCCTCCAGCATCAATGCTGCGCCGCATAAACAAATTGGATATCGCTGCAAAAATGCCGGCAACGACCATCAATTCAATGGTAAAACTCATTTTTTCCTCTAAAGTAGTGAGGTTTTGCTAGGAGATTTTAAATCGAACTCACCTTTGTTAGCAATTCCTAGCGTAAAAACCCTCGCTGAGTATAATGGCAAGTTATACTCGAGTAAATTGAAAATTTGGCAAAATGTCTTCATCGGCATCTGCGCTTTTTTGATCATCTGTATCGCCCATATGCAGCTTTGCATATGGCCTGCTTCGATAATCAAAAATCGAAGCGCCGATCTTGAAATGTTCCCAAATTTTCTATTTACTTGAGTATAAGAGACTTTTGGAGGATGCGATGCGAGTAAATTTATGGGTTGTGACTTCCTTCTGCCTTGTTTTCTCATATGGGTTCACCACTGATCAAAAGGGGGCAAGTCCGCAAGAAGCACTCGTGATCAAAAGAATCACAGAATATTGGAAAGATAAAGATTTTTCTACCGTCAAGAAACAAATCATCAATTTCTTAGTGGAAAATCCGACGACAATCTTAAAGGATTATCTTCAAGCAATGCTCGGAGATATCTACATGCAGGAAAAAAATTATTCAAAAGCTTTGGAGCTCTACGAGGCTGTGAAGGATCAGGAAATTGAGAAGAAGATCCTTTTAAATAAACTCCAAGCCTATTTTGAAAGCAAACAGTACCTTAAAGTAGTGGCCACCGCTGAAGAATTTTTAAAACAGCCTAGGCAAAGTCAGGAAGAGGAAGCTAAAATTCGATACTTACTTGCAGAAGCTTTTTTTAGACAGGCTTTTTCTACAGAAAATTTAGATGAAAAAATAAACTATCTAAAGCGAGCAAAACCCCATTACAAAATTCTCACAAAAACAAAATATGCAGAGAGGACACTTTTTCCCTTAGCCGAAATTTATCGAACTTTGAAAGAGGATCAAAAAGCCGCTTCTTTATATCTTTTGCTAGCTGATAAATATCCAGATCATCAAGAAAAATTTCTCTTCCAAGCAGCAATTCTGCTTTTAAAAGACTCACCTGAAGAAGCAATCAATGCGTTTTCAAAAATTGTAGAAAAGGGAGGAACAAGAGCGCATCTAGCAGGATATAATCTTTTGCTTCTCCTTTATCAAAGCGAGCGACATCAAGATTATATTGCTCTTTATCCAAAAATTATCGATTCGCTTCCAAAAGAAAAGGCACCACTTTTGCAATTTTATTTAGGTAGATCTCACTATGCTCTGCAAAATTTCAAGGCCGCTGCGACTGAATTGGAAAATTTCAGTAAAGCTGCAGGAAATCGAACTAAAGAATTAAGAATCGCACTATTGCTCCTCGTCAATTGCGCTAGACAACTCAAGCAAGAAAATCTTTTGGAAAATTCTATTTCAACTTTTGAAACTAATTTTCCAAACGCAGAAGAACTTCCCAAAGCAATATTCATTCGAGCACAACTATTCAGAGAAAAAGGCAATATTCAACAATCTTTGGAAGATTTAAAGAAAATTCTTGTTCAGTTTCCATCTTTTGAAGAGAGGGAAGCTGTTTTGTATGAATATGGAATTTTGCTTTTTCATGCTAAACAGTGGCACCTTGCAAGAGAAACTTTTTCCACATTTATTCGAGAATATCCAAATAGCGAGCAAAATTACTCAAGTTGGCGCTATTTGCTCAATTCTTGCATTGAACAGCTCAATGATCCGGTTTTCGCTTCGTCAAAAGAATCGAAGGAAGCTTTCATTGAAGTTTTGGAAACTGTTTTAAAACATAAAGAAGTTTTGAATGAAAAAGAAAAGCAGCAGTATCAGATAATTCTAGCAAAATGTTTTTTTGAAGTGGGAAAATTTGATCGTACCGTCTCTCTTTTAGAAGAACACATACGCCTGGATGAAAATGCAACTTCTAGCGCAGAAGCACACCTCTTTCTCGGACTCAGCTTACAGAAAATGAATAATGATCCGAACTCTTTTGTATTACATGGAGAAAAAGCCTTGGAGTTGAATCCTGAACTTCCAGAAAAAGAAATTCTCCATTTGGAGCTTTTTAATAGTTATTTAACCATTGCTTTATCCGAAAAAAACCCTCTAGAAAAGGAAAAATTTTTCGATCAGGCGGCTAACCATCTTTATCTCTCAAAAGGTTGGGAATCAAAAACCATTAAATTAGATAATTTCATTTGGCTGTCAAATTATTACTATTTAAAATCCAAGAATAACCCAGATGATCAGCTTTCCTTTCAAAGAGCGATGTCTCTTTATACCCATCTGCTTGGAATTCAAGATGTTCATAGTGAGATTCAAATCTCTTCCGATTCGCTTTTCCTAGAGCATGAAATCGTTAAATTTACCGACCTCTTAAGCATGAAAAAAGAAACGGAAAAAGAGATCCTATTTTTAGAAAAATTGGTTCGCAAACAACAAGAGCTCGCTCAACTTCCTTGGAAAACACAAAAAAAAGCGATCTTACAATTGGCTAAAGCTTATGAAAAAGCCGGTCGATCTCAAAATGCAATCCAGTCTTATGAATATTTGATTACAACTTCTGACAATCTCTATTCCAAAACAACAAACATTGCTCAACTCTGTCTTGCTAAATTGGAATTTCGCTTGATGAAAGAAGAGGAAAAAAATATTGAGAATCCAAAATTGGTCTCTATTTTGCATTCTCTTAAAGATCTTCAAATTCAGAAAAAAATTTCAAATGAGCCAATTCATTTAGAAGCAGCCTTAACCTATGCAGAAATCAGAAGTTATTTAGCTGAAGAGGGCATTGAAAAAATCAAAAGCAGCATCTTCTTTTTAAAGAGAATGAAAGAAGATTTTAATAGTAGTGAAGATCTCATTGCACAAAACTATCATAAATCTCGTGGAGAGCTCCTTGAGAAGGATAAAATTTTTAAAGCCTATATGCAATTCATCGATGCGAAAATATCCTATTTTCAAGCTGCTTTAATAGATCATGAAAAAAGAGAAGGAAAAGCTGTAGAATTCAGACACCAAGCTGCTTCACTTATTGCCGATTTATTTCATCATAAGGAAAATTTACAGCCATATCTGTTGGAACGAGTTGAAAAAATGAGATCGGAAATGGAAAAAACTCTTTAGCTCAATGGAAAAACGTAAGTTCATTTTTGTTGGATGTTTATTTTTTTCGATTTTTATCCACTTTGCTACCCTTTATTTTATCTACAAACATCCTTTTTCAATTCGTTTAACAGAGTTAGGGCTTAGCTATATCAAGCCAGCGCCTTCCCCAGAAGTCATCAATACACCCGAGCAAGATCCTCAAAATCAAGATGCAATCATAGGCAAGATCAACCAAGCGTTAGAAGAATCGTTTAATAAAATCATTGCGACTGCAAAATTAACAAAAGATATAGAAATAACTGATCAAAAAGATCTTGCAACTCTTTTAAAACCGGAGCTAGTAGACATTGAAGAAACAACCACAACCATTTTAACCTCTCCTTTTAATCCCATATTGTCTCCCTCTTTCCAGGATTTTGCACAAGAATCTTCTCAAAAAAAGGAATATCTCTCTTTTCCAATTGAAAAAAGAGAAACTGTAAATCCAATAGAACCATTTTTTAATGTTCCTAGTCCTGTAGGAAAAGATCCTCAAGTAGAATTAGAAATGGATTTTTTTTATTCTCCCACCCTTCAACCAGAAAAGGCAACTTATCAACTCATTCCTTTCAAAAATTCTATCCATTCTTTGGAAGAAACAGCGAAAACCGCAGGCTTCCCAAAAAAGAACATGAATCTTCCCATTCCTCCCTATTCACCGTCCCCTCCAGTCTACGCAACCGTATCGCCTGTTGATTATTTGCGTGAGGAATGGATGAAAAGACACGTAGAAATTGAGCTTCCTAAAATAGACCATTATCAATTAGAACCTCTGATTCAAAATCTTGAATATGAAGAATCCCTTCATGCCGAAGTCTCATTCATTCCAGATAATGATGAGGAACAATATATCTTTTCTCTTACGATTTATCCAGATATGGAAATCGAAACAGAAAAAATGAAGCAAAATTTTTATTTTTTTATTGATCGATCCAATTCCATTGAAAAGCGCAGGTTCAATGGATTTAAACGCGCCGTACAAAGAGCTCTTTTTTCATTAAATGAAGGAGCAGCCTTTAATATTTGCATTTTTGACAAAAATATTGCTCGTTTAAGCGAAAAAAACCTCATGGTATCTCCAAAAAATTTACAGTTTGCAGAGGAGTTTCTCGATAGGCAAGAGTATAAAGCCTTTTTTTCAGCAGGAGATTTATTTCACTCATTAGAAAAAATCATTCCAGAAAATTTTTCTCCTGGAGAAATGCATTATGTCATCCTCATTTCTGATGGCAATACCCTTCTTTCCGCTCCAAGGCAAAAGAGGGCTATTGCAAAATGGGTCGAACGAAATCAAGGAAAGGCGATTGTTTATACAGCCGCAGCTGGCCAAGGAAATAATTTACCCCTTCTGGATGTTCTCAGTTATTCCACCGGTGGAAAGCTTCTTTATTCCGATACTTATGCAGCTTTTCCAAGAAAATTGGTGAAAATGATTCGCGATTTAAATGATGTACTCATCAAAGACATTACTGTCGAAGCTCACTCTTCCACTTCTGGACACTATGTACAACTCTATCCAAAAAAAGCACCTTTAAATCCCCTTTTTTCTAATAGACCGTATACACTTATCGGAACCACAAATAAATTGACTGACTTTTCTCTTTACTTGCAAGGAAGAAGCGGAGGAAAGTGGCTTACCCTTAAAAAAACCATCTCCTTTAAAGAAGCACAAAAAGGAGGAAGAAGTTTAGAAAAACTTTGGGCCACAGTAAAGGCCAATTCTTTGTACGAAAACTTTCTCAAGGATGGAAAATCGACAAATTTAAAGGAGGCAAAAAAGGTTCTTGCTCCATATAAAGGAACAATTTGCGCAGAGTAAAGAGATTGTAGGTTCTAAAGTGAGTTTGCGTGTCATCGGTGGAAGATTTAAAAATCGGCTTTTATTTTCTCCCAAAGGGAAAAAGACAAGACCTTCCCTCGCGCTTTGCCGCAAAGCAGTTTTTGATATTTGCAAAGAGATCGTTAAAGACGGTTGCTTTCTAGACTTATATGCCGGAACAGGCGCTATGGGAATTGAAGCATTGAGTCGAGGTGCAAAAAAAACTGTTTTTGTAGAGACCGATCCCCTTGCTATTCAAACCATTTATAAAAACGTTCACCTACTTGAGCTCGATAAAAATGTGGAAATTATCAAAATGGATGCCCATAAAGCCATCAACCGCTTTATGAAGGAAAAAAGAATTTTTGATCTGATTTATATCGATCCACCTTATGTAATCAACCCCTACCCTCTTTTAAAAATCATTGATGAGTCTGCTATTGTTGCAAAGGATGGGATGGTGTTTCTAGAAGAAGCAGCACTATCAAAATGGAATTTGGAAATGATGGATTTTTCTCATCTAACACTTCTATCTTCACGAAAATTCGGCAGGACAATCTTGCTTCAATATATACCGAAATGAACTCAAAAATTGGTTTTGGGCAACGCGAAAGCTTTCGAAATTTGCCGATCTTAAATGACCTAATATTAATAATATGAGGTCATTTAAGATCGACGAATTGCGGTGCTTTGGCGCAGCCGAAAATCCAATTTTTGAGTTTATTTCGGTATATACTCAGGGTAAACTGAACCATCGGTCTTGATCTTTTGCCGATTTTTCAGTTTACTTGAGTATATGTTCCTGACCCATAATAGTTGATTCATATGAAAAGAGCTCTTTTTCCTGGAATGTTCGACCCTCCTTCTTTGGGCCATTTAGACATCATCAAACGCGCTCTTCATATTTGCGATTCCCTCGTGATAGGAATTGGGGAGAATGTATTAAAAAATAGTCTTTTTTCAAACGAAGAAAAATTAGAATTCATGAAAGAGATAACAAAAGGAATGGCCAATGTTGAAATTTGCCTCTTTTCTGGACTTGTAGTTGATTTTGCAAAGAAAAAAATGGTCCATTACCTGATTCGCGGTCTTCGTACACTTAGTGATTACGCATATGAAATGCAAATGGCGATTAGCAATCGAAATTTAGGCAATATTGAGACGATTTTTCTAATAGCTGATCAAAAGTATAGCCATATCAGCGCTACACTCATTCGAGAATTGATTTTTCAAAAAGCCAACTTAACTGGATTTGTCCCTGAACAGATCATAAAAATGGTATCTAAAAAACAGATGAGAAAATAGACTTCTTGCATAACTAAATAAATGGGAGAAAATAGAATATTTTATTCAATTTTGATGATCCAATTTTTTCGACATACTCAAAAGAGAGTAGGCGAAAAAATTGGATCATCAAAAGTGGATAAAAGATGCATTTTATCGCATTTGTTTAGTTAACGCGAACTCGGTTTTTAATCCATTGAGATTCAAAGAGATTTTGAGAAAGATTTGCATAGGTCGAGCGAAGCAATAGCGGAACGCCCCTATAGCGAGCGAGACTTGCGCAAAA
>JAKEHU010000026.1 GCA_022614855.1 Chlamydiota bacterium
AAACAGTTCAAATAGAATTAGGAGAAGATCGACTTGCAAAAAGAGGTGGCATCCATTTGGGATTTGGCTCAAAAATCGATATGGAAGTCTTTCCAGGATCAAGCGAAACAGATAAATACATACGAAGAAAAAATAGAGCTGATTATATTTGGAATTTAGCAAAGGAACTATATGAAAAATTTCCTAAGTAAAATATCTTTCTTTCTTCTCATGCCTCTTCTTGCTTTTTCGGCAGGGTATGAGGAAATTAAAGATGAAAATACACTGAAAATTTTAAATCCTACTTTCGCAAAGAGAAAAACGGCCAAGCTTCGCCTTACAAATGGTTTGGAAGCCTATCTCATTTCCGATCCAGAAACAAAACAATCAGGAGCAGCTCTCAGTGTAGAAGTTGGATCTTGGCATGATCCAGAAAAATATCCCGGCATGGCCCATTTTCTAGAACACATGCTATTCATGGGAACTAAGGCCTATCCTCAAGAAAATGAATATTGGAATTACATTGCTGATAATAGCGGGAATGTAAACGCTTTTACCTCTGCAGATCGAACCGTATACATTTTTTCAGTAAGTAATGAAGGTTTTTTAGGGGCATTGGACCGGTTTTCTCATTTTTTCATCGATCCTCTTTTCCTTCCCTCTTGCATCAATAGAGAACTCCTTGCAGTAGATCAAGAACATGCCAAAAATATAGAGAATGACGCGTGGCGAGAATGGATGGTCTTTAAAGAAATGGGAAACCCTCTTCACCCCAATGTTAAGTTTTCTACTGGAAATGCAAAAACATTAGGAGGAATTCCACAAAAAGAGATGATCAATTGGTATAAAAACCAGTACAGCGCTGATCGAATGCACCTTGTTGTCCTTTCTACTCTACCTATCGAGAATTTAATTGAATCGACTGTACAAAGTTTTTCACCTGTCCCAAATGCATACACCACTTCTTCTCTAATAAAAGAAGCTTTAACCTCTTCTAAGCAACAGGGACATTTTCTCTACATCAACCCCATTCAAAATTGCAAAACTCTGGCCTTTATGTGGGAAATTCCCGCTCCTTTGGCAATAAACCAAGAAAAAATGGCCCCTGAAATTACCCAATATGTCTTGAGTCGAAAAACAGAAAACAGTTTGGAAGCGCAGTTAAAAAGAGAAAATGTAGCCGAATCTGTGAAAATCGTTTTTGATAAACTTGCAAAAGGATACGGTCTGTTTTCTATTGAGATCAATTTAACCGAAGCTGGTCTTTCCAAAGTAGATCTCGTCACAGATCGGGTATTTCAAACCATTGCCGGATTAAAAGAACAGGGAATTTCAAGTGATCTCTTTAGGGAAATGAAAAAAATTTATGAAATAGAATACCAATATCAATCACGAGATAACGCTTTTATCTACTGCCAAAAACATGCCTGGAGAATGGCTGAAGAGCCTTTATCCACCTACCCTCAAAAGACCCTCATACCAACTGAGTATGATCCCAATGAAATTCAAGAATTCCTCAACCTTCTGCAACCGCAAACCTGTTTATATACAGTCAAAGCCCCAAAAGAAAAAATGAGTGGAATTCAATTAGACAAAAAAGAGCAGTGGATGGGAGTTGAATATACCATAAAACCAATCGTGAAAGAAAGGCTCCTTGCTTTAGAAAACATCTCTTCCCATCCCAAAATTGGACTTCCCTCCTCCAATCCCTATATTCCTACAAATTTAAAATTAGTACATGGAGCAAGCGAAAAGAAAATCTCCACAGATCTTCTTTTTGATGATGAATTTGCAAAAATCTATTTCTCTCCAGACACAAAATACCAAGTACCTCAAACCGCAGTCTTTTTCAATTTTAAAACCCCTTTTCTCGACGGTTCTCCTAAATCCAAAGCTCTTGCTGATTTATTATTAAAAAATCTAAACGATAAATTATCGCCTGTTATTTCACTTGCATCGTCCGCAGGATTTGATGTGGAATATTTTCAAAATGATCTGAATTTCACTTTAATCGCAAGCGGATACAGCGAAACGCTTCCCAACCTTTTGAAAGATCTCTTAAAAAATTGCAAAAACCTTAAACCATCGAAAGAGAAATTTAAAAATTACAAAGAGGCCCTCTCTCGAAATTATCAGAATAATGCAAAAAAACTCGCTCTGCAACAATCTATGGAACTCATGCAAAGCTTGCTTTTCGACACAAGGCCGCACAGTTTGGAAAAGGATCAAGAGCTAGAGACGATCAGTTATCGCGAATATCTCGACTTTGCAAACCAATTTTTGCAAACCGCCTATGTTGAAGGGCTCATTTACGGAAATATCACTCAAAATGAGAGTGCAAAATTGTGGAATGAACTGAAGAGCCTTCTCAAATATCAACCTTATCCCGCCTTGTCGCAAAAAAACAGACATATTCTCTCTCTCTCTTCTAAACATGGACCTCACATGATTGTCAGACAAACCCCAATGCAAGGGAATTCTGCTCTCTTACTTCTCCAGCAAGGTTCTTATTCTCCTGAAGCTAAAGGCATACAGAGAATCCTATCCACTGCTTTAAAGGAAGAATTTTTTAATACCTTAAGGACAAAGCAGCAAACAGCCTACATCGCAAAGTCATGGGATATGGAAGAAGAAAGACAACTCATGCAATTTTTTGCTGTGCAATCCAATAGCCACCATCCATCTGAGTTAATCCCAAGATTTGAGCTTCTTTTAGAAAATTATGTGAAAGATTTTTCTGAAAAAATTTCTGAAGAGCGGTTTGAACAAATCCGAAGTAGTGTGATCAAAGATTTAGAAATGGCTCCAGAAAATCTCTTTAGGCAGGGAATGCAACTATTTTCTTTTGCTTTTGATTATCAAGGAGATTTTTCTCATTTGGATAAAGAGGTTGAAGCTTTGAAAAAGCTACAATATGATCAATTTGCAAAAACATCCAAGGAATTTCTCTCGAGGGAAAATACAAAGCGCCTTGCTATATTGATAGAAGGTGCTTCCTCTGAAAAAAAACCATTCCGATATGCAATTACTTCGCAAGAAAATCTTGATGAAATTGGAGATTACATCAGTTATAAAGAATAGACCTTGATAAGAGGTCTACTGAACCTATCTTATTATTCAAAAGCCATGCTTTTTGAGTCTTTTTCCACATCTTTTAATGCCGTTTTTTGGCCTACTTATTCAAGTATGTCCTGCAAAATGGCATTAAAATCTGTGAAAAAATCCTTCAAAAATCAAAATTTTTCGAATAATGAGACAGGTTCCTAGTGAGAAAAAAAATTTTTCGATTTGCTCCACTCATTATCATCGTTTCTTTGATGTTGATTTTCTACCTGTTTAATATCCATCACCTCTTTTCTTTAGAAACGATTAAAAAAGAGCATCTGGCACTAAAACAATTTGCTCAAGACTATTTTGCTTTCTCTTCTTTTATTTTTGTGGTCACATATGTCGTATCTGTTTGTCTAATTATTCCTGATTCAACAATTCTTACCCTGATTGGAGGACTCATTTTTCCCCTTCCCCTTGCTATTTTATTTACAGCTGTGGGTGAAACGATCGGAGCCTATCTTTTTTTTCTCGCTATTCAAACTGCACTTGGAAAAGAGTTAATGAAAAGGGAAAAAACTTTTTTAACTACCTTAAGAAAAAACTTCCTTGCTAACGCGCCTAACTATCTTCTCTTCTTGAGATTTTCTCATCTTCTTCCCTTTTGGATGACAAATCTAGCTGCTGCCTATTTTTCCATCTCTTCATGGACCTTTCTTTGGACTACTTTCATCGGCGTTCTTCCACTCACCTATTTCTTGTCCGAAACAGGTCACCAACTTTCAAAAATCTTTGCCGCTGGAGAAGCAATTACCTGGAAAACGATTTTAACTCCTCAAATAAAAATCGGCCTCTTTCTCATCGGACTTTGTGCGCTTATCCCAATCCTGATAAAAATATGGAAAAAAAGAAAAACTGGCAAATCATAAGATCTTTCATACCGGTTGCCATCATTGTATTTTTGATGGCTCTGATTTATTTTTTAGGACTTCATAAATATTTTTATTTAGAGACGATCAAATTGAAATATATGGATCTTCGAAATTTTGTCTCGCAAAACCCATTCACTTCTCCTTTAATTTTTATTGGGGTATATATCCTCATCACCGCACTTTCCATTCCAGTAGCTTTAATCCTAAGTTTAATCGGAGGATTTCTCTTTTACCAACCTTGGAGTACTTTGTACGTAGTCTTAGGAGGAACGGTAGGTGCAACCCTACTTTTTCTTGCAGCAAGAACTTCACTTAAGAGTTTTCTTCACGAAAAAACCAAGAAAAAACATAGCAGATGGCTATCTAAAATCGAAGAAGGGTTTGCAGAAAATGGAGCAAATTATCTGCTGTTTTTACGCCTAGTGCCTCTTCTCCCCTTTTGGCTTGTCAATCTTGCCCCAGCATTTTTAAACGTGTCGATTTTTACCTACATTTGGACAACATTCATTGGAATCATTCCTGGATCTTTTGTTTACACGCAAGCAGGAAGGGGCTTAGGTGCTATTTTAGAAAAAGGAGATGGTTTTTCTCTCGACGTCATTTTTAATACTCAACTGGTCATTGCCCTTGTTTGTTTGGCCATCTTTTCCCTACTCCCCATCTTTATTAAAAAGTGGATGAAAAAGAAATGATCGATTCTAAGTTACGAGAAATTTATCAAAAACATTGTATTGATCCCTTATTAAAATTCAGTTGGATAGAACGCATTCCACCAAATAAAATAACTTTTACTGCGCTTTTTTTTGGCCTTTCTTCTGCCATTTCAATCTGTTTGCAATATCCTTTTTTAGCCCTTTTTTTCTTAATTCTATCTGGTTTCTTCGATATCTTGGATGGATCTGTAGCAAGATACCTTAACAGAGCTACTTCCAAGGGGGCCGTTCTTGATATTACCTTTGATCGAATTGTAGAAAGCTCGATCATTCTATCTCTTTACTTTGTCGAGCCAAATACAAGGGCATTGCCATGTCTCTTCATGCTAACGAGCATACTCATCTGCATTACTACTTTTCTTGTCGTAGGAATTTTCGCACATAATCAAAGCCAAAAAAGCTTTCATTATAGCCCAGGCCTCATGGAAAGATCAGAAGCTTTTATCTTTTTTTCAGCAATGATCATTTTTCCCAATCTTTTTTATTTTCTAGCCCTTCTCTTTACAGCTCTTGTTTTCATTACTTCCTTCATTCACATCCAACAATTTTTGTCCTCTTCTTCTTGCTAATTAATCTTATTAACTGGTTTTCTCTGTGTCCTCTGTGATCTCTGTGGTAATTATTATCCAATCTTCGAATATAGAGAATTTTAACCACAGAGATCACAGAGACCTAAACGTGCAGGATTATAGTTTCATATTGTGATAAACTACATCGATATCATCTATTCCTTCTAGCCATTCTATCAATTCCAAATTTGCTTTTGTATTCTCTTCATTGCATTCAATCCAGGTTTTGGGAATCATCTCTAAACTCTCTTCTTCAATTTTAACAGATAAATTCTCCAGTCTTTCCTTCACTTGATAGAGCTCTTCGGGCACCGTAATAATGAGATAAAAATCCTCTTGCTGCTGGAAATCCTCTGCACCGCTTTCTGATGCAGCAAGAAAAAGTTCGTCTTCGATTGCATTTTTTCTTGCAACTTGAATGATCCCCTTCCTATCGAAATTAAAGGTCACAGCACCAGGGGCTGCAATCGTGCCCCCCTTTTTGTTTATCGCAATGCGGATATCCGAAGCAGTGCGATTCTTATTATCTGTCAACCCCTCTGCAATGATCCCAACCCCTCCATACCCATATAACTCATACACGACGGGTTCAAAATTAGCTTGACTCGCATTCGCTGCTTTTTTGATATTCTTTTCAATATTTTCATTGGGAAGATTTGCTGCCTTTGCTTTTTGCAAAACCATGCGCAGCTTAGAATTCATCTTAGGATCGGGGCCTCCTTGTTTCACCGCATTGATGATCTCTTTCATCAATCTAGAAAAAAGTTTTCCCTTTGCTGCATCTGCTCGACTTTTGCGATGTTTGATATTTGCCCACTTGCTATGACCTGCCATGAACCTATCCGCAAATTTTAAAACTTTGATTTTTGTAAAATTTTTCTTTCAGATTTTCATGCCACTTTGAAGGGCATACTTGTATAAGTAGGCCAAAAAATGGCATGAAAATATGACAAAAAAGATACGAAAAGCAAGTTTTAAAATTTGCGGATAGGTTCATAAGACACACTCTTTAAGTTAAAGAAAGTTCCATGAAAATTTTACCCACATATTTTCCTTGATCCTTGATGAAGTGGTCTTGTTTTCCAAACTCTTTAAATCCAAGCCGCTGATACAGACGTATCGCAGGGTTTTTTTCATAAACTTCCAAATGCAACAGTTCAATTTTAAACTTTTCTTTTGCAAGTTTCATCAAATCTTTGATAAGAGCTGTCCCAATGCCTTTATTTCTATATTTCTCATCCACGATAATCGAAATAAGACATTGATGAGCAAATTTCTTAAATGGTTGAAGATTCAGTACTGCCATTCCACAAGGAATTTTATTCCACACTGCAGTGAGACCTGCACCATATTTCGTATATCCAAGCCAAATTCTCACCGTATCATCTACTTCTTTGAGATCATACATTGGAAAATATTGCAACACATCCGGTTGCAAAAACCATTTTGTCAAATATTCGCTATCCTCGATAGCTGTCAGCCTGATATTTAACTCCTTCATTTTAAATAGCTCTCCATTAAGATGCGCGCTTTGTATGTTCCATCCTTTTCTTTGACATACTTCTCTTGCCTTGCAAATTGGTGAAAATCAAATTTTTTTAACAACCCAATGAAAGGATTTCCTTCAAATAATTCCGTATGCATCAGTTCGAGATGAAAATAATTTTTTGCTAAATGTTTCAAATTCTTAAGAAGTGATGTACCAATTCCTTTTCTGACTAATTTCGGATCTACAATCAGTTTAAAAAAACAGTGGTGGCGAATTTTTCGATATGGCATCAAAAAAAGTGTTCCGATTCCACAGGGTTTTCCCTCAATAATCGCCGTAATGCTAGAACTAAACCTACTGAAACCAATCCAGACGCGAATGGCATCTTCTACCTCTTTTTCATCAGACATGGGAAACCAATCTAAGATACCAGGTGTCATTAACCATTCTCTTAGATGATCGGTATCATAAAGATTTGTATAGCGAATATCAAAACCGGGAATCCCTGCCATTAACCCCCAAACTCCTTTAAGTATGCATAAATAAATCCATCTAAATCCCCATCCATCACAGCTTGAATGTTTCCCATCTCATATTTTGTTCGCGCATCTTTAACAAGGGTGTAGGGCTGGAAAACATAACTTCGTATTTGACTTCCCCAAGCAATTTCCCTCTTTTCTCCTCCAATTTCTTCCATCTTACTTTTGAGAGCCATGTACTCTCTTTCATAAAGCTTTGCTTTAAGAAGTTTTAAACAAGTTTCTTTATTTTGAAGCTGGCTGCGCTCGCTTTGACAAGAGACAACAATCCCGGTTGGTAAATGGGTGATCCGAACCGCCGAATCCGTTTTATTGACATGTTGTCCTCCCGCACCAGATGCTCGATAGGTATCGATTCTGATTTCTTCAGAACGAATTTCAACTTGAATGTCTTCGCCTATTTCTGGAACAACGTCGACGGAGGCAAAACTAGTATGACGCTTAGCATTGCTATCAAATGGGGAAATGCGAACGAGGCGATGAACTCCCTTTTCAGCCTTGCAAAAACCATAAGCAAAGGGACCCGAAATTTTCAGTGTAATGCTCTTAATTCCCGCAACTTCTCCATCTACTGTATCTAAAGTTTCTATCTTCCATCCCTTTCTTCCTGCCCATCTTTGATACATGCGAGAAAGCATTAAGGCCCAATCACAGGCTTCCGTTCCTCCTGCTCCGGCATTGATGCTGAAGTAACAATCTTTCTGATCTAATTCTCCCGAAAGCATTTTTCGCACTTCAAGCTCTTCTAAAAGTTTTTCCACTTTTGAAAGCTCTTGCAGGAGTTCTTGAAAAAATTCTGGTTCTTTTTCTACATCGACTTCAGGAAGAAGAGTTTTTACATTGTCGAAGCGTTCACTCAATTCTTTATAGGGCACAACCCAATTTTTTAATTGATTTGCTTCTTCAATGACTTTTTCGGCTTTAGATGGATCGCTCCAAAAAGTTACCTCCCCCATTGCTTGGGAAAGTTCATTTAAACGGGTCTGCTTAGTACCCAGGTCAAAGATACCTCCACATGTGAAGGATACGCTTTTCCAAATCTTTCATTTTTTCTTCAACTTGTCCATTCATTGCTTCACCTATTTTCAATGGGACATTATAGCTAATTTTCCTAATCCTGACAACATTGTAAAAAAAATTATTTAATTTCTACTTTAATCTCGTAAGCGGAATCTATGGAATAATCCCAAGATAGGCTGGGTTTTTTTAATGGTTCTTCTTCAAAAACTACTTTTCCTTTTTTCATCTTTGCTGTGACTTTTTTTCCACTGGCCACTTTTATTTCCATATTTCCTTCAAAGACCACATTTTCAGCATAAAACTCTCCATTTCCGAAAAGATGGATTTTACAAGCCTCTTTTCTCTTCACCTCATTTTTCCAAAAAACATTTGGATGGTTCCAATCCACTCCTCGGTTTTTTATGGATACATTTTTTAGAAAACATTTTCCCGTATCTTCTGAATAGGTTAAAATTCCATTTTCCAGGTTTCCCATCACGTTTTTAGCCTGAATGAGAAGAGTTCCTTCTACTTTAGGGTTTTCCAAAAAGAGATCTGCTATTTCCAGCTGCAATTCACTGCCAATAGCCAACCTACCCCCTTTTATTTTTTGTGCAATAATCGAATAAAGTGGACCTAAGGCGGGGTGATAAGAAAAGAGAAATGAAGGCCCTTTTCTTAAATAGATTTCATGAGAGGCAAGATCGGGAACCTCCATCTTACAATGCTCTTTTAAAAGCTCCCTTCCATTTTTCAAGAGATCCATGTGGCACCCTTCAGGAGTTTCCCTAAGAGAGTTTCCATTTACATATTCTCTTTTCAAAGGAGAAATTGTCTTGTGCCGAAAATTATGAGTGAGAAAAGTTTTCAAAACAGGTTGATTTTTTGAAACAAGAGGTTTTTTGATCGAATGAACTACATAATCACCAATATTTTGCATAGTGGATTCCAAACGAACAATCTCTTCTTCTTGGGAGTTGCCCTGCCAATCAAAGTATTTCACTCTTTTTGAATTGACTAGCATTCCAGGAAAAGGGTGATTTTTAGCAATGTGCTTTGCAGTTTTTAAATCGATAAAAAGAATGTTTGTATTAGAAGTAAACCGAGAAAAATTTGTCCCAGTTACAGGCTCATCTGAAATATTATATTTTTTGAAATTGCAATATTCGATATTTGTAAGAAAATATTCCCGCTCTCCTTTTTTCTTTCTTTCAACTAAAACATTCATCCCCTCACTCGTTTTGATTTCCCTTGGACAAGAAGCAAAACCCAATACTTTCCCCTTCTCAAACCCTATTCCCATCAAAGCCAAAATTCCATAATCCAAAGAAGAGGCCAAATTATTGATTTGTCTGATCAATGCTTTTCTGCAACCCATGTTTTCAAACCAAGAAAAAATTCCTTTTTCTAAAGCAAGTTTCCAAATTACTCCATGTCCTCCTGGTTTTAAAAGAAGTTGCATCGGACCAGTTAAACACCACTCACCCTGGCTATTCATCGAAGGAACAAGTGGTTGAGGAAAAAAATAAAAGAGATTTTTTGGTCGGTTAAACCAGTTATTTTCCTCAAAAATAGAAATGATTTGTGCATGATTGTCTTTTTCATTCGATGTCATCATCGCCAGCGGAATGGCAATTTGTTTTTTATATATTTTATAATGCAAATACTCTCTCGCCTGCAAATCGCACACAAGCCTTTCTATCAAAGTTTTTCCAAGAAATAATAGTCTTGCAGCGGGAAGGGGAAGCTTTGTTTTTACATCAAATAATTGCAATCTATCTGCAGCACCTCCAACCGGATAAATTTCCGCAATTTGATCCAATTCTTTAATAGCTTGAATTAGATATTTGGAAATTTTTTTATTTTTTTTTGTGATGTCAATTCCCTGAAAAGGGTGATAGGTACAATCGGTTTGAAGAAGCTTATCTTTTTCTTTCATCAGCTGCAAAGTGATACAATGATAACCTATGATTCCTCCTAATGAACGATAAAAGGACTCTACAACCAGTAGATCTTGAACCATTTTATGAAAAGGTTTAAGCCATACTTCTCTTTGCAATTCTAGAGGCTTTAGAATTCGCTCCCCTTGGTCAATCACAATTAAGGAAAGAACAACAAGTTGTTTTTTCTTATTCATTCCCACTAAAAGGTCATCGACCATAGGGTTTTCTTCTAGAAAGAAGTCGACCTTTGGATTTTCTCTGAGGATAGTAAGTTTTTTTTGAATAGAGGTGCAAGAGAGCATCTTCTCATTGAGAAGAGCTAGCTCTTCTACTTGAATCTGGTGATCTTGCAGAGCAAAAGCCATTAAAAATCCCTTATCACATGTATCTTTCTGAAATATAAAATTGCCATTTTTTCCACCTTAAAATCAACCACTTGATTACTTTTCTAATAAGACCTTTACGCGCCATATGAAAAAAAAATTCAATTTGAGACGATTTTTTTTGACTATAATCCTAGAGAGCGTTACAAATTGTCATTCGAGGATTTAAGGAATTCCCTCGAAAATCCCATCCGTTTAGACGGAGGTGAACCTAAAAAGTGAAATGAAATTTGATCTTTATAGGTTTATTAAAACCCAAATTTGCATTGGTTTGGGTTGAAACATTATTTAAAGGAGTTTAAGCAACATGGCTAAAGATAAAAAATCAAAATTCATGCAGCCAATGACTGTTAGTGAAGAATTGGCAGCGATTGTTGGAAGAGGACCGATGGCTCGTACTGAAGTCACAAAAAAACTTTGGGCTTACATCAAGTCTAATCGTAGACAAGATCAAAACAATAAGCGAAACATCATCCCTGATGAAAAACTATCAAGAGTTCTTGGGAAAAAACCCATTAACATGTTTGAAATGACAAAAGCTGTTAGCAAACATCTTTCTTAAATTTTTAGCAAAATGCAGCCTAAACATGGCTGCATTTTGCCCATTTTCATCCCTCTTCCTCACTTTTTCTCAAGTTTCCTATGCAAAAAAAATATAAGCTTGTCATTTCCTATGACGGAACAAATTATAATGGATGGCAAAGTCAAAAAACTGGCAGTGGCATCCAACAAATCATTGAAAAAACTCTCCATATCATTTTAAGGGAAAAAATATCCATTTGTGGTTCAGGAAGAACAGATGCTGGAGTTCATGCTCTAGGCCAAGTTGCCCATTTTACACCCAATAAGTCGATTGAAATCCCCAGATTGCACCTTTCGCTCAATGCACTTCTTCCAAAAGACATTCGAATCTGCACAATTCAACCAGTTTCTCCTGAATTTCACGCTCGCTTTAGCGCAAAGAGCAAAATTTATCGCTATCATCTCCATACTGACAAGATCCCAAATCCCTTTAACCTACGCTATGCGTATCATTTACCTCACCGCTTCGACCCCGCTCTTGTAAAAAGAGCTCTTCCCCTTTTCATAGGAAAACAGGATTTTACCTCCTTTACAAGCGCAGGCAGCTCCGCAAAATCTGCTATTCGAGAAATGAAAAGACTGGAGCTGGTCGAACAGGAAGGAGGAATCTATCTTGAATTTGAAGCAGATGGCTTTCTCTACAAAATGGTCAGAAATATCGTAGGAACCCTTCTCGATCTTTCCAAAGGCAAAATTCGCTTCGAGGCAATCCCAGAAATTTTCGCAGCAAAAGATCGAAAAAAAGCAGGAAGATGCGCCCCACCTCAAGGTCTCTTTCTAGTAAAAATCTTCTACTAATAAATTCTAATTCTCTTTTTAGCCTTTATTAAAAGGCATTGGGAGGGATCTTCTCAAAAGAAGCATAGTGAAAAACTTGCTTGCAAATCGCCTCTTTCAATTGTGGATGTTTGGGGGAACAGACCAAAACCGCTTTTGCTTGAGTCTGCACGAGAGCCTGAATTCCTCTTAAAGAATCCTCAAATCCAATGATCTGGTCTCCCGGATCTGCCAAAAGATCAATTGCTTTGAGATAAGCATCTGGGGCAGGTTTGGGATTTTTGTAATTTTCCCTTGTAATCCAGACAGGAATCGTCTGCAAAATTGGAAGAGCTTGTTTAATGAGTTCAATCTGCGATCGAAAAGAATTGGTCACGATACACCGCTTTTTTCTCGAAGTAGCCAAACTTCGAAGAACCCCTTCCACTCCTGGTAAAAGCTCTATTTTTCCCTTTTTTAGGAACATTTCATATGCCTGTTTTTTTTCACTATACAGCACTTCCCATCTGGGCTCTTCTGCCAACAGCTTGGGAAACTCCTCATAAATCGCCTGCTGCAAACTGTCTGCATCCCTGTGGGCAATGGAGCAGAACTTATCAAAATTCCATGTCAACTCAAACCCCCTTCGCCTGCACATTTCTACATAAGCAGAGTGGTGGAGCTCTTCTGTATTAACGAGCAGACCATCAAAGTCAAAAAGAAATAGATCAAATTTATCTAGCCATTTCATAAATCAAGAAATTTTAACCTTTTTCTAGGGCTATTTCCAGAAGAAATTTCTCTTTTTTTATAATATGTTTTTTTAAAGTAGGATTCTTCTTATTCGAAGGAATTGAAGGACCATCGCATTGACTTGATCGGGTACTTCCAGGGATGGATAGTGGCCAGAACCTACAACTTTTCCTGTTATCAGAGGTGGGTAATATTTGAAAAATTCCTTCAAGTTGGCCAATTGTGATCGATCGCTTGAAGGAGAAGAGGCTTCAATATACAAAATTGGTATTTTGCAACTGGGTAAACGGATTTTGTTCTTCCTATCCCATGTAAGCAGGCTGGCAAAAACCCCTCTCCATACGTAATACGGCACAGCTTGATAAGCATTTCTCATAAGCTCTTTGCATTGATCTGTAGGCAAACAACTATCCTCTAAAATTTCTTCCGTAATAAAGGAAATTTCTTCTTGCTTCATCTTCTCTTTGTATTCGCGGATTTTTTTGCGCACTTTTGGACTTAAAAACATCCCGCAATCGATCATGACGGCAGCCTTCACAAGATCTGTATAATGGCAGGCTAAATCCAAGGCTATGTTCCCACCAGTACTCGAACCAATTGCAATCACATTATGCAAGGAAAGATCCTTACAAAGGGAAACAAGATCTTCCCTGAAGACCTCAATCGAATATTTTTTCTTTGGTTTATCACTTTTTCCATGTCCCCTGAGATCTGGAACCACAACTCGTCCAAATTGAGAAAAAAATTCAAGCTGAGGAGTAAAAAGACGATGATCTCCTCCAGTATTGTGAATGCAGAGAAATGTTTGATTGCCTTGCCCCTTCTCTGTAAAGAAAAGTCTAACCCCGTTACAAACCCGTTCCATATTTCAGAAATCACATAGTTTTTCGATTTTTACAATCAAGCAGTTTTTTGTTTTTCAGTAGGTGCAAGAGATACTTGAATCTTTGCAATTCGAGAGTCGATCGAAGGATGTGTTACTTGAAGAACAATTTTATTGAAAATGTAAAAAACCCCTTGTTTTAGGCCTAATCCCAGTGGTCTAAAGTTCTTGGAAAGTTTCATAGCAGCAATTGCTTTTTCTTTCTCATCAACTGTGGAATATTTATTAGCGAAATCGTCTGCTCTGCTTTCTATTCGACGCGACAGAATAATATGAGTCACAATCCTAGCTAATAGTGCGGCACTGATAGAAGGCAATAAAGTCCAGCGCAGCAGAAAAGTGGATAACACTGTTGCAAATAGGGAAGCAATCATTTTATAGCCGCAAATATCAATGCCATCTCCTTCTAAAATATGACGAATTTCATGCATAGTTACCCAAGGTAATGCATCTGCTTGCTCCTTTAAATTAGAATGTACCCCAATGAAAATCTTTCCTACGAAAGGTCCAAAATCAATATCTGTCCCAGCAACATGTAGAATAGATGTTGTATTTTTCATAGAGACAACTTTTATACGATGAGAAATGAAAGCTTCTATATTCTTAATGCCAACCGAATCAGGTAAGTCTTTGATCATTTCTTGAATTGTTTCATAATATGCCATCCCTGGCTGATTTTCAGCGGTTAGTACTCTCTGTATAATTTTTTTTATATCAGACGCATGGGAACTTTCTTGTGCACTTTCGTACTGGCGATAAGTTCTTGGATTAAAAACACTAAGAAGATCGCATATTCCCCATAAGGGAATTGCATAGGCCAATAGATTTGGATTCCAAGCCATAAAATATCCTCCCCAAAAAGGAAATATCTTAAATAATTTTACCTATTTTTTCTATAGAGATTTTGAGAAAATGTGGGGGGAAATCAGAGATATTGCCGGTGATCGGAGTCGAACCAACACCCTAGTAACTAGGAGCAGATTTTGAATCTGCCGCGTCTACCATTTCGCCACACCGGCATAAATTCTTTTTTTTATTTTTCCACCACAGAGCACACAGAGACCACAGAGAGGAGATCAATTAATAACGCAAATAGCCGTTAAAGGCCTTTTGCCAAGTATAGACCACTTTCTCCTTTAACTCCTTATCGTGGCATACCTGGATGCTGATATAGGGATAGGCATGCCGATTATCCCAATCTCTCCCCTCTTTTTCCTTATAGATTTTAATGATGATCTCTTTATTTACCCAGGGAGCTTTGGAAATTTTTACCTCGGCCTTGTCCAGTCTTGTGAACTCTTGATAACTCTTTTTGCCTGCATATTTTGGCGTGTCTTTGTAATATTGTAAAATTACATTGATAATTCTATCAGGGGTCCACTCCATCCCCTTTACGTAAAAATCGACTTCTGCCCCAATCATATGCTTTGAAATGCGCCCTGAAATCGAATCATCCGAATAAGTATTGTGGGTCGGACATCTATGCCCACAAGTGATTTTTACCTTTTTCCCTGTCTTGTCCTGGATATAGTTCAAAAGATCGATGAGAACGGGATAGATAAATTCCTTTCCATTTTTTAAGGGAAGGCTGTGCGCTTGAGAACCCCCGCAATCAGCCATGTGAAATGTCCCTTCAATAGCTGGATTTTGCAAACTTCCTTTGCAGCGAAAAGACTCTTTGGTAATGCGACGAACTATATTTCCTGCTTCACCTCCTTCCCAAGGATATCTCTCTCTTTCTATCTGCTTTGGAGAGGAAATTCGATAATTGAATTCATTATGATTTCGATGAATGTATTCTCCTTTGGCATTTAGCTGCCGTATTTTTTGCTTTTCAGACTCTTCCATCCCAGAGCAACTGAACAAGATAAGGAAAAAGAGGAAATAAAAGGTGCTGGTGGCTCTTGACATTCGATGGAATCTCCTTTATGGACTAAGAAGATAGAAGGGATGGAAAAATTCTTCAAGTTTTGAATGTGAAAAAATGAAAAAAATTGTAGCAGAAAGCTCTGTAATGAAAAAACTTCTGGAAGATTTGGGTAAAATTGCCCAGACAAATGCAAGTGTTTTCATTACAGGAGAATCAGGAACAGGAAAAGAGGTGGTTGCAAATACCATCCATTTCCAATCAAAACGGTGCAATGATTCTTTTATCAAAGTGAATTGCGCTGCTATTCCTGAGTCTCTCTTAGAGTCGGAATTCTTTGGGCATGAAAAAGGCTCTTTTACCGGTGCAATTCAAAAGAGAATCGGCCGGTTCGAACTTGCTGATAAGGGAACTCTTCTCTTAGATGAAATTTCTGAAATCCCTCTCTCTCTTCAACCCAAATTACTCAGGGCTATTCAAGAGCAGCAATTTGAACGCGTTGGGGGAGCGAGTTCCGTCAATGTAGATATTCGATTCATAGCCACATCAAACCGCAATATGAAAGAAGCCATTGAGCAAAAGTGTTTTAGAGAAGATCTCTTCTATCGATTGAGTGTGGTACTCTTGCACATTCCACCTTTAAGAGAAAGAGTTGAGGATATTCTTCCCCTAACAGGTCACTTTTTAGATCAATTTTGCACGGACCACCAAAGAAAACTCAAATCCCTCTCCGATGGCTCCAAAGAAAAGCTTCTTCATTACTCATGGCCTGGCAATATTCGAGAACTCGCCAATTTAATGGAAAGGGTTGTGATCATGAATAGAGATGAGATTATCTATCCACACCAGTTGAATTTAGAGGGCTCTTCTTCCAAAAATCCCCTTTTAAACCTACAGGCAATTCGAGGACTTAAGGAAGTGGAAAAAGAGCACATTTTAGAAGTATTGTCTAGCTGTCAGTACAACAAATCCAAGGCTGCAAAAATCTTGAAAATCAGCGAAAGAACCCTGCGAAATAAGCTTCTTCGCTACTCTTTAAATAAATCAAGGTAGCTTTCAACCATTTTCTGCAAATGGCTCCAAGCCAAGATCTCGTTATGAAATCGCACATATGCAATTTCCACTACCCCTCGAAGCAATCCCTCATACGCAATTTCTTCTTTCAGCTCCATTTCCAAAAGTAGCAGCATGGGTGATTCTCTGTTTTTTTCGAGCTGTAATAAATAGTTCTGCACAATGGTTTCTACCTTTTTTAAACTTTTTTGCATCTCCTTTTTGGCTCGCGAAAATTTTTGATCAGTTGTCTTGGGAAAAGCATAACAATTTTGTATTGCACTTCGAATTTTCTCTCTTAAGTCATATTCTTTCATTAAATGGCTACTGACTATCTTCTCTAAGGAATGGTTTGGAATCCCCGAAAAACCAATCCCTCCTTCTGTCGCATTGAAAAAAGAATATTTCGCATTTTTTTTTGCAAAATCAGAGATCGCATCGGATTCCATGATCCATTTTGTAATTGTGGGGACCCCATTTCTAAAGATGAGATAGTCTGTCGCTCTTTTGTCCTCCATTAAATTTTTTAAATCGACTTTCCCATGTTTTTCACTCATGCCGCTGGAATACCTCTTTAAAGAGGTGTAGGCCAAATCCACACCACACAAGATAATAGGATTGCACTGGACAAACACTGAAAAAGCAATGGCAAGAGTGGTAACAGAAAAGGATTCTTTGGATAGGTTGGTTCCAATTGGCGCAGATTTGATCCCCAATTTCTTTTCCAACCATTCCTCTATAAGACCTCCTGTTTGTGTCTGCATGTATCCAAAAGGACCTTTTAATGCTGAAAAAAGAAGAGGACAAAGCCTACCAGCATACAAAATGGGAATTTCACAAGCAGATGTCTCCTTTAATTTTTCATATTCTTCCAGATTTGGATCGACCGCCATCGCAAGATGAGGAAGGATCTGATGATGGGTTAAAATGGGAAGAGCAGAGCCTGCAGCGAGAATGATGGCCCTATTTTCAACAAGGCGCAGCTCTTCGA
Organism: Chlamydiota bacterium; assembly: GCA_022614855.1. Classification (GTDB taxonomy): domain Bacteria; phylum Chlamydiota; class Chlamydiia; order Chlamydiales; family Rhabdochlamydiaceae; genus JAKEHU01. The sequence goes on from JAKEHU010000026.1 coordinate 17,480, forward strand.
TAGAATTTTCTAGTGATGGCCCTGCACCACAAATGACCATAGGAATATCTTTAAATTTTCCCTTAAGCCGATTGGTAAAAAAGGATCGTGAAAGATGGCTAAAATTGGATAGCACATTTTTCCCAATCTGATCTCCATATAAAATTTCCTGGGAAAGAGCAAAAGAAAGGCTTGACGCGCGCAAAATCCATTCTTTTATTTTTTGAAATTCTTTTCGCTTTGCATACCTATCAGATGCCAATACTTCAATTTTCTCTGCAATGAAAGCATAGGAAAGCTCTTCACAAACTTCCTCTATTTTTTCTTTTGGTTTGATATAGCGAAGGTGAATTTGCAGATGAGAGAGAATTTGCTTTGTATATTTTCCTCTCAAAAAGAGGTCATAGCTGGCAAGGTCATCATCGATAAAAACAAGGATTCTCTCTTTTTTTTCTTCTAGCCATTTGGAAAAAATCGGAAATGATTCGCTAACTTCTATCCCGAAAACATAAAGAAGACCGACATTTTCTAAATCTCCTGCTTTTATCCTCTCTTTCCTTTTCGAAAGGGTGGTTGTAAAAGGGGAAAAAGAGAGAAAAAAAGAGATCTCAGGAAACCGCTCTTGTAGCAGCTCTTTCGCATACTTTTCTTCCATCTTCACTCACCTCCTTGATAAAAAGCCATTTTTGGATATTTGAAGGGATTTCTTGATAAAAATTCTGCTTCCATACCTCCCAAATCGGAAGAATAAAATGTAAATAGGCCACTTCTTGCATTAGCTCTAGTTCAAAGAGAATATAGCTTCCCTTATTATCAACGCGATTAGGAAAGAACTTTTCTATGATGGAAAGAAGTTCTGAAGAAATTTTGGCAACTCGATTAAAACTTTGCTCTAATTCACAAAGCAGCTCTTTCGTATCTATCGGTTTTTCCTGCCATGGTTTTTCGCACCCATCGATGATTTTTTCTAAATCCCACCTTTTTGAGAAAAGAGGAAGAATTTCATCAAAAGATCTGCTTTTAAACCCATCTATCTGAAGTCCACTCTTTGAAGTATTGATCCAGCTAGTCCCCGGATGAGCAAGAGCAAAATCGCTAAGCCATTTTGCGGCAAACTGCCAATCTGATTTTAGCCAAACAGTTTTCCCCTGCTGATTTTTCATGGAAACCATGTCCCTGCACTCTTTTTCTATTACACCTGCTCCATAAACTTGTTTGGTAAAACATAAATCTATTCCAACTAAAATGATGGGATTGCATCCAAGTAAAAGGGCCAATCTAACTAAAAAAGTCACCACATTCCATCCACCGTCCAATGAAAATTTAACCAGTCCCAGCTTTTCTACTGCCCAATCTTCTAGTGGATGGTCCCACCCCACCCATATTTTCTTTGCTCTGACTTGCTCGAGAAGATTTGTCGCCGTTTTCAATTGGAAGAAAAAAGGAACCCTCCCTTTTGATTGCTCCAAAATCCTCTCCTCTGGAGGATTTGGGTCAATTGCAGCTGCAAAATGGGGGAAAATTTGATGGAAATGCAAGACATTCAAACCAGAGCCCCCAGAAAAAACTAGTGCCCGATTTCCTATTTCACGCAAAGAGGAGATCTCTTGCTCGATAGAAGGAGCTGCCCCGCAAATCAGAGCTGGAATATTTGCAAATCTTCCCTCAAAAAGAGCTACCGGCAGAGCCTGCTCTAAAAGTGGCAAATTGGCACAAAAATTCTTGAGTAGATCGAGCCCCCTTTCTCGATAAAGATGGGCTGCAAATTCTTCTGCTCTTTTTTTCTCTTCTAAAAACTCTAACATCGGGCTATTAACTCTGAATAAGAAGGGATAAAGGGAAGTTTAGTCGGGTAGATCAACCTGCACTCCTTTTCTCCTGCTACTCCCACAAAATGGGCTTTAACAAAATGGTTATACCCTAAAACCTGCTGAATTGCATCTTCTGAAATCAAATTTTGTTTACATTCGATTAAAAGCAAGGGATAGAGAGGATATTCAGGATGAATTCCCTTTGCAAAACAGATCACATCTGCCCTCCTTTCAGGAAGAAATTTTTCCTTAACATGAGGGAGCTGGCCCAACTCTTTTTCTACTGCAATCAACTCTTTGGGGAAACCAAGCTTGTCAATGAGAAATAGAAGAAGTTTTTGTCGAATGATCTCTTCCTTTGTCGCAGGAACATACTCTTTGCGGATCAGATCAAAAACAAGGTTATTCCGCTTGGACAATGGCATAATTTCCATCTTCGCGGCGGTAAATCACCTTAAATTTAACATCCACCTCATCTTTAAAGAGAAGAAAAGGTTCCCCAGAAAGCTCTAATTTCATCACCGCTTCTTCCATTGTCAAGGTCTTGAGTGGCCGTTTCTCTGTAGAAATGACCTTTCCAATTTTCCAAGCTGAGGAGATCTCCTCGATCTCAGCGTTGATATCCTTGAGCTCATCATAGGGCCTTCTATAGACATTTACCGTCACGTCAACCTGTTCAAGAGGCTTTTTCTGATAATCCTGAATGCGATCTTTCCATTTGCGAAAAAGCATCTGCATCCGATCGATTGCCTTGTCAATCGATGCATACATATCCGTGCTTCTTCCCTCTACTTTGACATTGAAAGTGTTGAAATGGCAAACAATGGTGGCCACATGTTCCAGCTTTTGAATTTCAAGCGTCACATGTACAGTAAAAATATGATTGTGAAATCGTTCAATCTTCGACAGCTTTTCCCAAACATATTGCCTCATTGGCTCTGTTAAAGGAAAATTCTTTGCAATGATGTAAATGTTATAGCCAAGCGCTTCTTCTTCAATGAACTTTTCCTTGTCGACCATATCCTCATTCTAGCGATCAAAGCTCTATTTGACATCTAAAATCTATGCACCGAACAGGACTCGAACCTGTAACCACCCGGTTCGAAGCCGGGTACTCTATCCAATTGAGCTATCGGTGCAGCAAAAGGTGGTTACAGTTCTATCAAAAAAGAAGAATCTACGATAGAGGAAAATCTGGAAGAAAGGTATAGAAACTGTAAGTTTTTCTATCCACTAGGTTTGTTTAAAAACCATCAATCTGTAGATATGAAGGTAAGATCAAGATATAGTTTGCGCAATGTATCTATTATTAAATTTGCAGAAAAAAGCCCACGGCCTGGAGCTTTTGTTGCATCAAGCGCTAAATCTCTGGAATCAAATATTTCATTTACCCAATCTAACAATGAAGATTTATCTTTTTCAGATGCAAATTTATTGATTAGTTTGGAATAGAATTCATACATTTTTAAATAAATATCAGCATATTTTGCCCAATCATTTTTCTCTTCGGGAATTTTTGTAAAATTTTCTAATTTTATAAATTTAACTTCGCTGCAATTTTGTTCAAAAATAGAAATATCCTTAAAACTAGATAAATCGTAAAAATATCCACGTTTTGCAGCTATATGTAAAGTCTGAGTAATATTTGCTAGCAACGGGCGCAACCAGAGATATAAAAAAGTATGATTAATTTTATCAAGTGATTGCTCAATCCATGGAAAATATTCCATTAAAAGATAGTAATCATGGAATGCATCGCCATTTGCAAATTTGCCTTTATTCTCAATCAATTTTTCAATTTTAATGAGATTTGGAACACCTGATAAAGCTTTTGCAGTTTCCATAGTTGTCGTTGCATCGCTTGGTAAAAAATAAAACAAAAGCGATATAGGAAAAGTGATGACATTAAAAAAACCAGTTATTGCAGCATATGCAGACGATTTACCGCATTTTTCTAAATGGCTAAAATATCGCTTTAAAACAAACATTTCGCCATTTTCATTTTTCACAAGAAAACGCTCACCAGATAAGAAGTCCTCTCCTACTTCCAATCTTCTAATAAGAGTAAATTTACTCAATTCATCCGACCCAGTTCCTTTTCCGCGTATAAATTCGGGAAGAAGTTTTATCTCTGCGCTTGTAGGAGCTGTCTCAATAGGAAGAATTTTCTCTGGCTCAACAAGTAATGGAACTTTTACTTCCGGTGGTGAAGATTCTGAAAGATTTTTTTTAACATCGTTAATAATGATTTTGTTAGGCACACCATTTGGAGCAGAAGAGAACAGTAGCTGCTTTTTTCTCTCAAGATCTTTCATCGTTTCAATGCTACTGAAAGCAAGAATAGCTAGTTTCACTGCTTGAGCTACAGAACCAAAATAAGATCCTTCTTTCCACTCTTCTTTTAAATCAAGACCGCTTGCAACCATTTGAATTAAATAGGAAATGAGTCTTAGTTCAAGGCCACCTTTAAAATAGATTGCTAAATTAATCGTGTCAGCAAGAACATGGACCAATTCTTGAGCAATTTTTTCTTTTGACGCCCCTTTCTCAATTTTTTTCTGTAGATCACTTAGGCGAAATACAATGGAACTTGTAATTTCAATCGGCTGAAGAAGAGTTGGAGCTAAGACAGAATATCCAGCAGAAATGACAGAAAAAGCAGTCTTTAGGAATTCATCGCTTATGTCTTTATCTGCACTAAACTGTTGATACAATTGATAAATATTATGAGCAGCTTTTAGAGAAAGAGCTATTTTAGGGTTCGCTAAACCAATTACACGAGTCGTGTAATAAAAAGCTTCTCCATAAGGAGGGTTCAATTTTATATTTCTTCTTGTAAATTCATTTTCCTTGTTTTGATGTACTCGATCATCTGTAATGTTCAATGCAAATGGATCATTTGAAGCAATACTTCCTAAAATCATAATTAACTCTCCTAAATTAACAATTATTTTTTTATTATTTAATGGAAATATAATAATAAATATTGTCTATTTAAGTAAAGAAAAAAATATATAAAAAATGTTTGAAGAAAAAATAGAAGGGATTGTTCTCAATTCAACTCTTTTTGGGGAAAAAGAGCGCATTGTGACTCTTTTTACTCCAAATCATGGAGTTATCCGCCTCATTGCCAAACAACTTTCTCAAAAAAATTCTTCACATTTTTTACTCACTACTCCTTTTAGCCACGTGGAATACCAGGTTTCTAAGGGAAATTCCGATCTGTACAAATTTAAAGAGGGAACTATCATTCAAAATTTTTATACTATCTTCCGGAACAATCTTGTGTATTTGGAAACGGCAAGTTCCATTGCAAAAAGCCTTCTCCTCTCTCAACTCCAAGGAAAACCTTCTCTCAGCCTTTATCAATTGACTCTTTCCTATTTGCAGGCAATTTCCAAAATCTCCAATCCAATAATTTTAGGAACGAGCTTTCAATTAAAACTCCTGCAACATGAGGGTCTTATCTGCTTAAAACCCATTTGCAATGTTTGTGGACAAAATCCAGCGAATTGTCTTGAATATGGAGAATCTCTTTGCCTCGCTCATAGTTCATCTAATGGTTTCTCTTTTAGCGAGGAGCAGTGGCAAAGTTTACTTTTACTGCAGCAGACGCGCTCATTTGCTTCTTTATCTGCTGTTGCATGTTCAAAAGATTTAAAAGAGAAAATCGACCAATATTTTCAAACAAGAATCAAAGAAATATAAACAAAAAGCCAAAGTAAGGTTAAATTAAAAATTACTTCTTTTTTTAGCCTTTAGACTTTAGCTTTTAGCCTTTCTGATAAAGTGCGAAAGGGGGGACTCCCCTTCGGGCCGGTTCGCGACTAGTACGTCACTTCACTTCGAGTCCACCCTCACAAAGCAAAATTGTTTGCTTTGCTTTCTTTCTGCTCTTTTTACTTTAGACTTTGGAAAATGCGAAAGGGGGGACTCGAACCCCCAAGAGGTTTCCCTCACTACCACCTCAAAGTAGCGCGTCTGCCAGTTCCGCCACTCTCGCAAATGAGAAAAAATGATATCTTGATATTTAAAATCTGAGCAAGAGGAAACCTTCTCTTTAAAGGGTCTTTTCTTTATAAAGAAAGTTTTAACTCTTTTTTATGCGTTGTACCAGTTTTTGCACTGCTTCATCATACGATCTTCCGAAATTACAACAATCCATGAAACTCCATGGAACCACACAATTATATCGCGATGTTATCCATCTGCAGGTAAAAAAGGAAAAACTTGTAAAGGGGGATATTTTCTTTTTTCACTACGGGGCTTTGGTACTTTGGGGTTTTACCATTGAAGAGGAACAGGACTTTTTAAGAGAATTGCGCGAATTTGAGCGGGATATCTTAGCAAAACAGGAAATTGATGAATTCACCTTTTCTTACGGGCAATCGATGCGCATCGATGAAGATCAGATCCTTTTACACAACAAAAATATCTTAACAAAACTTGCCATTTCGCATGGCATTGCCCAATCAGTCAAGCTCAATAACTTTGAAGATCTCTTGGACAAAACAATTGAACATACCAAAAAACTCCCTATTGATCTTGCAAGCAAAGGGAAAATTGGTCTGTCCAGATTAGAAATCTCTAGAAAAATGGGAGAAATTTTTATCGAGCGAAACTTTATCAACTTGCACAGTGAAATGCTAGACACTCCAGAATTTTTTTGGGACCATCCAGAACTAGAAACTTATTACCGTAGGACCATTCACTATTTGGATATTGGCAAAAGGATTGATATATTGAACAAACGACTCGCTGTGGTCCATGAACTTTTTGAAATCTTAAGCAATGAGCTAAGACACCAACACTCTTCTCGATTAGAGCTCACAATTATTGTACTGATTGTGATCGAAGTGGTTTTGGCAATTCTTCGCGACTTATTCCATTTAATCTAATAACCTGAGTTTTGAGTTTAATTCGCTCAGAATCAACGATCTTTCCTAAGATCTTGCCAACTTTTGTTCTCGGAAATAGCACCTTCGGCTATTCCCTTCAAACAAAAATCGGCAATCTCATCGGAAATCTCTGTAGATTTTGAGGAAAGAAACTCAAAACTCAGGTTAACAGACTCTTAAACTCTGCTTCTGAAAGGACCTTCACGCCTAATTTTTTGGCTTTTTCCAGCTTAGAACCTGCATCTTCACCGACTAAAAGAAAATCGGTTTTTGTTCCTACGGAGTTGCTCACATGTCCACCAAGCTTTTGGATGAGCTGTGATGCTTCCATTCTGCTAAATGTTTTCAATGAACCTGTTAAGACAAATATTTTTCCCTGGAAAGGATGGTTTGCAGAAAAAAGTTTCTTGGTTTGGACTGTAATGCCGAGAGCAAAGAATTTGGAGATTTCATCTAAGTTTTCCTTTTCTTGAAAAAATCCAAAGACTGATTCAGCTACTTTTTCACCGATTCCCTCTATTTCCATCAGCTCTTCGTTGGTCATTTTTGATAAAACTTCTATGCTGCCTGCACGGTTTGCTAAAAGCTGTGCAATGCCTTCGCCCACATATTTGATGCCCAGTGCTAAGATGAACCGAGAAAAGGTTGGATGTTTGGATGCTTCAATGCTTTGGAGGAGATTGTTGATCGATTTTTCCTTAAAGTTTTCAAGGGTTGCCAAATCGCTTGAGTTAAGTCGATAGATATCGGGAGCAGTTTTAATCAGCTTTTTTCCCATTAGCTGCTGAACGATTTTTGGGCCGAGGTGTTCGATATCCATTGCCGATTTACTGCAAAAGAAAATGATCCTTCGCAAAATTTGATCTCCGCATTGTTTATTGGGACAGCGAACGGCAACTTCTCCCTCAAGGCGAATGAGCTTGGTTTGACAAATAGGGCAATGGAAGGCCATTTTCCAAGGTTTTGTCTCTTTCGGTCTTTTTGAAAAAACCACTTCGACAACTTTAGGGATCACATCGCCTCCTTTTTCAATGATGACGGTATCATGCACGCGAATGTCTTTGCGCTCGATCTCTTGTTCATTGTGAAGAGTGGCTCTTGAGATGGTGCTTCCAGCTAAAAAAACTGGCTCCAATTCCGCAACGGGAGTGATGACACCTGTTCGCCCAACCTGAATGGTGATCTCTTTAATTTTGGTAATTGCCTGCTCAGGAGCAAATTTATAGGCGACAGCCCATCTAGGGCTCTTTCCTGTAAAACCTATCTCTTCTCTTAAAGAAAAATCATCGACTTTTACGACAATTCCATCGATATCAAAGGGAAGATCTCCCCTTTTTTCTTGGATTTTTTTTGCAAAGGAGAAAATGTCTTCAAGAGAGTAGCAACGCAAAAACTGGTTTTTGTTAAAAGTGGGAAGGCCTAAACTCCTTAAAAATTGGTGGCACTCAACCTGCGATCGAATGGTGTGAGAAGAATCTGCAATCCCATAAAAGAGGATGGCCAGTTTTCTCTCTTTTACCTCTTTTGGATCGAGTAACTTTAACGAACCTGCTGCAGCATTGCGGGGATTTGCCCAAGGCTCTTCTCCAAGCTCTTCTTTCCTTTGATTTCCCTCTTGGAAAATCTTATGCGGCATAAAGACTTCTGCTCTGAGTTCTAAAACATCGGGAGGGTTTTTTAGATGGAGCTGCAGTGGAATGGAAGGGATGGTCTTTAAATTTGCAGTAATCTCATCTCCAACTTGTCCATCGCCGCGCGTCAAAGCTCGAACGTACATTCCTTTTTCATAGCGGACAGAAACAGCAATTCCATCCATTTTCAGTTCTGCACAAAACTCTACATCGTTTCTTCCGGATAACCTGAATATGCGATCGATGAAATCTTTCATCTCCTCTTCAGAATAGGTATTCATCAAAGACAACATCGGAACAGAATGAGAAATTTGCCTGAATCCCTTCATGTGAGTTTCTCCCACTCTTTGCGTTGGCGAGGTGGGAATGATCCATTCTGGATGGGCTTTTTCGGTCTCTTCTAAAGATTTCACCAGTTGATCATATTCATAATCAGAAATGATCGGACTATGTTCGACAAAATAATGGCGATCATGTTTTCGAATGGTTTTAATGAGTTTTAAATAGCTCTCTTTATTCAAATTCTACCTCAAAAATGAGTGTCGCAAGTGGAGAAAGCTGGATTTCAAATCCTTCAGCTCTTTTTTCACTTTTTAAGATTTTTACCTGCGTATTTATTTTACCTGATCCTCCATATTCCTCTCTATCTGTATTAAAAATTTCTCTTACCATTTTTACATGATTCAAATAAATTTTATATGATGGAAGGTAAACAGAGGTAAAATGGTGGATACAGATGAGGATTTGCGACTCTCCTTTTCGCAAATAGCTGATGACTGAGTTTTGATTATCGCTAAAATCGATCCATTCAAAAGAGCGAGATTCAAAATCAATCTGCCAAAATGCAGGATGGTCGAGGTAAAAATGGTTGAGATCTCGAATGCATTTTTTTAGCTGCTTATGCCTTTCAAATTGGCATAAATGCCAGGGCAACTCCTCTTTGCAATTCCATTCATTCCACTCCCCAAATTCCCCTCCCATGAAGAGCAGTTTTTTTCCAGGTTGGCAAATCATGTATCCATATGCGAGCCTAACATTGGCAAATTTTTGCCAATCATCTCCTGGCATTTTTGCAAGCAGACTCCCTTTTCCATGGACTACTTCATCATGAGATAGAACAAGGGTAAACTTTTCAGAGAAGGCATAAATCATGATGAAGGTGAGAAGGTTTTGGTGATAGAGGCGGAAAAAAGGATCGGTCGTAAAATATTGGAGCGTATCATTCATCCATCCCATATTCCATTTTAGATTAAAGCCAAGCCCACCCCATTCAATTGATCTTGTCACCCCATCAAAGGCTGTGGACTCTTCTGCAATCATCAAACAACCAGGAGCTCTTTCATGGGCAACGGAATTGAGATGTTTGATGAATTCAATGGCTTCTAAGTTGAAATTTCCTCCGTAAATATTTGGAATCCATTCTCCATGTTTTCGACCATAGTCTAAATAAACCATGGAAGCTACAGCATCGACGCGAAGTCCATCGATGTGCATTTTTTCAACCCAAAAAAGAGCGCTTGCAATCAAAAAATTGGAAACCTCATTTCTTCCATAGTTAAAAATGTAGGTATTCCAGTGTGGATGATATCCTTTGCGCGGATCAGCATGTTCAAAAAGATAGGTACCATCAAATTGAGCCAATGAAAAATTGTCCATGGGAAAATGGGCTGGAACCCAATCTAAAAAAATCCCAATTTCTCTTTCGTGTAGATAGTTGACAAAGTATTGAAAATCGGAAGGAGAGCCAAACCTACTTGTCGGAGCAAAATATCCGGTGACTTGATAGCCCCATGATTCATCGAGAGGATGTTCTTCAACAGGCATGAGTTCAATGTGCGTAAAACCCATTTCTTTGCAATACTCTGCCAGCCTGATAGCAAGTTCTCGATAATTGAGAAATTTTCCACCCTCTCTTTGCCATGAACCAAGATGGACTTCGTAGATTGTCATGGGTGAGTTTTCATAGTTTGTTTTTGCTCTCTTTTGCATCCACTTTTCATCAGTCCATTGAAACCGATTTAGATTAAATACTCTGGATGCATTTAAAGGTCTCATCTCAAAAAAATTTGCAAAGGGATCGGCTTTTATTTTGAGATGTCCCTCTTTAGTGTGGATTTCAAATTTGTATTTCTCCTCTTCATTTAACCCTGGAATGAAAATCTCCCAAATTCCCGAAGAGCCAATTGCTCTCATGGGATTTACTCCTCCATTCCAAAAATTAAAATCTCCAACAATCGCCACTCTTTTGGCATTTGGAGCCCACACAGCAAATCGCACTCCGCTGACTCCTGACTGAGTAGTGAAATGCGCCCCTAAAATATCATAAAGTTTGTAATGGACTCCTTTTGCAAATAAGTGGATATCTAACTCTCCAATCGTCGGTCCAAAAGAATAGGGATCATGTGCGAGAAGTCCGCTTTGGTGATAGATTCGATAGTCTTCCTGTTTTGTTTCATCCGGCACAACATATTCAAAAAGTCCCGCAGCATGGACAAGAGTCGCTTCCATCACCTTCCCAAAAATTTCTAAATAGCACTTATTTGCGCCAGGCCTCCAAATCCGAATGATCTTTTGATGGTCTAAAGTTGATTGTAGACCAAGAAGGCAATGGGGATTTGAATGAGCCTTTTCTAAAAAAAGCCCTTCAATGATTGCTTCATGAATTTGATTTGCCATTTATTTAACTTAATCTAAACTTATTCTCGTTATCGCATTTTCAAAAAAAATAGTACACCCCCTCATGAAGGAAGAATATAAAGTCACAAGAACCCTCTCTGTTTTTATGTTGACAATGATCAACGTGGCAACCATTGGCAGCATCAAAAATTGGCCTATTATGGCTGAATATGGCCTTTCCTCCGCTTTTTTCTATCTTTTTGCTACTCTGGTTTTTTTTCTTCCTGCTTCTCTTGTCTCTGCAGAACTTGCAACAGGATGGCCAAAAATTGGAGGGGTATTTGTTTGGGTAAAGGAAGCCTTTGGCCACCGTATTGGATTTTTATCAGTTTGGCTTCTCTGGTTTCAAACCATTGTCTGGTATCCCACTGCCCTTACGCTAGTTGCAGGTGCAATTGCTTACCTCATTGATCCAACCCTTGCAGGAAATAAAATTTTTTCTTTTTCTGTTGTATTTGTTCTATTTTGGATCACCACTTTGATCAATTTCAGAGGAATGCGCACCTCTGGTTGGATTAGCTCCATCGGAATGATTTTTGGAACTTTTTTGCCAGGGCTATTCATCATTGCCCTTGGAGTTGCATGGCTTTTTTCAGGTAATCCTTCTCATATTGAATGGAAAGCAGAAGATTTCTTTCCCAACATGACAAGTTTTCACCAAATGGTGTTGTTTATAGGAGTGATGATCAGTTTAGCGGGAATGGAAATGTCTGCTGTCCATGCAAGAGATGTAGAACATCCAAAAAAAGATTACCCTAAAGCAATCCTCTTTTCTGCTCTGATCATTTTAGGTCTTTCTATTCCTGGAAGCTTGGCAATTGCTCTTGTCATTCCTCAAAAAGAGATCAATCTTCTTTCAGGAGCTCTACAGGCGCTTTCCATTTTTTTGCAATCGTATGGCCTGCAAAAATTCACCCCTCTTCTCGCTCTTTTAATCGGAGTTGGCACCATTGCATCGATCAGTACCTGGATTGTGGGACCAACAAAAGGACTTTTAGCTGCAGCGCAATCTGGAGATCTCCCCCCTCTTTTCCGAAAAATCAATAAACATGGAATGCCCGTTCCCCTATTAATCGCTCAGGCAATCATCGTCTCTTTTCTTTCACTGCTCTTTATTTTTCTGCCAACATTGAATGAAGCTTATTGGATCCTCATGGCAGTTGTTTCTGAACTCTATCTTTTGATGTATCTATTCATGTTTGCCGCAGCAATTGTCCTAAGATATAAAAAGCCTCATGTAGAAAGACCCTACAAAATTCCTGGAGGAAAGTTTGGAATCTGGACCATTGCCTCTTTAGGTTTTCTAAGCAGTTTATTTGCGATGATCGTCGGCTTTTTTCCCCCGGCTCACATCCCCATCGGCCAAACAGGACTCTACATGGTTCTTTTACTTGGAGCAGTCATCCTCTTTTCCCTCGGTCCTGTTTTCATTCTTCTCTTCCAAAAACCCATTTGGAAAGAAAAATTGGATCATGAGCTCATGCAAGATTAGATGAACGTCATTATTTAAAAAGATGGTCCTAAGAGTGTGTCTGCAAATTCTGCTTTCGATCTTTGGAAGTTTCTTGATGATCTTTCATGTCGACCTCCTCAGCCATATGCAGCTTCGCATATTGTCTTCGTCGGTCGATACGGATTTCTTCCCATGAAATATCATCAAGAAACCTCTCAAATCTCTAAAAAGCAGAATTTGCAGACACACTCTAAGAAATCTCATGCCCAGTCCAATAATGAGGAGGATGCCATTTCAATTCCGGCAAATTATTGATATTAATTCCATAAAGAATTGGATTGAGAAATCTTTTTATATGTTCGACAGCTTCAGCTAATGAAATAGGGGCCATGTTTAGTAAATTTTTTTTTCTGATAAATGATTGCCATTGCTTATTTTTTTCAAGATTTGTCATAAATTCTTCTGAAAAACATTCCGGATTAGAAGATATCGATGTTCCTCTTTGTTGAAATGTTACTTCAATAGCTTTTGCTAAACTTTTACTACTCAAAGAAAATCGTTTCGAAAGAGTCCAAATATCAAAAACATCCTTCATCCTACTATTAGACATCCCTCTTTTAATCATTGTTTCTAACTTTTCTGCAATTACGCTTTCTAAAGTATAACCCTTCATTTGAGGTGCTGGGAAATCTAGAATAGTCGGATATGAGATCAGCTTGGGACCCGGGATGATGATATCCCCAAATCCAATATCAATTTGCATACTAATGACAGCTTTATTAAGTTCTCCTTCAAATTCAATTCGAATGCCATCATATTCAGCCTCTGTTTGAATAATCTTTCCTTTAACTGAATTTGAAGAAAAAGTTATTCCATCTTCAATCAGAATGCTTTGTTTACAAATTTCTTTGCAGATATTTTCTAAATTTTGAATGGTGTTTTTTGTCTTACCTAAAAGGTCAACATCTATGGTAGCACGATGATCCATCATGTGCCATGCTCTAAACATCAAAGCACCCTTTAGAAAGAATTTATGAGCATGTTTAGAGATAGATAAGCGGTATAAGAAGCGTTCAATAGAATAATATTGAAGAAGCTCTAGAAAAGAACATTTTAATATTCTTGATTTGTTAAGTAATTTATCACGTATGGATGCTGGAATATTAATGATGTTACGACGATTCATTTATAACAGCCTCAATATAGGGTTTTATGATTTTTTCTACTCGGCCCGCTTTAGCAAATTTCATAATCAAATCTAACCTAGGGTTCCCCTGTTGCCAGTATTTTTTCAATGCCTCTATTGCAACATCGATTCCTATTTTATCTCGGTACCTAAAACAATCGACAATCGTTTTTTCTCTACTGTAGCAATGTATCGTTACACCGTGTAATCTATGAGATTCTATTCCAAGCGGAAAGTTAATGTTAGAAAACCAAAAGAACCGAATCGGGAGATAATTAACCTTTGGTGGTTTATAACCCTTTTTTACTGCCAAGTAAATAAAATGGGGAATCTGAGTTGTTAGCTTATGAAAGAAGAGAGCAGAGATCAAACAAATAACACCATCAGGTATTTTCTTGGCAACTGTAACAAAATCAGGCTGAGTATGACCTGGAAGGCCTTGAAGACAAAATAAACCTCGCTGTAGTTGTTCAATAGTTCCTGCATTTTTTAAAGCATAAAGAGTTCGAGGATGTATACCTAGTTTAAGAGCATCTTTGTAACGAAGAATACCCCCCTGAGATTTGAATATTTCAATGGCAGTTTGCTCTATTTTTTGATTCTTTTTACGCCCCATAATTTTGGATCATTTTTACTACTAATTTATATATTTATAGTAAATATCATCCAAAATAAAGTCAATCTATCTTCATGTCTAAAAAATTGGATCATGAGCTCATGCAAGATTGAATTAATTCTCTACTAAATGAATTTTTATTGAGAATACCTGTTTCTAATGGAACGCATCCAATTTTTTTCAAATTTTCTGTGAGTTGTTCCAAAGCTGTTTGAGTTTGATTATGATTAAAAGAATCTATAAAAAATATTACACATTCAGAATCTTCATCAATGCAAGTCTCTGCTGAATCTTTGTGATTCCAAAGCCAACAAATTACCCTTTTATCATCAGAATAAACTACATGATTGGATTTCACTTCTACTTTTTCTCTTTCTCCTAGACCTAAAAAAGTTTCTCCATCTTTAGCGTATCGAATTTTTATATCTCCAGAAATCTTATTAAGATCATATCCCCCCATAGGAAGTAATGATAAAATTGAGCAGCAATTATAGAGATCAACAACATTGCAAATATTCCAAACTTCCTTACCTGTCACTAATCGCCTAACCAAAGCCTCTATTGAAGAGCGATATGTTTTTGCTTTTACCTGAAAGTCCTCTTCATAGATCTTTCTCCAAACTGAAATGGCAGGATGGATTGTAAAATTAGTGGCATTAATGCCCTGCTGTTGCAGATGGCCTCCCAAACCCCTTTTTAGATCTTCCACAAAGGGATCACTTTTTTTTACAGAAACTTTAGCTACTACATACCCGATTTCAATCTCTGGATATTTTTCTAAGACTTCATTCTCTATGCTAATCAACATAAATTCCCTCATTTGATTTAGATATTCCTTCAAAATATTCTCTTATTTTAATCGGAAATCATCTATAAGTAAAATTAATAAATTTAATGATTCATAAGTTTTACTAATGATAGATTATAGAGCCATAGAAGTGCTATATGCTGTTCATGAACTACAAAGCTTTGAAGCAGCAGCTAAAAAATTGCACATTACTCAATCAGCAGTCTCTCAGAGAATCAAGGGTTTAGAAGCACACTATGGTGAGCCGGTTCTGATTCGAATTCAACCTTATCGTCTCACAAAGTTGGGAAAACAACTCATTGGGCATTTCAAGAGAGTTTATCTGCTTGAAGAGGATTTAAAAGAAGAATTTGGAATAGCTGTAGCGACACAACATATCTCAATAGCACTGAATCGAGATAGCATTGAAACATGGTTTTTAGATCTACTCGAAGAGACAGATATTTTTAACAATGTGATTCTTGAGATCATAGCCGATGATCAAGAACTGACACTAGACTATCTTAAAAATGGACTTGTTTCTGCTTGTTTATCGACTTCCGAAAAAGAGATTGCTAGAGGTAAGATTCATTTTTTAGGAAATATGGAATATGTACTTGCTGCATCTCCTGAATTTGTAAAAAAGTATTTTCCCAAAGGAAATAATCCAAAAAAAAATCTACAAAATGCCCCAGCAATTAAATTTGATCAAAAAGACAAATTGCATGAGAGATTTCTTGAAAAGTTTTTTGATCTAGATGGGAAAGAATTGACCTATCATATTGTTCCTTCAGTAAAAGGATTTAAAAAATTCGCACTATTAGAATATGGCTACGGTCTCATTCCTAAAATGGATATCCATGATGAACTCAAGAAAAAACAATTAGTAGAGATCTACGGCGATAAAGTTTGGAAAATCCCACTATATTGGCATTATTGGGATGTCCAGTCTAAATTTTATCAAAAATTCAATGCTGATATTATTCATTTTGTAACAACCAAATTGAAATCTCTTCAATAAAGATCTACCAACTTTTTTGGTGGATTATTTTTCAAACCGATCGAAATAGTAAGTTCGCGGCTGGAGGAAAATTTCCTGAGTAGAAGGAATGATAGCTCCCCTTTCTTTTATGGAAGATCTAAACCTAAATCTCTTGATAGGCTTTTGCAAATCCAATGAGACCTTTCTCTCTTGATTACATCGCCAAATGAGCTTTTTTAAAAGCCCCTTCGACCATTCTATATCGATGAGATCTTCGCCAAGGGCAAGGTCTGTGAATCTCCCTGCATGAAATTGGGAAGGGACGCAAGGCAAAATGGAGATTTGATCTTGGGTGTCTTGAAAAAATAGAGCTTTTGTCCATTTTGCTGCTTCGTGAAGGATAGGTAGAGGAGAGAGGTCTTCTACATTTTCATATGAAATGACTCCTAAAAAGCGGTCATCGCTAAGTCTGGGTGAGAGAATTCCTCGAAAAGCTGTTTGAAAAAGTGTTCTAAATGTTTCGATCACTTTGATCTTATCCCGTTTTTCGACTACTCTTTTGCAAGCTTCAGTCAGGTGAAGGGTTCCAATGATTTTCTCAGGGAGAGCAGCTAGAGGGGTTAATTCGGAGAGTTTTAAACAGATGGGAAATATTTCTCTTAGATCCATCCTTCGCATGACCATTTCCCAATCTTGGGATTTATGCATTCCTAAAGAAAGTTTTTCATTAGAGTGGGGCGATATGGATTGGACTGCATGTAAAAGGGTTTTTTCTTCTTTTTTTCCCTTATCAAAAACAAGGAGGATGTTGGATTTGTCATTTAGGTAAATGCGATAGTGAAAATACCCGTCTGGAGAAAAACCAAAAACTCTAACCTCTTTTTTTCCTAAATCGAGCTGAACAGTAAAATCTTTGACAGGTCCTTTTATAGCCAATGGGATTTCTTTTTTTTCTCTGTTTTTCAGAGAGAGATCACTTAATCGAATGAGCGTAGGAAAAATTTCTGCTTCCCAAGTTGTTTGGGGAATGAGGCAAAATATACCTGGAAGATGAGAAAAAGGATGGAATTTTTGAGAAATTCTAACATGCATTTAAATTACCTTTGCGATCAACCCCTCTGGAGAATTGGCAATGCAGTTTGCATATACAAGAGAATTGGGCTGTAGATAATCGCTATCTTTCAATAAGACTTTTAGAAAATTATCCGAGTAGCCAGAAACAGTAGGATCACTTTCTCCTTCAATCAAAACACGTAGGGTTTTCCCAATGGATTTTTCCCGCAGTTCAAAGCTAAGTTTTTCAGAAAGCTCTAATACAGTTTGTTTTCTCTTGACCATGACCTCTTGGGGAATTTGATTGGGAAAAAGGGCGGCTCTTGTTCTTTTCCTTGGGCTAAAGGGAAACATGTGGACTTTGGCAAATTTGACCTGATGCATCACTTCTAATGTTTCTTCAAAATCTCTTTCTGTTTCCCCAGGAAATCCAATGATGATATCTGTTGTAAAAGTAAAGTCTGGTGATTTGCTTTTCAAACGGTTGACTGTTTCTAAAAAAATTTGACGTGTGTATTTTCGATTCATTTTCTTCAAAACGGCGTTGGATCCAGATTGTAAAACGAGATGGAGGCTATGGCAGGTATTTTTCCCAGAGAGAATTGCCTCTTCCAAATTTTCATCTACCTCGTCGGGATCGATAGAAGAAAGTCTCAACCTCTTTAACCCATCCATCTGATCCACTTCTCTTACCAGCTCTGCTAGTTTTACAGGTTTCTCACTCTTTTCTACACCTCCATCAAAATCGCCGATGTTGATCCCCGTTAAGACAATTTCTTTATAGCCTCGTTTGATGAGCTGCGAAATCTCTCGTTTAATGGATTCTACAGTTCGCGATTTGGATCTGCCGCGTACGTAAGGGATGATGCAGTAGGTGCAAAAAGAATTGCATCCATCTTGAACTTTGACAAAAGCCCGAGTATGGCCCCCAAATTGATCGATGCAAAATTCAGGAAGATCTGTTTCATGAAAGATCTCTGCAAGAAGTTTTTCTTTTTTCTCATTTGTCACAACCAGATCGACTTCTTGCATTGGCTCTTGCTTAAGCGCCTCAGCATAGCAGCCGGTAGCGACAATTTTTGCCAGTGGATTTTTTTTTCTGAAATTTCGCAGTTGAAGCCGAGAAGCTTTATCGGCATCTTTTGTCACTGTGCAGGTATTGACAATGCAGAGATCTGCTTCTTCTTGGCTTTGGGCTTCAGCATATCCCAATTCCCTCAACTGTTTAGCTAATGCTTCTGCTTCGTACTGATTTGTGCGACATCCAAGAGCGTGAATTTTAAAATTTTTTTTAGCCATAAGAGATCTGATTGCCGAGAAAACCACTTTCTCGCAGAGAAGTATACCGGTTTTCTCCAATAATTAAATGGTCATCAAAAAAAATTCCCATGATTTTTGAAGAATACAAAAGATGTTTTGTCAACTGCAAATCGGCAGTTGAAGGAGTTGGATCTCCACTGGGATGGTTATGGACCAAAATGAGGCTATTTGCTCTATGGCGCACTGCAGGGTTAAAAACTTCTCTTGGGTGGACTAAAACCTCTGATAAAGTGCCCATTCCAATTAATTCTTGACGGATGACTCTGCCTTTCACATCCCTTAAAATTACGAGAAGAGCTTCCTGCTTAAAATGGCCGATAAAAGATTTAGCTAAACGAAAAGCCTCTTCCGCTTTTTTGATCTTTTGAAAAGGTTCAAAAGATTCTTTTGTACATCGCAAAGCAAGCCCAAATGCAGCTTTTAATAAAATTGCTTTGGCATGGCCAATTCCGTTAATTTGCATCAGATCATCAACGGATGATTCTAAAAGACCTTTCATTCCACCAAAATGGAGCAAAAGTTCTTGCGCGAGGATCAAAACATTTTTTCCTCGTGTTCCAGTTCCCAGCAAAATGGCCAAAAGTTCTTGAATGGAAAGCGCTTCAATTCCATCGCGAAGGAGTCTTTCTCTAGGTAATTCGGAAACAGGGATATTGATCATATCGACCTCTCTGCAAAGGAAAGAACCTTGTGTTCTAGATGTGCAGGAATTTCAATCTTCATCAAAATATCATTTTCCTCATATTCCAAAAAGAGAACTTTACCCTCCCTCATGATTTCACTTACCAAAGCGTAGTGGCTTTGCGGAATGCGAAGAGTAAAAATTTTTCGCAAAGTTTGGATTTCTTCCATCATGAGCTCCATCAGCTCTTGAAATCCAGTTCCATGTAAGGCCGAAATGACCACAGTTTTTGGAAATTTAATCCGCATTTTTTGAATCATGATTGGGGATTCACAAAGATCTGCCTTATTTAAAACGGTAATGATTGGTCGATTTTTCGCACCGAGTTCATTTAAAACCTTGAGTGTGGCTTCTGCTTGAGCAAAAGCAGATGGATTTGCAACATCGATGATGTGAAGCAAAATATCGGTAAATATCGCTTCTTCCAGCGTACTTTTAAAAGCTGCAACAAGAGTATGAGGAATTTTTCGGATAAACCCTACTGTATCGATCAATAAAATCTGCTGTTTGTTCGGCAAAAAAAACTTTCGCGTCGTTGTATCTAATGTTGCAAAGAGTTTGTCTTCAACAAGCACTTCCGCTTTTGTCAAGGCCTTTAAAAGGGTGGATTTTCCAGAATTGGTATATCCAACAATGGCAAAAGTGGGAATTCCAGAGCGGATTCTCGCACTCCTTTGAACTTCTCTTTGCGCGCGTACTTCTGCAATCTCTTTTTCTAGTCTTACAATGCGATTTCGCAGCAATCTCTTATCAAGTTCAATTTGCTTTTCCCCTTCTCCCTTGAGATATCCTCCACCCCCAGATACCTGTCGCGATAAATGGGTCCACAATCGTTTTAATCTGGGAAGTTCATACTTCACCTTAGCAAGTTCAACTTGCAGCCTTGCCTCTTTGGTTTGCGCTCTTTGGGCAAACACATCGATGATGAGTTCAGTTCGATCAATGACTGCTCTTTTAAAAATTTTTTCCAAATTTCTCTGCTGCTGCGGAGTAATTTCAGCGTCGAAGATAATGACATCTGCCTGCAGATCGTCAGCGAGAATGGTCAATTCTTCTATTTTTCCTGTACCAAGAAAAGTTGCAGCAGAAGCTGCTTTTAGTGGACAGGGAACTTTTGCTGCTGTTTGCATGCCATACGTTTCACTAAGTCTTTCGAGTTCATCTAAAAGTTCTATGCACTGCTCCTTGTCTTGGGAAGAGCGATAGACGCCAACAAGGATAGCTTTGGTGAACTCTTTAAATTCCCCTAACTTTTGTGGGGTTGAGGCTGTTTTTTTCATAAAATTGTAATTTCGAGACCATCATAAGCCAGTCTGATATCTTTCGGAAGCTTTCTATTTGTCTCTTCATGCTCTAAATTGTGAGCGATATGAGTGATATAGGTCTTTTTTGCACCCACTTTTCTTGCAAAAGAAATCGCTTCTTCTAAAGTAAAGTGGGCAGGAGAAGGGGTTTCCCGAAGAGCGCTTACAACAAGAATATCTAAACCCTCTAAATAGGGAAAAATTTGCACATCATATTTCTGAATATCGGAAATATAGGCAAAAGAGCCAAAGCGAAATCCATTGACCTTCATTCCTGCTTGAAAATAGGTCACATACTGGATTGGTATAGACATAAAATGGGTCTTCCCAAAATCATCCGGCAATGTTTCTAAATCAAGCTGAAATACAATGTCCTTTTCTTCCTCGGCATGGCGAAAAAGATAGTGATATCGATATTTCAACTCATCAGAAGTCTCTTTAGAAGAGAGACAATGCACTCTCATTTTTTTTAAAAAATAAAATACGCGCAGATCATCAATCCCCCCGATGTGATCGTAGTGGGTATGAGTGAGGAGAATCCCATCTAAATGTCTTATATTAAACCTCAACGCTTGCTCTCGAAAATCGGGCCCTGCATCAATTAAAATTTGTTTCCCATCCCATTTTACGAGTCCCGATGGGCGAAGTCTTTTATTGTATGGGGATGGTGAAGTGCAAACCTTGCAAGAGCAGGTGACTACGGGAACGCCCATAGAACCACCCGTCCCTAAAAACAAAAAAGAACGCGTCATACTGAGGATGTTACGAGATTTGCTAGTTTTCTGCCAAAATAAGCGTGGTAAAGGAGTCCCCTTGATCCCATCGCAGTTAAAAGAAATACTTTTTCATTCATTCTTTCACTGATTGGCAAATAATGGCCCACACGTGTAACTCTTACGCCAGAAAAGCAATTCACTACAGAACCATTTGGGCAAAATGTTTCCAATTTTGGCTTTAATAGAGCCAAAGCAGTTTCTAAACAAGGGCTTTCTGAAAGAAAATTTCTCTCATACGTAGATCCAATTTCAACGCAATTTGGCTCGCTTGAAATTGCCATGTATCCCTTCTCAATGATGCTCATTGTTTTAGCGGAGGCTGTTTTGCAAAGAATGGTTTGCCCTTTGATGTAATTTAATTTATAGGGTCTTCCCAAGAGAAGCTCCTTCACTCCGTATCCTGCTGCAACCACTATGCGATCATAACCAGATAGGTCAGCTAAAGAAGAGATTTCCGCTTTTTTAAATATTGCTCCTTTTTCTTCACAGACTACTTTTAATGCTTGCAAATATTTTACAGGTGAAATCGTCATCCCCGATTCAATTAAGAAGACTTTTTCATCGACTCTTTTTACATCTCCATAGTATGCAATATGGCGCAAAAAATTTTCCTTCTGCTGCTCTGAGGAAACTCGGCGGATAATTCCTGTACCAATGATGATTTTTTGATTTACCACACTCGCCATTTGAATCAAATTTTTTGCTTCAAGAAGAGCTTCCGTAGCAAATTGGCTGCGCTTACCATCTAACCCTGGATAGGGATGGATAAGACCACTTGCAACTGCAGATGCACCGCCTCCTACTCCTTTTCGATCATAAACGGTAATAGTGACATTTTGATTTTGCAGGAGATAAAAACAGCAAGCGAGTCCAGAAAATCCTGCACCAATGATGGCGATTTTCATTTAAAGAAATAACCGATAATCCATTTTGAAAAACTCTGCTAGCCTTTTTGCCATTTCCTTCCCGATCGGTCTTTTTCCATTTTCCATTTCACTAATGTGATGCTGGTTAACGCCAATAGCTCGTGCAAGCTCTCTTTGAGAAACATCTGCCTTAAAGCGAGCTCCTCTAACCATTTGCCCTCCCTCAGAATGTTTTCTGATATCTCTTTTAGCAGCTTCTCGCCAAGAGATATTTTTTTCTTTGGTAAAGCTTCTTAGTCTCAGTCTTCTAATACGGCGCGTTCTCGTGCGTACCGGCATAATATACCTCTATTATTTGAATTTTTTTATCAACCACTCTCCAGCAAGCAACATATGTAGGTCTACCCTTTTTAAGGTGACAATGAAAGTTATCATCGGTAAGCCTGCTGAAGTTTTTCCAATTTCTTCGTATTGGGCCACTAATCTCTATTTCTTTAGATAACAAATCCAAGAGCGCCCTTATTTTATAAGGGAGGTTTCCTCTTTGTTTAGCAGCCTTACTAGTGAATTCGACCGTCCAGTTCACGATCTTTTTAATCAAATTAATACCAACAGTTGGTATCTCTTGTCAATTATTTATTGTTTTAAGTGTTTAAATACTAACTTTTTTCTGAAGAAGAGTATGGGTTTCCAGAGAAAAATTAAAGAAAAAGACTACAACAGGGCAGAGGATTACAGCAAAAGGAATCATGATGAAAAACCATTTCAATGCAATGGAAAATATGGGGGCATTGGAGAGGTACATGATATCGGTTACGATTGCTGCCAAAGATAAAATGCCAACGACAAGGAGGAGTGGCAATATTGCAACTAGAGGCATAAAAATTGCTTTAAAAGGAGAAGAAGTCATTTGCTTAAATGCAGATTTTGTGACTACTCTAGGATGCAACTTATCGGTTAGCGCGAAAATTGGCGTTATATAAAACAGCAAAAGCAGGTTAGAAACGCTAAGGATGAGAGATCCCAAAACGAGCAAAAAAGGTCCAAAAGAGAAAACAGCTCCAATCAAACTTCCAATTAATGGAATTGCTTTCAATAGATAAAAAATTCCCAGGATCATCCACAAGATTAAATAGGCAAAAATAAGCGGGATGCAAAGATAGGCGATTCCCATTAAGTGTGTTCTTGCTCCTTTCAATATTTGCCGATAGTCGAGAGAAAGTTGGTTGATTTCCCTTTGATAGATTCGGATCAATAAAATACCTGCTTCGAACATGAGCGCAGCGCAAAGGAAAATGGGCAAAAATGCAAGAATGAGTCCAATCCAATCTCCGGATATGAGGGATAAAGCGCGGCAAATGACAGCAATCAGCCCACAGGTAAGTAAAAAGGGAAATACCAAAAAAAAATTTTGTTTTGAAAAACAGTTGGAAGCGATCGATTAAAAATTTCTTCCATCATAAGCTCTACAGTTTGGCAGAAACTAAATTGTTTTTCTATGGGAACCTGGGTTTGTAGATGTATTTTGGGCGGACAATTGGGGTTCCTTTTCCCCCTCTTGCTTCGCATCTTTCATAGACAATTTGAATGGCAATCCCAACGACCCTGGCCATGCCAAACAGAATCGTATAAAACTCTGGATAGCCAAAGCCCGCAGCTGTAAGCAAGGTTCCTGATATTGCATCCACATTTGGGTGTGGATCGGTGATTTTAGTATCTTCGGAAAGGACTTTTGAACCTGCTTCACGAAGAAGAAGGGCCATTTTTACCAAGGGATTATTTCCATAATGTTTTTTTGCAAATTCATATTGAATTTTTGCCCTTGGATCTTCGATTCGCAGAACAGCATGTCCAAATCCAAAGATCAACTTTTTTTGCTCCTTTCTTTTTCTAATGAAATTTTCCACATCTTTTAGGGTAGCATTTTGACCTAAAGTTTTTAGCGCTTCCTGTACAAACTCCAAACAATCCTGGTTTGCTCTGCCATGTTTTGGCCCTGCAAGCGCACACATTGCTGCACACATTGATCCATAGAGATCCTCCAAGCCTGAGGCAACAGCTTTTCCTACAAACACGGAAAGATTTCCCCCTCCATGGTCATAATGCAAAATATTAAAGAGGCGAAACACTTCTTTAAGATTTTCCTCCTTTTTATTCGGAACATTAACCATGCGGGTAAAATTTTCCATGTACCCAAGCTCTGGCCTAGACTCAGGGGTTTCTCCCCATCCTGCAAAATAATTGATGACTGTGGCTGCAAGATGGGGAATTTTTGCAATGAGGTTCAAACAATCCTCTCTGTAATCATTTTTTCCTTCCATCATGCCTAAGATGAGAAGAGCACAAGAAAACATCTTCATCGGATGGCCCTTTCTCGGCAGCTCATGGATATGTCGAATGACCTCTTTTGAACAGTGGTTTCTCTTTTTTAGATCCGCACGAAATTCTTCTAATTCCCTCTTATTTCCCTCTTTTCCATACAAAAGAAGATAGACAACTTCCAGCGGCTCTCTAAAAGCGAGCTCTTCTATTGGTTTTCCTGCATAAAATAGCCCCTCTTGCGGATCCACATAAGAAGTTGTACAGTAGCCAACGGGAAATCCGCGAAGACCGGTTTCCAAATTTTCTTCTTTCACTTCAAATAAAACTTTACTCATATAAATTCATCACTTGCTTCTTTTCCTCTAAGAGTTCTTTCTCTGTGATTGCAATTTTTTCTTTAAGAAAGGAATCAAAATCCAGCCCCTTCACAATTTCAATATTTCCATCTCCTTTAGAAACACAAGGAAAAGAAAAAATCAAATCTTTTTGAATGGCATAGGGATTGCGATCAGAACAAAGTGCAATTGAAAACCAGTCATCTTTTGGAGTCGGATAAATGAGGCTTTTCATTGAATCAATAGCAGCTTGCGCAGCAGATGCTGCAGAAGATTTTCCTCTTGCTGCAATTACCTCTGCTCCTCTTTTTTGAATTTTTTCTATAAATTCCCCTTCAAACCATCTTCGGTCAGGAATCATTTTCAAAGCTGGAGATCCTTTGACTTTAGCATGGGTGAAATCGGGAACTTGCGTCGAAGAATGGTTGCCCCAAATTGCAAGAGATTTTATTTCGCTCACATCGACTTTTGCCTTTTTTGCGAGTAGCGCTACTGCTCGATTTTGATCCAATCTTGTCATTGCAAAAAATCGAAAACGATCCATTTTTGGTGCAGAATGCATAGCGATCAAACAATTGGTATTGCATGGATTGCCGACAACTAGGATCAAGCCATCTTTTTTCGCTTTTTCATTTAATGCTTTTCCTTGAGCAATAAAAATCTTGCCATTGTCTTGCAAAAGATCCTTTCTCTCCATGCCGGGGCCCCTTGGTTTTGCTCCAACGAGGAATAGATAATCTACATTTTCAAAAATTTCATAAGGATCGCTACCAATGACAATTTGGTCGAGAAGAGGAAAGGCGCAATCTTCTAATTCCATTTTCACCCCTTCTAACACATTGACCATTTCTGGAATTTCGAGAATGTGTAAAGCAATTTTTTGATTTGGTCCGAGTAGTTCTCCCGAACCAAGTCTAAATAGCAAACTATAAGCAATTTGCCCGGCTCCTCCTGTCACTGCAATGCGCTTTATTCCCTGCTTCATCACTCTGCATTGTAAAAATCAACTTACTATTGCGCAACGTTTCATTGACTCTTTCAAAAAATTCAGATATCATTTTTGCCAATTATGGTTGTCTTTCTTGCAATTTTGATGTACGCCGTCTGGTCTTCGGTATTTTCCATAGGCAAGCTGGCGCTGCAATATTCTCCTCCCATTTTCCTCACTGGTTTTCGCATGACCGTCGCGGGTCTTTTCTTGTTGCTATTTCTTTTTGTCACACGCCGATTTTCTCTTTTGAAGCTAGAAAAAAAACAGTGGATCTCCATTGGATTTCTCTCTATTTTTAGCATTTATCTCACAAATATTTTGGAATTTTGGGGCCTCCAATACCTTTCTGCTGCAAAGACCTGTTTCATCTACGGACTTTCTCCTTTTTTTGCCTCTTTATTTTCTTATCTTCATTTCAAAGAAAAAATGAATTCTAAAAAATGGCTTGGATTGATGATAGGTTTCATTGGATTCGTTCCTGTTTTAACGATGCAGACGGGGTCTGAAGAGCTTTTAAATGCGTTTAGCTATTTCACCTGGCCAACTCTTGCCATTATGGGAGCTGCTCTCTTTTCTGTTTATGGGTGGGTTCTTTTACGCCTCATTGTGAAACAGCAGGAAATTTCTCCTGTTGTCGCCAATGGAGCCAGCATGCTTTTTGGGGGAACTTTAGCAATCATCCACTCCTTTTTTATCGAGCCTTGGCATCCCATTCCTGTCTCCTTTTCAGAGTTCACCCCCTTTTTGAATGTAACTCTATTTATGGTCTTTCTCTATAACATCATCTGTTACAATCTGTACGCATGGATGCTCAAGCGTTTTACCGCAACTTTTCTCTCCTTCATGGGACTTTTGAGCCCCGTTTTTGCTTCAATCATCAGCTGGCTTGTATTGGGAGAACCACTGTCAGGTCTCATTTTTATTTCAACGGCAATTGTCTTAGTCGGCCTTAGCATCATTTATCAAGAAGAGCTAAAACAAGGCTACATCAAGTCGACTACTTAACCTCGCCTTCATTCTGCATACTTTTCTCTGTGCTCTGTGGATCTTGAAGAAAGAGTGCGGTTACCAAGATTTGAACTTGGGACCTCGACATTATCAGTGTCGCGCTCTAACCAGCTGAGCTATAACCGCAAAAAATGGAGGCTAGGAGACTCGAACTCCTGACCCTCTGAATGCAAATCAGATGCTCTACCAACTGAGCTAAGCCCCCAGATAAAACTCTAGAGAAGTATGGGAAAGCATACAAAATCCCTTTGATTTCTGCAAACCAAGAGACAAAATTAAATTATTTTCTAGAATAGGTTAAGCCGTTTTTTGCGTACCAGGCTTTTGGATCTTTTTTTAACTCTTCGATCATTTTTGGAAGGACAGTTCGCACTGAATGCATCGGTTGCCAACCCAAAATATTTTGTGCCTTTGAAATATCCAAGGAATAATGGTCATCGGCAAGATCGATCATCCAAGGTTTGATGAAAGATTTTTTTCCAAAGGGGAGAAGGCTTTGTGCCCATGCTCCGATCTTAGCGAACCATTTTGGGACAGAAAAAGTTTTCCAATCTTTATGGAATATTAAACGACCAATTTCTTTTTGCATTTCTCCATAGCTGAGCGTGTCTGGCTCCCCGATAATCAATGTCGTCTCTGGTGGCAATTCCCCTCTTTTTTCAACAGTGAGCAAAATCGATTCCAGCAGATCTTCCATGTGAATGAATGCTGCACCATGATCTAAATTTCCTGGGTATACATGTGATTCTAATTGATTTTCATAAATTCTTTGGATCTGCTGTGAAATGGGAATGGAATGACATTCATCATCATACACTCCAGCAATGCGCAATATGACGATTGGAATAGAGCCGTGCTCCTCATGCATCAATTTTTCTGTTTCTACTTTTGATCTGGGATATTCCCATTTTGGCACAATGGGGGAATCTTCATTGATTTTCTCTCCGATCTCACAAGGAGCATGAATGAGCATTGTGCTAGAAAAAATGAATTGTTCTACCTTGCATTTTTTTGCATTTTTTAAAAGTCTTTCTGTTCCTTTTATCGTAATGGCAACATACTTTTCCCAAGCTCCCCCTTCAAAATTGTAATAGGCTGCAAGATGGATAATGGAGACAAAATGGTCGCCAAAATCCTTCTTGATTCTATCAAAAACTTGGTTCATTTTTTCATCGGAGCTGAGATCTGCTAAAATGAAGGTAAAATTTTGGGAAATTTTTTCTCTGGGAGGAACAATATCTAGCCCAACCACATGATATCGTTTGGAAAACATCTCTGCTGCTTTAAATCCAATTCTTCCAGATACTCCAGTGATTAAGATGTTTCCCTTTTTTTGAGCCATGTGTTGAGACTTAGTGGTTGATATATTTGCATTTTTAAAAAAAAATAACCAATTATGCAAGATTTAAGTGAAGACAAGCGACTATTCTTTGGGATTGAAATAGATGCTCCTTGGCCAGATCAGTATCCCGAAGGACGCCTTATAGACTCCTCTTCGCGCCATCTCACCTTAGCTTTTCTGGGAAATGTCTCTTTTGCACAAATCCAAAAACAACTTACCTCTTTCCCAAAAGGTTCTATAAAAATTGGGCCTGTGGGAAAATGCGATAAAGTTATCTTTCTTCCAAATCACAACCACCCAAGAGTTGTTGCCTATCATATCGACTGGTTCACCGGAGAAAAAAATCTAATCAATTTGCATAGAGAGCTACTCAATTGGTTGGAAAAAAATGGATATAAAACAGATAAGAGAGATCTCCTTTCTCATATTTCTTTAGCAAGAGCTCCTTTTGAAACTAAAGAATGGGAAAAGTCTTTTACTCTACT
The DNA here is from genome assembly GCA_022614855.1 of Chlamydiota bacterium. Lineage (GTDB taxonomy): Bacteria > Chlamydiota > Chlamydiia > Chlamydiales > Rhabdochlamydiaceae > JAKEHU01. Next base: position 45,983 of record JAKEHU010000026.1, read on the forward strand.
TCCCATTTTAGCAAAAGCAATCCATCTCTATGAAAGCAGAGGAAATTTACAATATGAACCCCTTTGGTCTTGTTCATTCATTCTTCCCTTTGAAGAATGGCCTCATACAGCCGATATTGCTTTTCTCATCAGAGGAGAAAATCCTACGCAAATGTATCTCCATGCCTTTCTTGCACTTTGCTATACTTTCCCTATCTTAACTCCCTATTTTAAAAAAATAGAAGTTACAGATTTTGAAAAAATTGTTTCTCTATTAAACAATAAAATCGCCAAAGCAGATGCAGAAATAGGTTGTCCTCTTAAAGCGATTAGCTATCATGGGCAAATGAGAGAAAAAGAAAAGGGAATGTTCGAATGGGAGATGGTTGTCGATGTCTGAATTAAAAAAAATCGGTCCTGCCACATACGAGCTCCCAAAAGAAGGAAACATGCTGGTTCCTGGGCTCATCATTGCAACGGAGGAGCTGATAAATGTGGAAGAATTTATCCAGCCTTTAACCCAAGTGCGCAATGTTGCTTGCCTTCCAGGCATTGTCGGTTATAGCATTGCAATGCCGGATATTCACTGGGGGTATGGTTTTGCCATAGGGGGCGTGGCTGCAATGGATGTCGATACAGGGGTGATTAGTCCTGGCGGCGTTGGATATGATATTAACTGCGGTGTGCGCTTTGCTGTTGTTCCGGAAAGAATGGAAAATCTCAAAGAAAATGTGGGACAAAATCTTCTTAAACGAATTTTTGAACTTGTCCCCTCTGGAGTAGGAAGAGGAAGAAGAGGGGTTCGAGGTTTAAGTGATCGAGACTATTCCGAACTGGTAGAAATGGGAGCTAAATGGTCTATTGACCGAGGATTTGGGTTTCCAGAAGATTTGGACCATATTGAAAGTTTAGGAAAAATTGAATACGGAGACATTGGAAAGGTGTCTCATCTTGCAAGAGATCGCGGCAAAGACCAGCTTGGTACCATTGGGTCAGGAAATCATTTTGTAGAAATTGGAGTCATAGAAAAAATCTTCATTCCAGAGATTGCCTCTTCCTGGAGAATTGAAGAAGGACAGATCTATATTTTAGTTCATTCCGGATCTCGTGGTTTTGGTCACCAAATTTGCCAAGATACTTTGGATAGATTTCTCAAAAAGGGCTATGCAGAAAACCTCCCTGACAAACAACTGGTCGCTGCACCGATTAACTCAGAAGATGGAAAAGACTATTTTTCTGCAATGGCAGCTGGTGCAAATTTTGCATTCAATAACCGCCAACAAATTTTGCATTGGGTAAGACAGGCTTTCAAAGACACACTCAACATTGCACCAAAAGAAATTAGGCTAGTTTATGACGTCTGTCATAACATTGCCAAATTTGAAGAACATCTGGTCAATGGCAAGAAGAAAAAACTTTGCGTGCATAGAAAAGGAGCCACACGCGCGTTTGGCCCAGAAGCAGAAGAGTTAAATCCCATTTTTAAAAAAACAGGACAGCCAGTTCTTGTGCCTGGTGACATGGGAAGGGCGAGTTATGTACTCGTTGGTCTTGCTAATCCACTTACATTCTCCAGTTCTTGCCATGGTGCAGGAAGAGCTCGAAGCAGAGTAAAATCCTCCAAAATGTGGAAAGGGCGCGATATCTTTGACTACTTGAGAAAACAAGGGGTATCTGTGATGGCAAGTTCTAATCGCACCGTCGTAGAGGAAATGCCAGATGCCTACAAAGATATCGAAGCAGTTGTCGAAGCAGTTGAACTTGCTAAATTGGCAAAAAAAGTAGCTCGCTTAAAACCACACTATGTTGTCAAAGGCTAAAATAAATTTATAATTTCTAAAATCACTACGAAAATTCCTGCAAAAAATAGGAAACTAAGCATTTTTTTCTCTCCAAATACTTCTCTTTCGCCATCTAATCTGTGGATATATCTTCCTACCCAAACGAGCCCTATTGGAATAAGACCATTTAACACAGCCTCTCCAAATCCGCCGGCAATTCCAAGGGCCTTTTCAAATATTTGTGGATTATAAGAAGCGAGCAAGAAGGGAGGAAAAAAGGTGAGAAAAGAAAGAAAAACACGCGGAACTCCTTCTCGGCGAATTTTTAGCCCATCCGCCAAAAAGTCTACCATCGAAAAGGCAACTCCCAAAAGTGACGTGACAATGGCAAAAAAAGCAAAGAATTGTCCAATGAGATAAATGGAAGATTTTCCTACTATGGCCTGAAGAGCAAAGGTAGCAGGTTGTCCAAGTTTGAGTGCCACTTCCATACTCTCCTTAGGAATAGAGCCAATCATGAGCCACTGCCAAATTAGATAAAAAATAAGAGGAATGGTAAGTCCAATGATCAGAGAAAGTCGAAGAGCTTTTCGATCTTTTTCAAAGTAGGTGCATAAAGAAGGAACCACATTTTGATATCCAAAAGCACTGAAAAGCAGAGGTGCTGCAATCAAACTTATGCCCCAATTTGCTCTCATCAACTTTTCGCTATCGATTGCTTGCGACCCCACTCCAATTAAGAAAATAAAGGAGAGGATCATAGCAACAGTAAGGATCAGGTTTACTCTGCTAATCCATTTTGCTCCTAAAGCAACAATTGAACCAAAAATGAGCCCGTAGATGGCAAAACCAACACTTCCTCGAATGGGAAATCCAATCCAATGTTCTATTGGAACCATTAGAATCGGAGCTCCTCCAGCAAAATAAGCGATCAAAAGACAGTAATACAAAAAAATAAATAAGGATCCTGCAAACCATCTCCCCTTTTTGCCAAAAAATCTTTCGGTCATAGACAAAAGATTACTGCCGGGTGGCATCCAGAGGGTAGCTTCAAGAAAAAGAAGCCCGGTAAAGAGCATAAATGCCCATGTGGCAAAGGTGATAAAACAGGCGGGCCAAAATCCTGCTTTAACTGTGAGAAGAGGGATTCCAAGCATCCCTGCTCCAATTGCAGTTCCTGCCACAACCATTGCGCCACTCATGACTCGAAAAATAGAAGGTTTTTTTTGAATTCCAATCTGCATTTCCATATGAAACACATTCCTTTTTTAAATTTGTTTAAAGTTAGTAGTTTATAAAAAAACAAGAAAAAAATTGAACAGCCTTATCGGCTGTGATGGAAATGCAAGAAAAAATTAGAATTTTTCAAAATTGACATGCGATCAATTATATCTTTTCTCCCTTTTTTTAAAAGAAAAAAATACATTAAATATTTTTTTTTCTGGAGTAAATCGTGACAATCTTTGCTACGATAACTGCCAAATAGAATTGACCAATAAGTCCCTCTAATACAGCCATTGTTTGACCGATATTTTCTGTAGGGGTGATATCGCCATAGCCCATTGCAAGCAACGTAACAAAACTAAAATAAAGAAGTTCTGATGGATAAATACTCGTGGCAAAAAAAGGAGTATGTGGATGTTCGAGATGAAAGGCACCGGTTTTTGCAAATTCTAAAAGAGAGTAGAGAATTGAAAAAGCAAATCCGATCATCAAATAGACACAAACCGTACCGCGGATTAAATCTGCTGTGATCTTTCCCAAAATCACCCTATGCAGAAGAGAAAAAATAGAAAAAATCAAAAAAATAAACGTTGCAATTTGGCTTAATAAAAAAATCTGTTCCGATGGGACGAAAAGGGAGGTCCAAATGATAAAAAAAGTGGGAATTCCAATGATCAATCCAATAATTTTAATCCGGTTTGTGTGGCTGCAATTAAAAATAGCTGTGAGTAATACCCCAGAAAAAAATAGATGCCATAAAGTCAAATATTGAAGACCGGTATCATAAGGATGGAAAATAATAAGCAGTAGCAAAAATAAAAGAAGCTGGTTGAAATCTTGAGTAATGAGCTGTTTTAAATATAAGAGAACTTTCATTTTTTCTGTGGTTGCCCTCTTTGACTAAGTACTCCAGCTGTCAGCATAAACCGCATCCCTTGTTCAACGGTCATATCAATGGGTCTTACCTTTGATCTTGGGACTAAAAGAGTGATGCCTCCAATTTGATAACTAAGAGGAATAAAAACGGTAACCTCATCTTCTTTTGCAAGACCTTTGGGCAAATTCTCAAAATCCTCTCTTGTAATCAGGCCTAAAACTTTAACTCCATCAAATTCCAACACAACGACCCTCCCCTCTTCCTTTTCTTTCGGTTTAAAATAGTTCATCATATCCCAAACAGAATTATAAAAAGTTTTAAAAAAGGGAATGCGCATCAAGACTCGATCACTCCAATCAGTCAATTTCTGTACAATGTAAACATTTAGGGCTGCTCCCACGCAAAAAATCACAATAAAAGCAACAAGGATGCCAAAACCTGGAAAGTAATATTTTTCCCCAATCAACCACTCGAGGGGAATTCGAAATACCTTCTCCATTGCACCAAAAAGCCAGATGATAATCGCAAGTGTAAGTGCAATTGGAGCAACAGCAATCAAGCCACGCTTGAATATTTTACCCATTTGAACATCTCATTATAATTTCTAAATAATAACGCAAGATTATATTAAATAAATTATGCGCGCAATGGTTCTGGAAAAACAGGGTGGGCCGCTTAAACTCATCAATCTGGAAAAACCTTCTCCTAAAGAAGGAGAGGTGCTCCTCAAAGTAGTCGCTTGCGGAATTTGTAGAACAGATTTGCACATCATGGATGGAGAATTGAAACTGGAAAAATTGCCCATTATTTTAGGCCATCAAATTGTGGGAATCATTGAAAGCCTTGGGAAAAAAGCAAATCGCTTTAAAGTCGGAATACGGGTTGGTGGACCATGGCTTGGAAAAAGTTGTGGCCATTGCAAATATTGCATTTCCGAAAGAGAAAATCTCTGTGATGAAGCGATCTTTACAGGATATTCAAGAAATGGCGGTTTTGCAGAGTATGTTACACTAGATGAAAACTATCTTTTTCCCATTCCCTCCCACTATAAAGATGCAGAAGCTGCACCTCTTCTCTGTGCAGGATTCATCGGATATCGCGCACTCAAGATGGTTGGAAATGGAAAAAAAATTGGCTTTTATGGATTTGGATCCGCTGCACACCTTTTAGCACAGCTCCTTCGCTATCAAAAAAGAGAGCTTTATGCATTTACACGAGAAAAAGATGTAGTGGGACAAAATTTTGCGAGGAAACTTGGAGCAAAATGGGCAGGCAGCTCCACAACAAAATCCCCTGAAATCCTCGACGGAGCGATCATCTTTGCACCTGTAGGAGAGCTCATTCCCATTGCTCTAGAAAATGTGGCAAAAGGAGGAAAGGTCGTCTCTGCAGGAATTCATATGAGCGATATTCCTTCCTTCCCCTACCATCTGCTCTGGGGAGAAAAATGTATCTGCTCTGTCGCCAATTTAACGAGAAAAGATGGAGAAGAGTTTTTAAAAATTGCAGAAAAAGCAAAAATTGAAACCTACATCCAAAAATATCCTCTCGAAAAGGCCAATGAAGCTCTTCACGATCTTCGCAAAGGAAAATTTGTCGGCTCAGCTGTTCTTATTCCTTAGAGACTCTTATCGAATTAAGACTTCGTCGCTTTTCGGGATTATTTCGACAAGAGACTCTTAGCGCAAAAGAGAATTGTCTTTTCATAAATCTTTAAGTATCGCATAATTTAATGGTTTTATTTTTATGACAACTTTTTAGAAAATGATATGACTTCTAGAATTTTTAATGGTTCTTTATCTCTTTCAGGACCAATTACCATCGACAAATTTAATGCAGTGAATAACTCGGTATCTAAGTTATTTGTACGTGTACAGCAAAATAATAGAATTGAGCAAAACAAAAGATCTATTTTTGCTAATGCTCGAGAACCTCTTCACTCACCGTTGGTTTATCAGAATTTAACCAAACCTGTCAACCATTTCTATCACACTTTTTCGAATGGGGCTACCCTCTCAAATGATTTGTCAACCAATCGACTTTTTCTGGGCTTACTGCTTCTTACAGCTCTCGGGATAATGGAGGAGATCCACACAAAGGATTCATCTCCTGAACAAGTTGAAAGAATCAATGCTCTTCTCGAAAAAAGTCCTGAGTCCAGAACAATAGACGAGAATATAGAACTCTTTAATTTTCTATTAAAGAAAGGTGAAGAAGAGGCCAAAAAGGCAACAAATAAGAACGTGGTGATTGTCTTTGGTAATACAGGTGCAGGTAAAAGTACCTGTCTCAATTTCTTGTATGGATGCAAGATGACAGTGGATGACCGCAAGATTGTGGTAGATCCAAAGTCCGCAATCAAAGAAGTTGCTAAGATAGGTACGGAAGTGAATTCATGCACATCTATCCCAAAAATGATTCCTGATATCTCTGTAAAAATCACCGATATCTCTTCACCTGCAGAAGACTTTGTCGCTAGACAAAAGGAATGCACTTTAACTTTTTACGATACGCCAGGTCTGAGTGATACTCGGGGAATTGAAGTTGTACTGGCTAATGCAATTGTGATGAAACAAATTATTGACAATGCCAACTCTGTGAGATTTGTAATGCTATTTGAACATGGTCAGCTCAATGCAGAAAGGGGCCAAAAATGGAGAGAAGCTGTTAAGTTAACGGAAGAAAGATTTACTAATACTTTAGGAAGGGGTGAGAAAAGCTTATGTTTAGTTATTACAAAAGAAAAAGACGATATAGATACAATCAAAAAGGACATTAAAAAATATACTCAAGACAATTCTGTCGATCTTTCCAAATATGCGACTGTATACAATCCACTAGATTCTAATGATAGACAAAAACTTTTGGATCTTATTTTTGAGACTCGGATCTATAGAAGGCTCAATATTAAAATCTCGATGAATGATGATCAGCTTTGGAAAGCATCAGTACTTGGTGACAAAATACAAGAGGGAGTGGGAGCAGATTTAGAAAAAGGCGATAAGGATCGAATTAATGAAGCTGTAAAAAAGGTTCAATTCACGTATGGGATAGCGAAGTTAGGCAATGAAGGTCTTACCAAACCTCATGTATCAGCAACAAGGGCAGTTCAGGACTATTTAAAGAGAATTATAGATGACATTGAACCTCGAACTAATCCTCCACTCGAAAATCAAATTGAAGCATTTAAGAAGTATGAATCTCTCAGAGAAACCTTTGCCCCATTTGTAAACTTTGAACAATTTGAAAAAGATGTAAGAATCCTGATAAAAGAGACTAAAGATCCAAGATGGATCGTATGGCACAAACCGACCACTTCTCTAACAGGTGGGATTAGTACTATAGTACTTACTGCTGGAGGGTTCGTCTTTCCTCCTCTTTGGGGTGGTGCTGCAGCAACAGGTATTGTTACAATTAAAGCAATCTGGCACTGGTGCAAACCTTCGCAAAAAGAAAAGGATCAAGAAGCCTTCTTTAGTAAGGGATCATAGACATCTCTATAAACAGAATCGTGTTAATCTTTTGAAAATTTGGCTATTTTAGGCTCTACAAGCGTAATGAGATCTTTAGAAGACATGATGATCGACTCTGTGCGAAGGCCGCAATTAAAGGCTGACTTTTTTTCCTGTAAAATCCCCTCATCAAAAAAGGTTTCCATGTTGAGTAGATTGCCGAAGGGCGGAACCCCTCCAGTGATGAGGCCAAATCGCTCTTTAATCACTTCTGGATCTTCAAAATCACATTTTTCTCCAACGATATCAGAGACTGCTTTCATATCTAGTTTAAGATGAGAAGGAATGTTAAAGAGATAATTTTTTTTACTCTGTTTTCCGCGAAGAACCAAAGCTTTTATTCCCTCTTCCATTTTTGTTTTGCGAACGCGAGAAGAATCTTCAGATGTTGGTGTCTCCTCATGTACCTGATGGTCAAAATCCAGTTCATGATCTTTTAAAAGGCGCAAGATTTCATTGCGAATGGTCTCTCCTCCAAAAAGGATTTTTGCCTTAATGCGATTTCCTGCAATTCTCTTTGGATCCGAAGGAAAGAGAGAAGCTTCTCGAATATTTTTTAATTTGAGAAGGGTCATGGTCAAACGCTCTAACCCCATGCCAAAACCACCATGAGGTGGCATTCCATATTTAAATATGGAGAGGTAATCGGCAAAGGCATCTATATTCATCCCCTTCATTTTAATTCCCTCTAACATCGATTCATAGGTATGGCGTCTTTGTCCACCAGAGGTGACTTCAGTTCCTCCACAGAGAAGGTCAAAGGTATTGGTGATAGTAGGATCTCTTTCATTGGGATAAGCATAAAAAGGGCGCTTTTCCACTTTCCAATCTGTTATAAAAATGCACTCAACCCCAGTCTTTTCAAATGCATATTTACATAGCTCCTTTTCTGCAGCGGGGCTTAAATCTGCTTCGTTTCTCTCATCAATTTTCGTCCTTTGAAAGAAAATTTCCTGAGCCTCTTCAAAAGTGATCCTTGGAATGGCAACGTTCTTCGGAAGATAGATCAGATCGCATTCCAATATTTCGAGTTCTTTTGCACACTGGTCTTTGAGATATCCAACCATAAATTTTAGACAGTCTTCTTGCACATCCAAAATTTCTTGCCAATCATCAAAAAAGCCCATTTCAAATTCAAACTGTTTTCCTTCAGCCAAATGGCGCGGCGTATGCGATGGCTCTGCACGAAAGAAAGGAGATAGGGCAAATACTCTTTCATATACTCCAACTAAAATCTGTTTATAGAGCTGGCTGCTTTGAGCAAGAGTTGCATTATATCCAAAATAATCTACACTAAAAAACTCTGCTCCCCCCTCTGAAGAGGCTCCTAAAATGTTGGGAGAAAAATATTCTACAGCTTTTACGACATCATGCATGAAGAGGTGGTAGGCATGGACAAGTTCTGCTTGAATTTTAAATATCGCCTGAATCTTTCGATTGCGAAGAGCAATGGGGCGATGGTCGAGGATGATATCGAGATCCGACGTGAGCGATGGTTTGTAATATTCTATGGGAGGCGGGATTTCAATCGGAACTTCAACAGAAATTTTTGGATTGATGATTTCCACTTTTAAATCTGTTTGGCTCGAGGCGACAACTTTTCCTTCAACAGAAAGAATAGATCCTACTTGCAAATGGTCCATTTTTTTCGCCACTTCCCTGTCATCGATGACAATCTGGCAAAACCCTGTCCGATCGCGCAAAATTAAAAAATTGATCTTTCCAAGAGTGCGAAACTGGTTGAGCCACCCGCGCACTTTTACTGTCCGATCTAGATGGTTTGGCAAATCTTCAGCTAAAACTCTTTTCATAACTCTGATTTTGAATTAAAGGAATCATAGGTATCCCCCCGACCGTCAAGTACAATGAAAACAACCTGATCTTTACTTAGTTTTTTCCTAGGCTGCTCTTCCTCGGTTTTCGGTAACTGCACTTCTTCTACTTTCCGTATGAACCGCAAGATTTTCCCAATTGGATGAGCAATGAAATTTAGAATTCGTTCAACTACTTGCCAAAAAAAGGAAACTGTAACTTTTTTTTTACTGTGAATTTCTTCTTGAATTTTCCTTATATCTAGAGAACATCTTCGCATTTGCATCAGATCTAGAACCAAGGTCGGCTTTCCCTCTCCACTGTTTGCAAAAGCACGCAAAAATTCTTCAGTAGGAATTCCTGGATTTCCATTGATCTTCAAAATCTTTAAACTGGGGATTTTTGAAAAATCTACTATTTTATTGTTCGACAAATCGAGTTTTGTCAATTTTTTTAAGTTCTGAAATCCTTCTGGAATGGTAGAAATCTGATTCCTAGAAAAGGAGATTTCCTCTAATTCTGTCATATAGGTAAAAATTTCATTCGGAATACCAGCCAGCGGTGGTAATTTTTCTGGAGTGTAAATTAGCTCCTTTCTCTCTTTTCCTCGTGTTTTTAAAAAATCTAAACATTTTTCAAAATCAGAGAATTCAGGCAAGGGCCCATATTTAAACAATATTTTCAAATTCTCATCATTATGAGATTGCTTTTCAAGCTTTCGAGATTTCTCCGATAAAAAAATAGGTTGTAAATTTTCCATTTCTACTGGTTTATATTTTCTCACTTCTTGTAATTCCTGAATTTGGTTCACAACTAAAAGCCGCAATGTATCCGGGTCCAATTTTTGAATTTGAATAATGGTAGAATCAAAAGAAGTGGGATTTTCCTTATTTCGAATGGCTCTATTGTATAATTCTTGCCAATTTCCTACTGAAATTTGATTTATAACTTTAGGATCAATATTACTTGAAAAAAGATTTGTTGTTTCTGTAACCATAAAAATTATGAAAAAAAATGTTTATATCGGTACATCTGGTTTTTACTATGACCACTGGATAGATAATTATTACCCTAACGAGATAAAATCCCAAGACTTTCTTTCTTTTTATGCTAAAGATTTTTCCACCGTTGAGATCGATAGCTCCTTTTATCGCCTGCCCACTAAGGAAACAGTTGAATCCTGGAAAGAAAAAGTAGACCCTCATTTTCTCTTTTCAGTGAAGGCAAGTCAATATATCACCCATATCAAAAGATTGAAAGATCCACGAAGACCTTTAAAAAAATTCTTCTCGATTGTCGATCTTTTAAAAAAACAGCTCGCAGTGACTCTGTTTCAACTCCCCCCTCAAATGAAAATCGACCTTTCAAGACTATCTGATTTCTTGCAGATGCTTCCCAAAAAACATCTTTTTTCCTTTGAGTTTCGCAATCCAACCTGGTTTAACGATGCAATCTATCGGATTTTGTCCGATCATAATGTTGCGTTTTGCATCTACGATTTAGAAGGGAAGACAACGCCAAAAATCATTACAGCAAATTTTACTTATGTTCGGCTCCATGGCCCAAAACGAGCCTATTCAGGACTTTACTCAAATCGTCTTCTTTCTCAGTGGGCCAAAGATTTCCAAAAATGGGCAAAAAGAGGGATTAAGGTATTTTGCTATTTCAATAATGATGAAAAGGGCTATGCGCCAAAAAATGCCATTAGCTTACAAAAACAACTAGGCAAAAAGTGAAAATCACCTTTTTAGGGACAAGAGGAGAGATCAAACCAAAAACCCGCAGACACTCGATGCATGCAGCAACTCTTTTTTCTCATGGAGGAAAAAAGATCATGATCGATTGCGGCGATGGGTGGGAAAGAAGACTGAAAAAAATCAAGCCAGATTTTATCTTGCTCACCCATGCTCATCCCGACCATGCTTACGGCTTGAAAAAAAAGGGAGCAGCCTGCCCTGTCTTTGCCACAGCGAAGACTTGGAAAATCATCCATTTTTTTCCCATTGAAAAGAGAAAAACCATCAAAGAAAGGTCACCATTCATTTTAGGAGGAATCCGGTTTGAAGCTTTCCCTGTTCTTCACTCCATTCGCTGCCCAGCTGTTGGTTTTCGCATCACATCCAAAGAGGTCAAGCTCTTCTATGTTCCCGATGTTGCCTGGATTCCAAACTTAAGCGAAGCCTTTGATGATATCGATTTTTACATTGGCGATGGAGCAACTCTCTACCGACCAATGATCCGCAAAGTAAAAGGAAGAGATGAGATTTTTGGACATGCGACGATTCGCCAACAGCTCACCTGGTGCCATAAAGAAGCGGTACCAAAGATGATCATCACCCATTGCGGTTCAGACCTAGTTGCAAGAGAAAAGAGATCTACAAAAATCTTAGCCAAATATGGAAGAGAAAGAGAGGTGGAAGTGGTCATTGCCTATGATGGAATGGAATTTAATATCCATTCTTAGCAATTTGTTTTTTGAACTCTTCGAAGGAATTCAGTTTCATTTCACTTCTATACTTGTCAATTTTTCCCATATCTAAGATAGGCTCAAATAAAATTTTTCCATTTTCTATTTGATATTGCGTTCCATACACTTGTCCACCTGTTTTTTTAAGAGAGATGCGATCTATTAGATAAGCAACTTGATAAAGAGAAACGTCACCTCTCACAACTGCAAACTTTAATAAGGGGAAACATTTTTCTTGAAGCTCGAGATCTACATCTTGGACAAGGCTCCATAGCACCTCTGAAGCTTCACGACCAATGATGTCTACTTTTGGCCATCCATTTTTAATAATCTCACTTATAACCGGTTGATTATCCATTCTTGATTCTATGAGCCGTTCGCGATCTTTAGGATCTTGTGTTCGCAAATATTTCTCTCGTAAATCTCTGTCTTTCAAATACATTTCCATAATGGTTATTCGATCTTCTAAATAACCCACATGAATTAAACAAGGTTCACCCTTCTCAGCAGCTTTTCTCGATAAAGTAAGACATTTTTTCTGAAAATCAAGACTTGTATCCTGGATAAGATACCACAAGGCATCTAAAGCTACTTCTCCTATGATACTCTTTTTCGGCCATCCATTTTTAATAATCTCACTTATAGCATTTTGATTGTTCTCTCTTGATTTTATGATTTTTTCACGAGTCTTAAGATCTTGTGTTCTCTCATATTCTTCTATTAAGCCTTTATGGTTCAAATAGATGTCCTTAATAGTTGGATGAATCATTTGATTCTCTCTTTTTTTGAAAAAGAAAAAGCAGGATAATCATACCTCATGCAAGTAAATATAGCCAAATGGCTAATCTTGATTGGAATTGGAATCATTTTTTTAGGAGGGGTTTTTTGGCTGCTCACCAAAATGGGACTTCCCCTGGGAAATTTGCCAGGAGATTTACGACTTCAAAAGGAAAAGTGCACCATCTATTTTCCGATTATTACCTCAATTGTCTTGTCCATAATTTTGACGATCGCGATCAATCTGATTTTTTGGATTTTTAGAAAATGAACACGCAAGCTTGAATATAGCTTAAATGCAAGCTCGAAATTAGCTTGCATAAAGCCACTTCATCGCTTTCCTTTCGCCGGTATTGTCCGGATCAAGTTTTAAGGGTTAAGTTTGGCTAAAACTCTCTCAGCTGAAATTCAGCACCCCTATAGATAAAGTGGCAAATCAAAAAAAATTATCTTCCTCGTTTTTTCATCGAAGCCCAATGGAAAACGTGGTAGAGTGCTGCCACTCCAATGAGCGTAAAGATCGCTCTTGTAAGACCAGTTCCTGGCCCAAAGATATTACCAATTATGTCGTAATCAGCAAGGCCAATAAAGCCCCAATTCAATCCTCCGACAATCAAGAGAATTTCAACAATTTTATCCAAGGTTTTCATTCAGCACCTCCTATCTGCCTAATTTCACATGTAAAGACTTTGGGGATTTTTGTTAAGTTATTTATTTAAAGCTAGTGAGATAATTAGGAAGTAGGGAGAAGTTTTTGCTTATTTTCAATCATAGAAGCATAATTATCATGTCCATGAACCCTAAGAAAATTTACAATATCTATAAGTAAAGTCTTCCGAAAAGCAAGAAAAGTAGCATCAGTTCCTTTGTTAAGGGCAATCAATTTATTCAAAACCTTCACAAAATATTCCATTTTATTTTTCTCAATAAGATATTTAGAAATACGTGCGAGAACATTGGAAAGTTCCTCTACATTCTTAAATTTATCTGCCAAACTATTTATAACTTGCATAGCGTAGTTCATCCAGCTGATATTGATGAAACCCATCGCAAAATTTTCCATTAACTTTAAGCGTGATTCTTCAATTCTAAATTTACAAATGCTATCTATTATTTTCTTTACATCTTCTTCAGCTTTAAGGAATTGTGTGAGATATTTAATTGCACTTTTTAAACATTTTTCACTATGAAGACCAGCTAAAATTTCTATTGCTATTGCTAAAAGATCATTGGAAGCGAGAAACTGAATGAGTTTAATCAGGTAAACATCTCTTTTTTCCAAATCACTAATTTCTTCAGTAGCTGCGATAGCAATCAGCCTTATCGAAATTATCCCTGAAAGCCCCTTCACCTCTTCACAGTCTATTGCACTTAAGAACTTATCTACAATCTTTGCAAGTAGATCGTCTGCCTTAGCCTTATTAAATTCGGTCATCGTCTTTTCTTTACTGAGAATATGCACTGCAATTCGACTATCATTTTCAATTGCAAATTCTATAGTTTCAAAGAAAATCTGCGACCTTTCCTTTTCATCGGGTATATTCTTAACAGCATTTATAGCTTCCTGAATGGCGCCTTTCGTCAAAAACTTATTAATTGCTTCTGTTAAGGCAAGAGTTCTAAGCTTTTCACTCGAAAGTTGAAGACCAATATTATGAAGTATGTTTGCACTTTTAATTCTTGCATCTGGCATGTGAAAGATAATTTGAATTGCTTCCTCAACTCCTAGATATAAATCCTCTTGCTTTTTGGTTTTCTCAAAAGTGGCTTCTGTTCTTTCCTTAAGCTCCAAAAGTTTTGTATATTGTTCCTGAAAGAGGGGGTTTGATGATATCCCATTCATCTGTAGAAAAACGTTTCCAAACTCAGTTTCAGTAACTATTGTTGTCATACGCCCCCTCTAAAAAAGTGTGGAAATTGTACAAAAAGTAATTCTTTTATCCAACTTATTTAGAAAGGAAAAAAGATTTTATCCCTAAAAAATAGGCAGATGCTACCTCTTTTAACCGACTCGAGCAGGAAATTCCCGCAAGGGTTAAGTTTGCTAAAACTTTCTCAGCTGAAATTCAGCACCCCTATAGATAAAGTGGATACAAAAGTGGCCCTTTTTATTCAATCTTGCCCATACAACGGCTTTTTTCTATGCAGTAAAAAGATTTTTTGTTCTTTTTTCGATTTGAGCAGCAAGTACATTATATTTTTGGGTCTTAAGAGACTTTATAATATTTAAAATCACAGACTTAGGAGAATTTTTAGTATTATTCTTGTACTCTATCGTACTTAAAACCCTAGGATTGTACGAAGCAACAAATCTCTCGTCACAATCGACCAATTTCTCCACAATTTCTGGAATATAATCAGTTTCACTTCTCTCAATCAATGCTTCCGCAAAGCGCGCGAGAGTACAAGAAATTTCTTTTTCATTACTAAGTTCATCTACTAAGGCATCGACAACTTTCATAGAGAATTTTATAGATCTGCACTTGATGAGGGACATGGCAAATGTTTCCATTAATCTAAAGTGCGATTTTTTGGTCTCAAACTTGCAAATAGAATCAATTACATTTTCTACCTCTTCTTCATCGTTAAGATATTCGGCAAGGTAGATAACTGCTTTTTCTAAAGATTCTTCTTTGTTAAGAAGAACTAAATTTTCTATTGCCTGTTCTAAAAGATCTTGTCCAGCAAGAAACTCAATGATGTTTTCTAGGTAAGGATCTCCTTCAGAACCAAGTCCTATAGCTGCACTGATTGGTGTTTCCACTTTTTCTATTAACTCATCCTTTTCGAACTGTTCATTTATTTCGAAAAATTTATTCACAATATCTTTGCGAAAGCCATCTGTAACATTATTCCCAATGGTGTCTTCTTCCTCATGGAGAATCTCAAGTGCTTCTTCTAACTCCTCAATTTTAATTGCACGTTCTACAATTTCACAGATTATGCGAGACTTATCTTCCTCATTAGGTATATCCTCAGAAGCATCAAAAGCTTTTTGAATTTCGTTATTTTCTAAAAAATCTGTTATTGCTTTTTCTAAGGCATGGGTTTTAAGTTTTTCATTGGAGATTTTAAAGCCAACCGCAAGAAGTATGTTTGATCTCACTCCTGCGTAATATTCTGCAGAAGAGATAATGTTAATTGCCCTTTCAACTGCTCGATATAGACCTGTTTCCTTTTTGCTCTTCTCAAAAGTGGTTTCTGTTTTTTCTTTAAGCTCTAAAAGTTTCTGATTTGTTTTTTCGTAAAAAGGAGACTCAGATGTCTTTTGGCCAATTACTTGAAAAATTTCCGAAAACTCTGTTTTAGTAATTGTAGCCAAAATTCCCTCCTAGTAAAAGGAGGAAATTATCCAAAAATCCATCTTTTTGTCCAATTTATTTAGAAAGAAAAAAGAACTTTAGCCCCAAAAAATAGGCAGATGCCACTTCTTTTAAACGGCTCGAACAGGGAATTCCTGCAATAGAATCATCTTTTTCATTTAAAATCTGACTTTCTTGGAAGTTATTTTGAATGAGGGTTTCTCCATAACAAAGAGGTCCGTGGACCAGGCGGGTCATCACCAGATTCCTGGCATAAATTCCCTCATCGACCTTAAGGCAAAGCCGAGATAAATAGCCTGCCCCATCACTTTCTTTGACTACTGGGATACGCAGGATCTCAGAAAATGAATTCAGAATGATCTGGCTCAATGTTTTGGATTGAAAAAGGTCTTGGGAAGCAACAAGGCGCAAAAATTCATAGCGGTTTTCCTGCTCTCCCAGCTCATTTCCATTAAAAGCTCCTGGAACAAAAACAAGATTAAAATTGGCCTCAGTGGGATAACTATTGGAAGAGAGGTCCGGTTCCGTGTGATGAGCATTGAAATGGATAATGACAGTAGCATCGGGATTAAATGCATTGATTTTTGCAGCTCTTGCTTTTAAATCAAGCGGATTGAAATATTTGCGAAAAAGAGTAGGCAGAGGTAGCTGAGAAGACCAGAGATGGGGATTCTCCTTTAGCCAATCAAAAAAATCCTGTTCATGAACGCCCATTCCGATTCCATCTTTTGAAATAAGAACAATTGCCCCCTCTTTTTCAAGCAGTTCTTTTAAATGAAGAGCTGTCAAATAGGCCAAAGTTCCTTCATCAAATTGCGCAGAAATGGAAACCTCTAAGGGATCCATTTCGATATATCTTTCCTCGAGTTTGGCATATTTTCCTCCAAAATGACCGGGATCTATGGCAATTTTTATTCCGCTTAAGCTTTCTCTTTTTTTCTCTTCCAAAGAAGAACTTTCTTCTTTTTTTAACTGCAAAACATACTCTTCTCTTTTTTCACGATCATAAAGGATGAATGCATCCTCTTTTAGTTCAAAATAGTTTTTCGCTTCTCCATCCTTTATCAAAAAGGTGCGAATCTTTTCTTCTATGATTTTCCTTTCCAATTTTCCCTGATATTTGTCAAAATCAGAAAAATCCTTGGCATAAATTTTTAAAAGAAATAAGAAAGAAAAGGCAATCAACGATGAAAAATTTCCCATATCTTATTTTTTTTCTTTTCATTATCATTTTACTCCCCTTATATGGTCAAGATATGAAAAAAAATGGCCAGGTCATCATTTTGTTAGGACCTCCGGGATCTGGAAAAGGATCTCAAGCAGGGCTCCTTAGCTCAAAAATGCACCTTCCCCATATTTCTACAGGAGATATTCTAAGAGAAAATGTCAAAAAGCAAACCTCCTTAGGAAAAAAGGTAAAACACTATCTCGATGCAGGGCAATTAGTTCCTGACGAGCTTGTTGTTGAGATGGTCTCTTCTAGAATTTCTCAAGGCGATTGCAAAAAAGGGTTTATTTTAGATGGTTTCCCAAGAACCCTCATACAGGCAGAAACACTGCAAAAGAATTTATTGCCAAACATGAGATTGATAGTGATCAATCTTACGGTTCCAGATAAAATCATCTTAGAGAGGCTGACCTTAAGAAGAATTTGCCAAAATTGTCAAACCACCTATCACCTTAAAACTTCACCCACGATAAAACCAGGGATTTGTGATAAATGTGGTGGTAAATTAATCGTGCGAGACGACGATCGAGAGGAAATTGTGAAAAATCGGTTAAAAGTATACGCCAATCAAACGTCTCCCCTTATCAATTACTATGAGAGGAAAAATGTCTTAAAAACAGTAGACGCCAACCGCTCCAAGGAAGAGGTCTTTGCCGATATTCTCTCTAACCTGAGTTTTGACTTCAGTTCATAGAACCTTCCCACGTCTTTCGGTCACTTTTTCAAGATGACTCCTCATCCATAGCTGCAGTTGCGGCTATTGAATTCATCGTAATCTTAAAAAATTTCCTCGAAATCCGTAAAAATTCTCTATAAATTGAAGTCAAAACTCAGGTTTCTAGGATCTAAGATGAAGAAAGACAAAAAACATTTCCATCTACATCTTTAAAAAGGGCATATGTTCCCCAGCTCTCTTCCGTAGGGGCTTGGATAAATTCTACCCCCTTTGCTTTTAACTCTTTATAGGTTTTTTTTATATCTTTAGAAGTGAAAATGATATTGGAAGCAGTTCCAATTCGATCTTCATGTCCTTCAGGAGTAAAAAGAACGATTTGTGTATCGGCATTGGGAATAGTAAGTTCGATCCACCTCTGTCCTTCCCCAAAACCAACATCTACAGCCACTTTAAACCCTAACTTTTCCGTATAAAACTTTAGTGCTACATCCTGATTTCGCACTGGAATGGTGACATGCTTTACATTGGTAATCATCTATACCTCCAATTTGGATGAGAAATTATAACAAATGGTTCTTTTCCTTTGATGACAAAAAAATCTTTTTATGTTTTTCCTTAAGAATGCGTGCAATCTGGAAAGGATGGCTCAGCTTTGGGCTGATCAATATTCCTATCAACCTTTATACAGGGGTCAATCAAAAGGCCCTGCGATTCCATTTTTTACATGCAAAAGATAAATCTCCTATCCGCTTTGCGCGAATTTGCAAAAAAGATGGGAAAGAAATCCCTTGGGAAGAAATCACGCGAGGGTATGAACTGGAAAGCGGCGATATGGTGGTTTTGACAGAAGAAGATCTGGCAAAGGCTTATCCTGAAAAAACAAAAACCATTGAAATCCTCGATTTTGTCGATGAAGAAGAGGTAGATCCCATCTACTACGAAAAACCCTACTTTTTAGAACCTCAGAGGGGTGCAGCCAAAGCCTACCTTCTTTTGAGAGAAGCTCTTAAAAAAACAAAAAAGGTAGGAATAGCCAAATTCATTCTTCGAAATCGCGAAAATCTTGCAGCTCTAAGACCACACGATAATCTCATTCTTTTACATCAGCTTCGCTATTCTTCAGAGATTAGACAAAGTGGAAATTTGCAAATTCCCAAGGGAGAGAAAACCTCTCTTCGAGAAATTGATCTTGCAATTAAATTGATCGACCAGCTGACACATTCTTTTGATCCAAAACATTACAAAGATACCTACCAAGAAGATATCCTAGATATCATCAAGAAAAAAGCTAAAGGAAAGAGAGTCGTTCCTCAAGAGAAACCAAAGAAAAAAAGAGTGCAACACGACCTCATGAAAGTTTTAAAAGCGAGTCTACAGAAAAAACGGAAGCGACTGGCTGCTTAGAGGGTGTTTAAAAATTAATCCCCAATAGAGAGTTTTGTGAGATTTTCGAGGAGAATTGATGTTACTCTATGAGGACAATATGCGAAGTTGCATATGGCCGAGGAGAGTAACATCAATTATTTCGGAAAGCTCCAAAATTCTCTAGGAGGAATTTATAAACACCCTCTTAAAAGGTTATGGAAAGACCTCCCCTTAAAATAGGGGCAGTTCTAAGAGCTTGACCTGGGAGAAATCCCTTCGTTTTAAATCCAGGCTGCAGATAGAGAGAAAAGGCCGATTCTCTGATCTGTTTTTGAAGAATGGCAGAAAGGGCAAATCCAAAAATCTTTTTATTCAACGTGCTAGAGCTATAAAGTGGGGGAATATCATTGGAAGATAAATCAAAGAGCTCAAATGCTTGAAGAGCTCCCTTTTTAAAAATGACATTTGGTTGTCTCCAGAGATCAAGTCGATATCCAATATCAATCCCTTTCCAATTTAAAAGATAGGGCTGCTCTATTCCTGCCCCATAATAGGTATTTCCTGCATATTTCCCTCCCTTCAAATAAAAATAGATTGGCTTATTATCCTTCACGAGAAAGTTTTCCACAAAATACTCAGGACCAAAAGGAGCAAGGCCAAGCCGTATTGAGGGAAGGTATCGATATTCTCCAATGGGGATCATCGGCACTTTAGCAGGATTTCCTGTAACAGCAAAATGAAACCATCCATAAACGGATAAATAGGTAAAAGGATCTGCTAAATTGATCAAAGCGATCTTTTTTAACTGTTTTTTAGTCAAGTCTCCTTCTGGATAGGTCGCATTGAGGAAAAATACATATATTCCCATATCATGGCCATCTAAGTCATCGCTGAGCGGTCCATTGATATCTAAGCTTTGCGTATAAGTGGTAATGTCGTGTTGCGACCACAAATAAAGAGTCGCCTGTCTTCCATCCATTTCTCCTTCCAACCATTTCAATCTAAGTCGATTTGCCAGAATCGCTGTTGCCTCTACTCCTCCGATTGCAATCGCAGCAGCTTGACTGCTTGTCAATTTTTCGCTGACATCAAATTCAGTTACAGCACCATCTAAGAAAAAGGAATACTTTTCTACTTTTGCATATCTGGAACCAAGATCGCGAATCCGATATCCATGCCCAAATATTTCGTGTTGTACTACCATGAGATAGATATTTGCAAAATCCCAAAGAATTAGCTCTCCTATGCGACCCATTGCACGCCAGATAGAGGTAATACCAGGCGGTCTTTTGACCAGTTTATCCTCTCCAAGCATCAGAGTTCGATGAACGGTGATGATATCTTCTCCTCCGCTATAAGGAGAAAAATCGATATCGGCTATGGCTTGGTAATTTGTATCTGCAAAAGCAAAAAATGGAAATAACAAAAGAATAATTAAGCGATGTTTTTTCATCTTTTTTTGAAAAAATTGAGAGGAGTATCAGTTTATTTTGTATTAATTACAAGATCTAAAAAAATTATTTAAATTGAGCTTTAAGATTTAACTTTTTATTATTCTTTTCGAAAAAAAAAGAAAGGAGAAAAAAAATGATTAACCCCTATTCATATTTCATTCCTATGAAAATAGATTGTTCAGATTTTTCAATAATCCCTCCATCTTTATCTAAATGTAACTATTTTCTTATTGAAACCCGCATAATTTCTCCCCCAATTAACCAAGACCCAGTCTATGAAAGTCTTGCAGAAAAATCCCATACTATAGATGATGATGGTTCTTTATTAGCCGAAATATCAAAGATCCTTGCCGAAATAGTAGTGCGCTTCTCTGAAACATCAAGTTAACCTTTCTTTAATTTTTTATTTTTTCAATTTCAAAAGAACTATAAAATTCTTCCATGAACCTATCTTGAAATTCAGAAAAGTTGATTTTTGATGAATTTTTTCACAGATTTTAGAGCCAATTCGCAGGGCATACTTAAATTAAGTAGGCCAAGAA
>JAKEHU010000027.1 GCA_022614855.1 Chlamydiota bacterium
AGCACCGCAATTCGTCGATCTTAAATGACCTCATATTATTAATATTAGGTCATTTAAGATCGACGAATTTCGAAAGCTTTCGCGTTGCCCAAAATCAATTTTTGAGTTCATTTCGGTATAACATAGTTTAATAGTAGATCTGTATTGAAGTTAATTGGAAAAAAAGAGGAAGGGAATCGTTGCCTCTTCTTTGGTTAAGCCGCCGTGGACGCCATAAAATTTCTGTTCGAACCGGTTTTTTTCATACCACCAGATCCCTTCGTCTGGTAAGGGGAGGAGGACCAGGTTTCCAACTCGCTTAAGGAAATTGTCCGACACAGGGAATGGACTGAAAAGTTTTTTTCGGATCAGCTCTTTGGTAAAATAAACTTCCGCTTTTCCCTGAAGACGTTTCGTTAAGATTTCCTTCATCTCGCTCAGTTTGTTTTCATGAACGTGAAGAAAAAAATCTCGGCAAGAACCAGCTGGAGCAAGGGGTTTGCCGTCTGCCCCTTTTAGAAGATAGTCAGAAATGCGTGGAATTTCTCTATTGAGGTAAAAGGTTTTTTTTGGATCTACTTCAACCATTCCATGGTCTGCAGTGACAATGAAAGCAAGATTTTGTTTAAACTCCTGAAAATGGGAAAAAAAATGTTCTTCAAGCTGAAGAAAACAAGTGGAGACCACTGATTCAAATTCATTGGAATTGATTCCTTTTCGATGGCCCACAGAATCGATATCTCCAAAATAAACTAAACAATATCTTTTCTTGTTTGCCGGGGTTTTCAAAAGTGCAATGAGTTTTTGCAATGCTTCAGAAAAAGACTCATAGTGGATGATGGTAGCTCCTTTTTGAAGGGACTTGGAATAGGTTGAGTCTGCGATGGAGCTGGGTTGAAAAATGGTGGATTCGATATCCTGTGATCTAAATTTTTCATAGATGGTGTTTTGGGGATAGAGATCTTCGGGTTCTAGCCCATCGGCCTCTAATGCTCCAGCTTTCTGATGGTTCCCTGCATAGTAAAAGGGAAGAGGAGTGATGATGCGATTGAGTTTTGGCTCATAGATAAACCATTCATACAAACCGCTTTGTCCCCCATCAAGTCCTGTGTGAAGGCAAGTGATATGAGGAGCTGTTGTTGAGGGAAACAGGGTTGTAATTCTCGATACGATTCCATCTTGAATGAAATGGTGCAAAAAAGGAACCCTTGGCAGATATTTCTCAAAGAAGCTCCAACCAAATGCATCGATCAAAAACAGGACTACCGTGTCAAATCCCTTTTTCCCCTTTTGAACAACACATCCATTTAAACTATCCTCTTGTACATTTCCGGATAAAAGTGAGATGATAGTTCCTGGTATTTTAGAAAATGAATAGGAATCATAAAGTGGTCTGATGAAATTTTTGGAGAAAAAGGATTTTTCACACGCTTGAATTGACTCTTCATTGATCATAGATAGGTCATAATCATAAAATTTTTTCTTATGGGCAATAAAATAATTTCAGTTCCTAGAACAATCAGCATCTTCACTCTGGCAATGATCAATGTCGCTGCAATAATAAGCATAAAAAACTGGCCCTTTACTGCTACTTTTGGTTTTTCTTCTCTGTTTTACTATCTTTTAGCTGCAATTTTCTTTTTCCTTCCTGTCTCTTTTATCGCTGCAGAGCTAGCAACAGGATGGCCAGAAAAAGGAGGGATTTTTGTATGGGTGAAGGAAGCTTTTGGGCAGAAACTTGGATTTCTGGCGGTTTGGCTGCTTTGGATAGAAAATGTTGCCTGGTACCCGACAATTCTCTCCTTCATTGCTGCGACAATAGCTTATATCTTTAATCCTGCACTTGCTGAAAATAAGATGTATATCTTTCTTCTCACCATTATCTTATTTTGGGCATCGACATTTGCCAACTTTTTTGGAATGAAAGCCTCAGGTTGGGTCAGCTCAATTGGAGCAATTTGTGGAACTTTTGTCCCGGCAGTTCTCATCATTTCTTTGGGAATGGCTTGGTACTTTGGCGGCAATCCTTCACATATCAGTTTTACTTGGGACAGTTTGATTCCAAATCTTACCTCTTTTGATCAAATGGTTTTTTTTACTGGCATATTGCTTTCTTTAGCCGGAATGGAAATGTCTGCAGTTCATGCAAAAGATGTCCAATCACCACAAAAAAACTATCCTAAAGCGATTCTTCTCTCTGCTTCGCTTATTTTAATTCTTTCTATTTTGGGAGTTCTTTCCATCGCCTTAGTAATTCCAAATAAAGAGATCAATCTGGTTGCAGGCACGATTCAGGCAATTTCACTTTTTCTTAAAAACTACAACTTAGAATGGTCTACCCCTTTTATTGCAGCTCTCCTTGCAATAGGTGGAATTGGATCTGTAGCCACATGGATCATCGGACCTACAAAAGGTCTTCTCGCTGCAGCAGAATATGGAAACTTGCCAAAGTTCTTTAGAAAAACAAATCAAAAAGGGGCTCCTATCGCCCTCCTTTTTGTGCAAGGCCTCATCGTGACTTCTCTTTCTTTCCTATTTTTCTTTGTACCAACAATTTCTTCAGGTTTCTGGACTTTAACTGCTCTCGTTGCCCAGCTTTATCTACTCATGTATCTACTCATGTTTGCCGCAGCAATCAAATTGCGCTATAGCAAACCTCATGTTCCAAGAGAGTATAAAATTCCAGGAGGAAAATTTGGCATTTGGATGGTTTCTTCCTTAGGAATATTGGGGTCCGTTTTTGCCCTCATCATCGGCTTTTTGCCACCTGAACACTTGGGAAAACAGGATACCCTTTTTCATGTCAGCTTTCTGATGATTGGAATCGTCGTTGCCTGTCTGCTTCCCTTCTTATTCCATGTGCTCAAAAGAAAACGACTTTCGTAATTTTTGTTTTACCACAGAGAGCACAGAGTACACAGAGAAGGAAGTTTTTATAGGAGCCACCAAGTAGCTAAAGCAAGGTAAATGGCTGTCGTAATGACATCAACAAACATTAAAACGACAGGTCCTGCTGCTACCTTGGGATCCAACTTTTTCGCGTGGAGAATGACAGGAATAAAAGCTCCAATGATTGCAGAAACTGTAACTGAAGTGGAAATGCCTATCCCAATGACGAGGGCTGGATGGACGCCATCCCCCCAAAATAGGGAAATTGCTCCAACCAAAATCCCTGAAGTAGTAGCGAGTAAGATCACCGTTCTCCATTCTAAATAAATGCGAAGAAGCAGTCTTTTCCAGGAAATCTGGTGGCGATGTAGGAGTTGAATGCTTTTTGTCATTGATTGCATTGAGATTGACTCGCTGAGTGTCAATACAAGAGGAATAAAAAAGGCAAGCAAAAGCACTTTAGCTAGCACAATTTCAAAAACCCTTGAAATGATCGCGCAGGCAATACCACTTGCTATATTGCAAAATATCCAAGGCATGCGAGAGATAAAACCGCTTACTGCTGTCTTTCCCTCTTCTAAAGTCAAACCAACCATTTGAAAGAGATCTGTGCGCATCTTAGATTGGGCTAAATCCAAGGCATCTTCCAAAAAGATCTGTACCTCAATTACACCTAATAGTTTCTCTTCTTCATCTACTACAGGAACAGCTAGAAGATGATGTTTGGAGAGGAGTTCCATAGCTTCTTGTAAAGTTTGACTAGACGATATAGAAATAAGCGTGTTACCTATGATCTGTTTTATTGGAGTATGAGGAGGATTGAGCAGGAGATTTCTAGCAGATACGACTCCTGCTAAGCGGCAGTCCTTATCGACGACGTAAAAGTAGTTCACTTTATCGTCGATATGATTTTGCTCTCTCAGCTTATTCATCGCCTCATCCACTGTATGCTGCAACTGAATGATGCTTCGAACAGGAACAACAAATTCCTTCACAGATTTTGAAAAATCGTTTCTATTTGCCATCTAACTTGAATATATTTTAAGAAAGTATTCCTCTAGAGCCCCTAGCTGGATGATAGTATTTTTTTTAATAAAAGAATAGACTTCTTTTGAAACATGCCTTTCTCGAAAAAAATAATGACTTTTCAGCAGATCTATAAGAGACTGTTGCCGAATTAAGCTTCTGTCGATTTTTGGGTTCTTTTGAGCCGCTTTTCAACTTCAAATTGCAGGGATAATATCAACTGCGTATATTATCCCTGCAATTTGAATCGAAAATCGACCAAAATAATCTTAGAAAAGCGACGAAGTCTTAATTCGACAACAGTCTCTAAGCGGCTTTTGAGCCACAATGTGTAGATCTTATGAAAGATTCATGGGAAAGTGTTGCAAATTGGTATGATCGTCTCACAGGAGAAAAGGGCCACTATTACCATCAAGCCCTCATCATCCCCAAACTCTTAGAATTGTTTGAGATAGAAAAAACCAAAAATCCTGCTTTTTTAGATCTGGCTTGCGGAAGTGGAATCCTCTCTTCACACCTTCCTAAAACCCTCCCTTACTTGGGCATTGATATTTCTCCAAGTCTCATTGCCAAGGCAAAAGAGAGAAACCCACCTAAAAATCACCAATTTCAACTATTTGACCTTGGGAAAAAATTGAACCTACCTAAGAAAGACTTTTCCCATGCTGCGATTATTTTAGCACTCCAGAATATGGAAAATCCGCTTCAGCTGGTCCAAAATGGATATGACCATTTGCGAAATGGGGGAAAAATCTTTGTCGTCTTGAACCACCCCTGCTTCCGCATCTCTAGACAATCTTCCTGGGAGATCGACCAGAAAAAAAAGTTGCAATACAGAAGAATAGACAGGTATTTCTCTCCGCTTAAAATTCCTATCCAAATTCATCCCGGAAAAGATGAAGAGATCCATACTTTCTCCTATCATCATCCCCTTTCTACTTATGGACACTTTTTCAAAAAGGCAGGATTTTTGATTGAATCGATTGAAGAATGGTGTTCACCTAAAAAAAGTACTGGGAAAATGGCTAAAATGGAAAACTTTTCTCGGGAAGAATTTCCCCTTTTTCTGACCTTCGTCGCAAAAAAGAAAGGCTGAATTAGAGAATTCTTCTCTCTTTTTTAGCTTTTAGCCTTTTGCCTTTATATTTTCTCTTGTGCTCTTCGTTCTTTGAGCTCTTTTACCATTTCTTTTCGTCTTTGCCTGCGAAGTTCTGCCTCTTCAAAGCGCCTTTTTTCTATGCGACTTTCGGGAATGACTGCAGGAACGGGTGAGGGCTCTTTCTTTTCATTGAGAGCAACAAAAGTGAAATAAGCAGATACAATATGTCTTTTCTCTCTCGTTTTGGAATTTTCTGCATCGACTTTTACCCCTATTTCCATAGAGGTATGCCAGCTTCGATTGACAGATGCGCTAAATAGTAAGATATCTCCCCTTTCTGCCGGTTCTAAAAAATGCATCGAGTCAACAGAGACAGTGACGCAGGTCCTTTCGCTATGTCTTTCTGCAACGACCAAAGTAATTCGATCGCAGATGGCCATTACGAGTCCCCCAAATACAACATCATAAGAGTTGAGATCATTGGGAAAAATTTTGTAAGTATGGTTATCGACGGCAGTTTCTTTTACCGTTTTTGCTTTAGCTGTCATAAAGTAAATATTATTTTAATTTCATTATGATCGAAATCTTTGCTATATTTCAACTATATGTGTGGAATTTTTGGGTACATCGGTCTTTCCGATAGCAAAAAAATCTGTTTAAGCGGCTTAAAGTTACTGGAATATCGTGGCTACGATTCAGCTGGTCTTGCTGGAATCCACAAGGGAAAACTCATTGGTTTTAAAGAACTGGGAAAAATCCACCTCTTAGAAAAAGCTTTAAGCGAAGATTCTCACCAGCTAGATCTTGCTATCGGTCATACGAGATGGGCAACTCATGGGAAGCCTTCGACCTTAAATGCGCACCCCCATTTTGACCACACAGAAAGCATTGCGATTGTTCACAATGGAATTCTAGAAAATCACCACTCTCTCAGAGAAAAATTAAAAAAAGAGGGAATCCAGTTCAAGTCAGATACAGATTCTGAAGTTATCGCTCAACTCATCTCCTATTTTTATCGAGGAAATTTATCGGAGGCAGTAAAACAAGCTTTAAATCTCATGCGGGGATTTTGGGGTTTAGCTGTCATCCACAAAAACCATCCAAATCAGATCATCGCAACTGCTAAAGAAAATCCCATTTCAGTTGCCTTAAGTCAAAAGGGAAAAGAGGCTTTTCTCTCCTCAGATCCCCATGCATTCAATCGAAGTGATTTGGATATTTATTTTTTGAAAAATCATGAAATTGCTCACATTTCAAGAGAAACAATAGAAATTTTTGATGAAAACCATCTTCCTATTTCCAAAAGCCCTTCGCATATCCATTTTGAAGAGATGGAATTTTCCAAAAACGGATATGACCATTACATGCTGAAAGAAATTTTTGAACAGCCACAGACAATTCGAAATGCAATTCATGGTAGATTCATTCAAGATTATGGGACAGTAGAGTTTGAAAATCTTCCCTTAACAACAAAAGAGCTCCTTTCCATTGGAAGAATTGTCATTTTAGGATGCGGCACCTCTTGGCACGCCGGATGCATTGCAGCTTCCCAATTAGAAGAAATGGCCCGCATCCCTGCAAGTGCAGAGATAGCTTCTGAATTTCGCTACAAAAATCCTATCATTTCTCAAGATACTTTGATCATCGCCATCTCACAATCCGGAGAAACACTCGATACAATTTCTGCAGTGCGCGAAGCAAAAAATAAAGGGGCAAAGATTCTTGCGATTTGCAATGTATCCAATTCCACTTTAACTCGAGAAGCAGACGCGACCATTTTGCTCAGGGCAGGTCCTGAAATTTCCGTTTGCTCCACAAAAGCATTTACAAGCCAACTTACCGTTCTCTCCCTCTTTGCGATTCTCATGGCAAGACTCAGACATATGTCAAAAGAGGAGGGGATCTTGCTCTTGGATGAAATCAGAGCGCTTCCCGAGCTAGTTTCTGGAATTTTGGAAAAAAAACAGATCTTACAAAAACTGGCTAAAAAATATGCCTCCTTTAAACATTTCTTTTTTCTGGGGCGCCACTACATGTATCCCACTAGCTTAGAAGGAGCGCTAAAACTCAAAGAAATCAGCTATCTTTTTGCCGATGCTTTTCCTGCTGGAGAGATGAAACATGGACCTCTTGCTCTTGTCGACAAAAAGCTTGCCACAATTGGACTTTGCGGAAATCTCTTAACAGCTGAAAAAATTGCCAGCAATCTCATGGAAGTGAAAGCAAGGGACGGAAAAATCCTCGCCTTTGCCCCAGAGGGAATGGATCAGATCGCATCCATAGCTGATGATGTTTTCTGGATGCCCAAAATTCGAGACGAACTAGCAAGTATTCCCTATACCATTGCTCTACAGCTCTTTTCTTATTTCACCGCCCTTGAGCTGGATAGAGAAATCGACCAGCCAAGAAACCTCGCTAAATCTGTCACTGTAGAATAAATCTAGAGAAAATTGCTCATTGGTTTTATCATCATTCCTTTTCAACTGAGGTAAAGACATGAAAAACCTTTTGTTTTTCTGGAGCATATTAATCTGTAGTGCGCTTTTTGCCGAAAGTCAACCACTATGTTATTCCCATAGTGATCTTAAACAATTTTCCCTTCATGGCAACTATCAAAAATCTCTATGTTCAAAAGCAATGGGAGCAAAGCAGTTTGAAGTCTGGCGAGCAAGTCTTTCAATTGGATCCAAAACACCAAAACATGTTCATGAAACTGAAGAAGTCTTCATAGTTCTAAAAGGAAAAATTCGCGCAATTATTGGTGATGAAGAGGTGATTTGTGAAGCTCCTGCAACTCTTATCTGTCCTGCAAATACACCCCACCAGCTAATCAACATTGGAGAAGAACCAACAGATCAAATTTTGGTCTTGGGCCTCGATTCCAAAATCTACAATGCCGAAGGAGAAGAAATGCAACTCCCCTGGCGCAAATGATAAATTAAGATAAAATTGTTGTCCGAGCTCTGCGTCTTATTCTGGCTGGTTTAGCTTTGATTTTTATTTCAATATCCTGATCTAAATCCATTAAAATCTTTAATAGACGATCCATATTAAAACCTGCTAATTTACCACTTAATAAGGCTGATACTTTGGGCTGGCTGATTCCCAAAATTTTTGCAGCTCGTTCTTGAGTTAATCTTTTTCTTTTGATGATATGTTCAATTTGCCTAGCAAGTTCTGCCTTTGCAAGTCTTTCCTCTGCATTTGGTAGTTCTAAGTCTACAAATACATTGCCACTGCTTTTAATATAATCTTCCATTGGTTAACCTATGATACCAATGGTTAATATAAAAAATTATAAAAAACATCTTTTAGAACAACTTCAGGATCCTGAAGAAGCCACTGCATATCTTAATGCTGCTCTTCATGATGATGACCCTCACGTATTCCTTCTTGCATTGAGAGATATTGCTGAAGCTAAAGATGGCAAAGTTGAACGATCGTAATATTGCATTACTACTAAAAACTAGATTTTGCATAAAAATTAGGTCTATTCGAGATACATTCCCATCGAAATATACGCAAAATAAAGGCTTTATGTTAATAAACAGATATGAAGTATCGCACGAAGCTCTATCTCGCGCTGATTTCGATTGCTGTTTTGAGTACTGTGCTTGCTCTAGTGATTCTCTCTATAGAATCGGAAAAAATGGTTTTCGATCTATTGAGAAGTCAAACGCAATCGATTGTGGCCACGGCTGCAAATTCTTTAGATCCTGATCTCATTGAAAAGTTAAAAAATCCTGAGATGCAAGATTCTCCTCTCTATTTTCAAGTGAGGGATTATCTCATCAAACTTCGCAATAGCAATCGAAGAAATGATGTCTATGTGAATACTTTTTATACGGTTTTTACCGATCCTAAAAATTCCAATGAACTGCTCTATAGCATTGATACGGATCGTGAACCATACCTACTTGGTGCTCGTTATGAAGATCCTGACAAAGAGGGAATTTTATCCCACTTAAAGCGCAACTATATCTATCCCAAATTCATTCCCGATCAATGGGGAGTTTGGCTCAGCGCTTTTTCCCCTATTTTTGATAAGGAGGGGAATTATGTGGCAACTTTGGGAGTAGATGTCAGCGCTTCAGATATTCACACGCGAATGGAAAAGCTGATCTATTATGGAATCTGGGCCCTAGTCTTTTCTGCTATAGCCGCTGCACTTGCTGCATTCATCTTATCTAAAAAGGTGACCGAATCTCTCGATTATATTTGCGGTTCTGTCCGTCAAATTGGTGAAGGTAATCTCTCAGTAAAAGCAGAAATTGAAACGGAGGATGAATTTGGAGAGCTTGCTGATGCAATCAATGACATGACAAAGGGGCTTCAGGAAAGGGAACGATTAAAAATGGGTTTTGCCAGGTATGTTTCCAAACATATTTTGGAAAGGATTTTAAGGTCAGATACTCCTCTAAAATTAGAAGGAGAAAGGCGCAAAATTACTGTGCTTTTTTCTGATATTCGCCAGTTTACCCACCTTGCTGAAACACTTCCTGCTGAACAGGTAGTCTCAATTTTAAATGAATACTTTGAAAAGATGATCGAAATTATTTTTTCTCATTTTGGCACTTTAGATAAATTCATTGGAGATGGCATCATGGCAGAATTTGGCGCTCCACTAGATGACCCCGACCAGGAAAAGCATGCTGTGGATGCAGCCATTCAAATGCAAAAAACATTAACTGACTTATGTGAAAAATGGAAAAAAGAGGGCAAGCCAGGTTTTCAAGTGGGCATTGGAATTCATACCGGAGAAGCAGTTGTGGGAAATATCGGGTCTGAAAAAAGAATAGAATACACAGCAATTGGAGATACAGTAAACGTTGCAGCAAGGTTAGAGCAGATGACAAAGGTAACACATAAGCCAATTTTGATTAGCGAAACCACTTTTCAAAAAGCAAAAGACCACTTTACGTATAAAGATTTAGGAGCGGTTAGTCTGCCAGGAAGAAAAGAGCAAATTCGTGTCTATTCAATAGAAGACAATATTTCATGATGAAAAAGTCGCTAAAAGAGAAGGTTTTCAAACACTCCCTTAAACAGCAAAAACTGGAAGAATCTGCTTTGCTAGAAAAAAAACAAGTTTGGAAAGGGGTGATTTTTTCTCTAAGAGAAGACCGATTAAAATGGCCAAGTGGAAACTCTCACAAATGGGATGTGATTGAACACCCTGGCGCTGTTGCCATCATCCCTGTTGATCAAAAGGAACAATTGATTTTAATCCAACAGTGGAGGTGGGCAGTAAAGGAAATTCTCTACGAAATTCCCGCAGGGACTTTAGAAGAGGGAGAAACCCCCATCGAATGTGCGCAAAGAGAACTTCAAGAAGAAATTGGCCACAAATCTGAAATGTTGATCTCCCTTGGAGGGTTCTATACGGCTCCAGGATATTGCACGGAATTTATCCATCTCTTTTTAGCGAAAAATCTCATTAAAAGTTCACTAGATGGAGATGATCACGAGGGGATTGATCTGGTAGAAATCAATTTATCAAAAGCCCTTGAGTTAATCGATCAACATAAAATTAAAGATGTCAAAACAATATCTGGTATTCTTCAATATGAAAGATGGAAAAAAATCAAAGAGCAATAAAAATCTCATTTGGCTCATCTCTATTCCTCTACTCATTTTTTTATTGCCCTCATTGCTTTCCCTTCCCTTTGCAAAAAATTTTCTCCTGAATTGGATTGGAAACGCTTATGAAGTGAATATTGGGGCAAAAAAAATTTCTTTTTCCTGGCTAGGTCCACAAGTATTAGAAGAGGTGGAAGTCGCAAACAATCCAGGATTTTGCTTTTCTGCCAAAGAAGTGACACTAGATACTCCTTTTTGGGGAATCCTTAAGAAAAGAATCCTATCTAAGGAGAAAATTGCCATTTCGCAAGCAAAATTTTCTCTTGTTGGAATGAATAAAAATCTTTTGCAAATCCAGGATGTTAGGGGTAGTTTAATTCCCAATGAAAAGGAAAATTTTTGGAATATTTTTCTTCGAGGGAAAGTAGGTAAAAGTGTGGAACAAGATAATTGCACTCTTGAAGGGAAAATCTTTTCCTTTACTCCTTTTACTTCAGATCTCACCATGCAAGTTAAATCACTTCCCCTGAAAGATCTCTTTACCTTCCCGATCCCCTTGGAAAATTCTTTAGATGTCACCCTTGATCTTCATACCGGAGAAAAAGATCAACTCTTTACTCTTTTTTTAAAAAATGATGCAGTAGATGCAAAACTCATCTTTGAAATAAAAGACAACCTACTTTCTCTTAAAACCCCGGCATCAATTTATGTAAATCTCCCACTTAATTCTCTTAAAGAGGAAAAAACGATTTCCATCCTCACTCCGTTTTCTGTAGGTATAGATCTGCAAGAGGTTGCTTTTCCTTTTTTTAGCGGTGATCTTTCTAAAGTTAAATTTCTTTCTCAAATGAGTTTTACCAATTTGAAATGTAAATCATCAGAAAATATCTCAGTTTTAAATGGCTCGCTAACGATGAAAAAAGAGGAAAATGCACCCTGTTTTATAGAGGGGGGGCTCCAAATTTTAGCCAGTCATAGTAAAAAAGGAAGGTTGGATTTTCTTTTTAGCTGGGATTTTCCATCCTTTCACTCTTTTAATTTTACGACCAAAATCTCTAAATTTCCCACATTCATCTTTGATTTATTCCCTTTTCCTATTGAAGAGATGAGTTGGAGAGATCTCCTTGGAAAAAAAATTAGTGGCGAAGGAAAGTATGTTTTTCAAGATTCTTTGGGAACCCTCAATTTAAGCCTTTCGACACCTTTAACAAAAGCTTTTCTCCATGGAAGTGTTGATAGAGGAGTTTTGCGGCTAAAAGAACCTTTTCACTTTCAAACTTTGTCCCATAGTTTTTATCGATTTTTTTTAGAAAAATACAATCCTCTTTCTCTATTTTTTTTGACTAGCGGACATCCCATTTCTATCGAAATTTCTCCTGAATCTTTTTTTCTTCCTCTTTCTCATTTTTCTTTAAGAGACATTTCTATACCGAATATCCATGTTGAAGTTGGACAAGTTCATTGCGAAAATAAAGGAAAGGTAAAACAAATTTTAAACATATTGAAACAAAATTTTCTAAAAAAAGCAGAGGTTGATATCTGGGTAAGCCCTATTGATCTGCATTTAGAAAAAGGGGTCTTAAGCCTAGACAGAACAGAAGTACTCATTGATAAATCCGTTGAAGTGAGCACATGGGGAAAAATAGATTTTATCAAAGACCAGGTAAACCTTCAGTTGGCATTCCCAGGAACTACGATAAATAAAGCATTTGGGATCAACCTATTTCCCGATTCATTTCTTGCTCAATTTCCTCTAGCAGGCACCCTAGATCACGTAGATTTAGATTTACATCCAATGTTGAATAAGATGGCCTTTTTATTGCAGAAGCAGCGAAACAATCGAACTCAAGATCTCTCCATTCCACCACAAGAAGACTCAGCGCCCAAATCAAAGCATGACCGCCCTTGGGAAAAAGTCTCCGCCTCTGAAAGAGATAAAAAGAAGAAAAGTGTGAATTCTAAAACAAAGAAAAAGAAATTAAAAGTCAGAAAAAAGGCAAAGCCTCTAAAACAAATTTTTAGACTTCTCAAACCCTGAGTTTGGGAAATGCTAAATTAGAGAATTTGCTTTTCCCCCTTTTTAGCCTTTCTTATGCAATTGTCACTTCTTTGCAGAGATAAACATCTTGAATTGCATTTAAAAGTTGAATGCCATCTTTCAAAGGCCGTTGAAAGGCTTTTCTTCCTGAAATTAGTCCCATGCCTCCAGCTCTTTTGTTGATGACAGCTGTGCGAACAGCCTCTTTTAGATCATCTTTGCCAGAAGCTCCTCCAGAATTGATCAGACCCACTCTTCCCATGTAATCATTAATCACTTGATAGCGAGTTAAATCAATGGGATGGTCGGTGCAGAGCTTCGTATACATCTCTTCTGTCTGCTTTCCAAACTTTAACGCTTTAAAACCCCCATTATTTTCCGGGAGCTTTTGTTTTACAATATCAGCTCCAATCGTCACACCTAAGTGGTTTCCCTGTCCTGATAAATCTGCAGCTAAATGGTAATCTTTTTCGGCTGTTGTAAAAGCTTTATTCCTCAAATAGCACCAGAGAACAGTGGCCATGCCCAGATCATGAGCCATATGAAAAGCTTGGCTTACTTCAATGATCTGTCTGCGGCTTTCAGGGGATCCAAAATAGATCGTAGCCCCGACTGCAACACAGCCCATATCATAAGCCTGCTTGACGGAACCAAAGAAAATCTGATCATGAATATTTGGATAGGATAAAAGCTCATTGTGGTTGAATTTCAATAAGAATGGTATCTTATGGGCATATTTTCTAGCTACCATCCCGAGCACCCCTAAAGTGGTTGCAACTGCGTTGCATCCCCCTTCAATGGCAAGCTTAACGATGTTTTCTGGGTCAAAGTAATCAGTATTTTTAGCAAAAGATGCCCCAGCAGTATGTTCGATCCCCTGGTCTACTGGCAAAATAGAAAGATATCCCGTTCCTGCAAGTCTTCCATGATTCAAGATCGCTTGCAAGCTTGAGAGAACTCGATTATTTCGGTCAGAAGGAGCAAAAATCCTATCCACCCAATCGTGGCTAGGAATATGCAACTTTTCCTTTGGAACGGTTTTACAGACGTGGTTTAGTAAATTCCCTGCCTCTTCACCTAAAATTTCTTCTATATTGTTTTTTTTTAATGTCATGGAAACCCTTTTAAAAAATTGGTCAAACTATAACAAAATCGTTTAAATCTGTGCAATGGGATCAAAAGCTCAGGAATACATTTATACAGAAACAATTCAGATTAGGAAGAAGTCGGAGAAATCCATTTTATTCCAAGTTATATCAACTTATATACACTTATATATGGTTATACCTAAAACCATGAATAAGTAGGTATAACCTCAATCATTTAAAAAATCATTTATGCAACTAAAATAGGTATCCGGGTCTTCAACAAAAGGGAAATGACCGCAACGCTCCAATAATACATATCTTGAATTATTGACACTTTCATGAATATTTCTAGCTGTAGAAAATGGAACTGGATCTGCTTCGCCATGAATAACTAATGTAGGGATTTTTAATTTTCTTAGTGCATCATGTAAATTAAAATTCTTGGAAAACACATTTTCAGAGAAATATTTATATACTTTTGATCCATTAATTGATGCTTCTTGAGTCATATGTAAATTTAGAAGATCTGCTGCTTCAGAAAGATAGCAATATGTTCGAAAAATGATCCGATATAGACGTTCAATCGTGGTTGGATCCCCATTGTGAAATGATTGCGAGCGGTAGATTTCTGTTAGCTCTTTTTGAAAAGGAGAAGTTCGTCGTAATATTTCTTGAATGAATAAAGATCGGTCTTCTGATGATGGTGCTGAACAATTTGATAAAATAAGCTTGCTTACCTGATCTGGATAAGCAATTGCATATTCCATTGCCAAAAATCCGCCCCAAGAATGTCCAAGTATTGATACCTTATCAAAATTAAATGTCTTTCTAATGACTTCTAGATCATCTACAAATGTTTCGATATTTATGGTTCTTGCGTTTATTTCTCCAATTGATTGCCCACAACCTCTCTGATCATAAAAGATAACAAAATGATTTTCGGCTAACTTGCACATGTGTGGTAATAAATAGTCTTGGCTTAACCCTGGACCTCCATGTATCACAATCAATGGCGCTCCTTTACCCATCGCCCTACAGAAAAGTTTCGCATCTTGGGTATCTATGATCATTTCTTTAGACTTACTGAAAATGGAGGATAGATCCGATGCATCAATACATCTATTCACGGTAACAAGGAATAAAATGAAAAGGATTAAAAATTTTTTAAATTTATACAAGAGCCAGTCTATTTTTTTGCTCAACAAGAGATTTGACAACTCTTCCGATCAGATCGTAATCCATGCTGTCTGTAATCTCTACCTGGTAGATCTTGCCAAAATCGGAAACGAGTCTTCCATCATTGATGATGACCTGTCCATCGATGTCGGGACATTGTCCGTAAAACCTTCCTCGCATGAGATAGGGAGAATCAGGGTGGATTCCTTCGACTAATACTTCGAGCTGTCGTCCTCTATATTTTTTCCAATTTTTCCTTGCAACTTCGAGTTGAAGATTCATCAAATGGTTAAATCTTTCTTGTTTTACTTGCTCTGCAATCTGATTAGGCAAGGTAGAGGCGTGAGCTTCTTTTTCAAGAGAAAATTTAAAGATGCCCACATTGTCTAATTTAATTTTTTTTACAAAATCATATAGCTCTTCAAATTGGCCATCTGTTTCTCCGGGAAATCCGACCATCAAACTAGTGCGGATGACAATCTCGGGAATTTCCTTGCGAAGGGTCTGGATTGTCTGGATGATTGCCTCTCCATTTGTCTTTCTTCGCATTTTTCTCAAAACTTCATCATTGATATGTTGAATTGGCATATCGAGATATGGGCAGATTCTTCTATCTGACTTGATTAATTGGATTAAGGAAGGAGTGATTTCATCTGGGTACAAATAGAGAAGTCGAAGCCAAAAGGGACGATCTATTTTGAGGATTTCTCGAATGAGTTTTTCGAGCCCTTCTTGCTCTTTTCGCTCCTTTCCATAATCTCCTAGATCTTGTGCAATGAAAATGATTTCAAATACTCCTTGGTCCAATAGGGCATGAAATTCTTTGATGACTTGAAACTCCTCTTTACTTTTCAATTTACCTTTTATGGAAGGGATAATGCAAAAGCTGCACCGTTTTGCACATCCTTCGGCAATTTTTAAATAGGCATAGTGTTTTGGTGTAGAGATAAATCTAGGGACCTCTCCGACTTGAAGATAGCTTTTTGCATCGCTGATGTGTGCTTTAGGTTCATTCGATTGAATTACCTTGAGGATTTCTTCCATATCCCCTGACCCAAGAAAATAGTGGACCTTGGGGAAAAGAGATCTGATTTCTTGTCCATATTTTTGAACCATGCATCCAACAACAACCACTTTTGCATGAGATTGTTTTTTTTCTAAAACTTCGGAAATCGCTGCAGAAGACTCCTTTCTAGACTCTTCTAAAAAACCGCATGTATTGATCACAAGAAAATCAGCTTCTTCCAGATCGGGAGATATCTCATATCCAGCTTGAAGAACCATTCCCATCATCACTTCAGTATCGACGAGGTTGCGAGCGCAGCCTAAACTGGTAAAATGGATCTTATTTTCTTTGCGAATATAGTCAAACATGCTGATGGATTTTACCTCAGAAGGCTAATTTAGAAAAATGAACTTCTCTTTAGAAGATTTACAGAAAATTTATACAATTCATTTTCAGATAGATATGACATGGTTGAGTAAGCACAATATGCGAAGCTGCATATGAACCTATCTTGAAATTCAGAAAAGTTGATTTTTGATGAATTTTTTCACAGATTTTAGAGCCAATTCGCAGGGCATACTTAAATTAAGTAGGCCAAGAA
>JAKEHU010000028.1 GCA_022614855.1 Chlamydiota bacterium
GAGAATTTTTAGACACTCTCTAAGAACCCGTCCTAAAACTAGGCCTTTTAGAGATTTGAAAGGATTTTTGATGAGAGTTCGCGTCAACCGACGAAGGTCATATGCGAAGCTGCATATGATCAAGGAGGTTGAAGTGAAGGATCGCAAAAATCTTTCAAAGATTGAAGGCATGGTTTTAGGACGGGTTCTAAGGCTAGGAAAATATTTTTTCTTAAAGCCTCTTTGTTTGGAGTCTCTCCAAAAGCATAATCGTAAGTTTTCTTTCGCATTGATGAATATTCTTTTTGTTTCGTCTGGAGCGCTTTTTTAATCAATTTATCAATTTTTTCATTTTTCATAACCCATCCACATTCATGTAAAAAAGTAGTTGTGGATTTTAGATTTAAAAAAAGCATTGGCCTATCATAGAGTAGAAAATCATATCCAATAGAAGAAAAGTCCCCAATGTAAAGATCGGTTTTTTCCAGAAGTGGGTAGATAGCCGGGAACTCACTTAAAAGATGGATAAATTTATGCTGTTTTAATTTTTGCAGTGCATGAAAGGTATGAGCTGGATATTGTTCTTCTAGTAAGGGATGAATTTTGAGAATGAGATTATAGTCCTGTAATGTATCAGTAAGAAAAAGAGAAATGGATTCAAAAAAAGAAGTGGGACTTTCTTCGGTATGCCAGGTAGGACAATAGAGCAAAATTGGTTTAGAAGGGTCGAGTTTCGAAAAGATTTTTTCCTTAGCCAAGCTATCAAAGTGGTTCTTGTATTTTAAATAGAATGGATAGCGCAAGTTTCCAGTAAAAATCACTTGTTTGATCTGATTATAAAAATTGGTTTTTTTAAGAAGATCAGCCATCTGCTGTCCGTATAACAGAGAGATATCTTGTGGGATTTCTAAAGAGGGAAGAGATCCCCCCTTATCAGAATTTCCATGAGGGCAAAAAACAAAGCGCATTTTTTTATGATAGGTCATTTCCAGGGCTGGAATCAGTTCCATTGCCCAGAATTTTCCACAGCCAAAAATTGCATCCCATTTAGAGAGATATTCGAGCGTTAGTTCCCCAAAATCTTTGTGTTTTACTTTGATTTGAGGGTAAAACTGGTTGGCAATGGATAAATGGCTTTCGTCTGTAACGATGAGAGGGATCTCCAATAGATCACAAATGACAGCCAAATGATCTAAATGAGTATCTGGTCCT
Organism: Chlamydiota bacterium; assembly: GCA_022614855.1. Taxonomy (GTDB): domain Bacteria; phylum Chlamydiota; class Chlamydiia; order Chlamydiales; family Rhabdochlamydiaceae; genus JAKEHU01. Next base: position 1,192 of record JAKEHU010000028.1, read on the forward strand.
GTACTAATTGCGATAGATTTCATGCAGTTCCTTTTGCAATAGTAAAAGTGATTTTTCTGGAGAGAAGGTTTCATGATAAAGTTTTTTTCGTTCTTTTTTGAAGTTTTCATTTGATAAATGGCTATCGATTATCGAAAAAATTTCTGGATATTCTTCTGGAGCGATTGCCTTACCATAAAGGTGGAGATCGACTGGTTTTTTTTTACTTAGAAAAAACATGGGCCGATTAAAGGTTAAAAAGTCATAGCTAATAGAAGACATATCTCCCAAATAGATGTCAGTAAAATTAAGCAAAGGATAAATAGGAGGAAAGCTATTTAAAAATAAAAGATTAGGATGATTTTTGCTTTTATTTTGTAGCCTTTTGATTTCAGTAGGAAATTGTTTCACAAGATTAGGATGAAGTTTGATGAGGAGATTATACTTATTTGGCAGATGTTTTAATAGTTTGGGAAAAGCTTCTAAAAAAGAAGAATTATCTTCCTGATCTTTCCATGTGGGAGCATAGAGGATGACTCTGTTTTTGTTTTTAAATTTGTCGAGAATTTCGTTAAGGACAATTGAATCATAAAATTTTTTATGTTTCTTATAATAATTTAACCTGTAATTACCTATTGTAATGAATTTTCCATTTATCCCCTTTTCTTTTAAAAAATTTTCCATTCTTTTCCCATAGATCAGCAGCCATTTTTCATCCTGTAAAACTTCTAAGAAAAAGCTAGCCCTTCCCTTGTCAGAGTTGCCATGAGGGCACCAGATTGTATAGATCTGTTTTTTTTGAAATTGTTGGGAGAAAAAGAAGGTTTGGTCAAATAAAGGCCTTGGAAGACAGGTAAATAGCAGTTCAAAATTTGCCGTAATCCTATCTGGAAAATTGGGTGTATTAAAACAAACAATTTTTACATGGGGATAGAAGGTCTTCGCAGATTTTTCTATCTCGTCATTCATGACAATCAAGGGAATATTGAAAAGATGACAAAGAGGAGCGATATGATCGAGATGGTGCATATCATCTTCAAGAATCAATCCAGCAATGTTCATTTTCTTTTTTTGGGATAGGTTGCAAGCGAGGTTTTGCGCTGCACTTTTTTGCTCTCTTTAAGATAGGGAGGGGGATAAGGGCAGTGAAGAGGAAGCTTTTCCTGTGTTTTTGCTTGGTGGAAAAGCGATTCATTTCTGCAATTTTGTAGGTTTATCCTTTCTACCAAGGCTAAAATTTGATCGAGAAGAGAAAGTAGTTCTCCCCCTTCTTCTATTCTCTTTAAGAGTTCTTCAAAGTGTAGCTTCTTCCCTTCTGCTCCTTGCACCATGATTTGGTGTAGGGCATCTTTGGCCATTTCTCTTTGATTTCTTAGAGTACTTAATTGGATGATCATATCAGAGCGATTTTCCATCACTTTTTGCCAGCCGTCCTTATCATTCATTAGAAGTGAAAGCTCTTCTTGATGCATGTTTGCCAAAATTTCACGCATCATGTTGATTTCTCGCTGCATAAAGGATTTGAGCTGTTCATGGGCTTCGTTCCACGAGGGGGTCATACCACCTGTCACCATAGGATTCTCCATTTACCAAGAACTGTTACTTTTCACAAGTAGAAACCTTCTCTAAAATTTGAAACAAAATGGGAAAGGATGCAATGATAACAGAATTAAGTTTTTTAGCTTCAGTAAATAATGACTTCAAAAAGGCATGGATTTTTTTCGCTCAAACCAATTTAATACATCAGGGCTAATTTCTTGGTTCTCCAAAGAAAAAAGAAATTTTCCTTGGAGAAAATCCTCCAACTTTTATCAGGTTTGGGTTTCTGAGGTGATGCTTCAACAAACAAGGGCGGAAGTTGTCGTCCCTTATTACATGAGGTGGATGAAAAAATTTCCTACAATAAAGAGCCTTGCACAAGCAGCTCCTGAAGAAGTGATCAAGATGTGGGAAGGTCTGGGCTATTATTCTAGAGCGCGTGCACTTCATGAAGGGGCAAAATATATCGCAAAAAATTATGGAGAAAACCCTCCTCCAGAGGAGTTGACTAAAATTAAAGGAATCGGGCCTTATACCTTAGGAGCCATTTTAAGTTTTGCTTTTCACAAAAAAGCCCCTGCAATTGACGGAAATGTTTCCAGGGTGATCGCCCGCCATTTTTTAATAGAAGATGATCTATCAAAGCAGAGAGCAAAACAGCTCATAAAAAAACAAGTTCTTTCAATTCTTCCAGATGATCAGCCATGGGTTGCTATGGAAGCTCTCATTGAGCTTGGCGCGGTAATCTGCACAAAAAAACCCGATTGTTTGCTTTGTCCCATTCGGTCTACTTGCGCTGCTTTTAAGCATGGAAAGCAAGATAAAATCCCTTTCACTTCTACTCAGGTCAGCTATCAAAATATTTATAGATTAGTCGGCATAATTTGCTGTGAAAATGAGTATTTGATTTATCAAGAGTCTATGGGGAAGGTTATGGGAGGATTATATCAATTTCCCTATCTTCAATGTGAAAAAGAAGAGATTTCCAAAGATCATCTAAAAAATTATTTGCAGAGGATTTTTCCTTCGACCTTTGTTTTTGCAAAAAAACTGCAAGATATCCACCATACTTTTACCCGTTATAAGGCCAATCTTTTTCCCTTTCTTTGGCAGACAAGTAAGAAAGAGGAAATAAAAGGTTATTCATGGATATCGGCAAAAAAAATGCACTCTCTTCCTTTTTGCTCGGGGCATAGGCAGATCATGAAACAGTTGATGTGAGGTTAGTAGTGAAGATTCTCCATACAGAAAGTTCAAATGGATGGGGCGGACAAGAAATCCGCATTTTAAAAGAAGCGGAAGGGATGAGAAAAAGAGGCCACTCCCCTTTTTTTGCTGTAACTAAAGGAGGAGGACTGGTTTCCCAAGCTAGAAAAAGAGATTTTCTGGTTTATGAATTGAATTTTGGTAAGAAGTCTATCTTGCGAGCAATTATAGAGTTGATCCGCATCATTCGCATACATCAAATCGATCTCATCAATACCCACTCCTCTCTAGATAGCTGGATTGGAGGAATTGTAGGAAAAATGACTCACACAAAGATTTTGCGGACAAGGCATCTTTCTACAGAGATAAAAGGAGGTTTAAATAGTTTTCTCCTCTATGGTTATTTAGCTGATTCCATCGTCACAACAAGTTCTTGCGCAATGGACCAGGTTTTAAAAAAGGCAAAGATTTCCAAAGATAAGATTTGTTCCATTGCAACTGGAGTGGATGTGGAAGAAATGACAGTTGAATTGGATCAGGTAAATCGATTTCGTGAATGTTTGGGAATAAAAAAAACAGATTTTTTGGTTGGAACTGCCTGTTTTGTCAGGTCTTGGAAAGGAGTTGAAGATATGATGCGAGCTGCGCAGATCTTGAAGGGAGTCGAAGACCTTAAATGGGTTGTCATAGGAGGAGGTTATGTAGATCGATATAAGGGTTTAGTTGATCAGTTTGGGATAAAAGATCGGTTTTTTTTCACAGGCCATTTGGAAATTCCCTATCCTGCCATAGCTTCCCTTGATATCTTTCTCTTATTGAGTACTGCGCATGAGGGCATTTCCCAATCTTCTCTGCAAGCAGCTTATTTGGAAAGACCGCTCATTACAACCAATATAGGGGGTCTTCCTGAGGTTTGTTTAGAAAATAATACAGGAATCCTAGTAGACCCTCATAGCCCTGAACAGGTAGCAAATGCAATTATTAAATTAAAAGGAAATTCCAAACTAAGGCTACAAATGGGAATGATGGCTCGCCAACTAGTAGAAGAGCGTTTTACTTTAGCTCATACCTTGGATCAGATGGAAATGGTTTACAAAAACCTCAAGAACAGCTCTCAATACAATTTTCAATGAGATTTCGGAAGGTTTTGAGATCAGATGCGTTAAATTTTTTCTTAATGATTGTGTATTAATGACTTATTCTCTGAAAGGAGGTCTATTTGCAAGAATTTAGGGGGAAGGCTATAATCTTTGTTTATGTTTTCTGATTCAGAAAATAGATTTTTTTGGTTTAAGCAGAACCGAAAGAAAATTTATATAGCTCTCTCTATCTTTACCCTCATTTCCATAGGTTGTATCTCTTATTGCAGCCGCGCCAAGTTTCTTTCGTTTCGGGATCATTTTGATGCAAATGTTTTTTTTTCCAGTCTTTCTCATAGTCCGAAAAAGAAGAATATCCAGATTTTGGAGAGTTTGAAAAAGATCACAAGTCGCCATCCCGAGCTGCAGGAAAAATTTAACGCTCCTTTGACTCAACTTCTCATTAGCCAAAATGAGGGGAAAACGGCCCTTGATTTGTCCAGACCCGTTCTTGAAAGAACGGGCAATAGAGGTACTTATCATAGCCGGTTTGCCAAAACTTCGCTCATTATGGCGGAGGGCAAATACTCCCAAGCACTGGAAGAGGCTAAATCATTGTGCAGTGCAATGGATAAGGACAATCAATTTTGGGTAGATCAAAAGAAATCTTCTATAGGATATGGTTCATTGCTTTATTCTTTGAATTTAATGCGCATTAGCGCTTTAGAAAAAGAGCTAGGTTCTAAAAGTGGAGAGCTGGGTGCTTTGAAAAAACTCAAAGAATATTGTGAATCCAAATCTTCTATGAATTCTCTAGAGACCCTTTCTATCTTAAAGGATATGTTTCAGGAAAAGGAAATTTCCCTTTCTGATTACATTCAATATCGAGAAAAATTTCTTTCAGAATAGCGGATAGATTCTTCTACAAAAATTATATTCTTTTGCTTTGCAAAATTAAATTTTTTCCTCCACTGAGTCCTAGGAGTAAAAAAATGATTGGAGCAACAAAAATTGCTACAATGAGTCCAACGATTGCAAAGATGAGTTGGGTCATCATCTCTTGTTTTGAAACCATTTCAATCAACTTATGAAATAATTGGTTGATTTTGTCTGGGAGAAAAACCCCGACAATTGCCCCAATTGCCCCACAAAAAATGCCGATTGCTGGTCCCCAAAAAACTAAAGAAAATAGACCGGCAAAGATAAATAATAGTAGATAAAATATCTCAAAACGATGGTGTTTTGCAAAATTTTCCATCTCTTTTACAGACACCCCTTCTTTCTTTTTCTCTCCATCCATAAAAACCTTGTATAGTAAAGATATCCTTTCTTGGGTAGTCCTTAACAGGTAATGCTAATTCCTGCTCGTGTAAGCGGATTCACATTATTAGCCTTACATGTTGCGGACTACCCTTTTCTGCAATTTAAAGATTCAATTTAATTTTTTCAATCTTGTAATCAGTCTAAGAGGTAGCAGCCTCTAAATTTGATTCCTTTGAATTTTTTGTCTCTATCCTTTAAACTTACCCATTTACTTTGGATAAGGTGACAATTGATCATTGCCGCTCGAGTTCGCTTTGACTTTGATCAATTTCTTTTATTTGCTTGCTCTGTCTCTTGGATTGCTACTGGAATTTTCTTTTTACTCTTTTTGAAATGGTTTTCATCCGATGTTTCATTGAATGAAGAAGAATATTTAACTGCAAAAACTGCACAAAATAGATCAAATATGCAAAAAACCTATCATTTAATAGGAAAAGGACCGATGGCGTTAAAAGGACAAGGTCTTACTCCCGTTCAGGTTTTGCTCCAAAGAGATTTAGTGATTTTTACTAAAAAAAATTATGAAAATCAGTCTAAAAGCTATCTTGTCGGGTTAAAAACCAGTGGACAAGGAAAGTTTTATTCACTTGAGGAAATGGTGCATATCACTGCAACGCGGGAAGAACCATCCACTAAATTTTCTTTTTCAGAGGCACCCTCCAACTGCAGGATTCAATTCCTCAATGAAAAAAATGGTCAAATATCTTTAAACCTTCAGACCTTTGACAGTGAGAGAATGGAGATGGTTCAAATCCCTTTGCAACCTTCTTCAGTAGAAAATATTGGTCGTTATCACAAGATTTTAGATGCAGATCGAGAAGCATACCATGTTCTGCGAAGTGCAAAATGTTGGGGGGTGGATATTCTCATGAACAAATATGGTGGAACTTCCTTCGATCATGCAAAAAAAAAGATGCGATTGGAGTTTTTTGAAAAAGATGTGGCTTATCTTCTCTTTGTGAAGGAAAACGATATTCTTATCTATGAAAGTGGAAGATGGAAACACCAAACGATAGGTAGGGAAAAAAATCCGCTTGTTCGAATCAAGACAATCAATTCGCATCTGGAAATCGAAGCATTTGATTCATCTGGATTTTGCTTATTTGAGTTAAAATATTTATTTCAAAAACCTTCGAAGACATTGGCAAACCCCCAGCAGATTTTTCGTTCTTTAAAGCTGAGAAATCATTCTCAGGTAAGTTGCTTTTTAGGAAAGCAAAGGATGGTTTTAAAACCTGGCGATTGGATATTAAAATCAAAAAATTTTTGGAAAAAAATCAAATCTGGACAGGAATTAGACCAATACCTTTCCTACTTTTCTCGAGGAGATCTGTTTATTTTCGATGGATTGGAGAAAAGAGGCAATCAACTGTTTTTAACAGGCCATTTTTTTGATGAAATGCGGACACAGTGCGAAAAAATTGCTCTTCCAGTGGGAAGAGAAGAAAAAACTCACGCGAAAGGGAAGATGAAATAATTTTTTTTATGAAGCAAAAACTATTTTTATTTCTAAGTTTTTTGCCAATCGTCCTCTTAGCGCAAACCATTGAAGAGAAAAAAAACTCCTGTGAAGAAAAAATCTCGGAGCAGAGCCAAATTGATTTTCTCGCATCCGATCTAAATCAGCAAATTTTTTCTTTGAGAAAAGAGATGGAAAAGATCTCCCTGGAAGCTTTCGAACTGCAAAAAGGAGGGGGCAAGGATAAGGATTATCAAAAGCTTCTTGAGCAGATGAAGGTATTGCAAAAAGAGATGGCTCTTGTACAAATGAAGTGGAAAGAATCAATAGTGGATGAAATGAAGAAAAATGGGGAGGAATATGCTCTTTGGGATCAGGAAGAGACGACTTTGTCTCAGCTTGTGATGGAATATGGCGCTTCAGATTTTCTCTATATTATTCCCCCAGAAATGGCAGCGACAAAACTGAGCATGCATTCTAATATTCCTATTCCAAGGGACTGTTGGAGTGAAATGTTGGAAATCATCCTCTCGCAAAGTGGAATTGGTGTAAAAAAAATTAACCCATTTGCGCGTCAACTCTATGTTTTCAAGCAAGATCCCACTGCAATTTCAGCAATTGTCAGTAGACCGGAGGATCTGCCTATTGTAAAGCCAAATGAAAGAATATTTTACCTATTTTCTCCTCCTGCTGAGCAGGTAAAATCCGCATTTCAATTTTTTGAGAGGTTTAGCGATGCCAAACAAGTGACTCTGCAGCAGGTTGCTGGGAAAATAGCTGTCATTGGATTAAGAGATGAAATTGAAAAACTTTTGTCTCTATATCGAGTTGTTTGGGAAGATCGTGCGGGCAAAATTTCCAAAGTCATTCCCATTACGAAAATGCATGTGAAAGAAATGGAAAAAATTCTACACGCATTTTTTGGCGATATGATTGAAAAAGTTAATAAACCTCCCTTTAGCAAGGTGGATCAAGAGGGTCTTTCCATTTTCATCCCTTCTCAAGGGAATGCTCTAGTGCTTTTGGGCAATAAAGAAATCATAAAAAGAGCTGAAAAAATCATACATGATACGGAAGAACAGTTGCAAGATCCTGCAGAGATGACTGTATTTTTGTATACGTGCAAACACAGTGATCCCATTGATTTAGCAAAGATTTTAGATAGGGTTTACTATTCGCTCATCCATGCGCTTCCTGAAATTAGAGATAATTTAGATGTATTTTATTCTTCTCGGGGTGCTGTTCAAAATACGCCAGATGGCTATGCTCCTGCTCAGCCACTTCCAGTTCCCCCTCAAACATTAAAACCTGATGTTGCAGCAAAAGTAGAAGTAGAACAGGGACAACAAGATCATTTTATTCCAGATCCTAAAACAGGGACGATTTTGATGGTTGTGAGAAGAGATGTTTTGGGAAAGATCAAAGAATTGATTCGCAGGCTAGATATCCCCAAAAAAATGGTGCAAATAGAGGTATTACTCTTTGAAAAAAGATTGAGCAATCAGTCTAGTTTTGGGTTGAATTTGCTGAAGCTTGGGAGCGCTAAGAATGGAGTGAGATATGATGGACCCAATCCTCCAGGCCCAAATGGGTTGGATGATCCGGTTGGGGAAGGGGTTTTGGCATTTTTATTTAGTGGAAAAAAGTCTAGCCATTTCCCTGCATTTGATCTCGCTTATAGTTTTTTGATGACGCAAGAAGACATACAGCTCAATGCAGCACCTTCTGTCATTACGGTTAACCAGACACCAGCTACCATTTCAATTGTAGAGGAGATCTCCATCAATAATGGAGCAGCTCCCATCGACACAAATAAGGGAATTGCCTTTGAAAAATCTTTTACTAGGGCAAGATATGGCATTACCATTGTTTTGACCCCCATTGTCCATCTTCCCGATGAAGAAGATGGGTGTGAAGATAAAAAGGGATTTGTCACATTGCAAACAGACATAACCTTTGACACAACAAAGCAAAGTGTCGATGATCGTCCTCCAGTAGATAAAAGGCATATTGAAAATGAAGTTAGAGTAGAAGATGGGGAAACGATCATTTTAGGAGGGCTTCGAAGAAAAGCGACGCAAGACAATCAAGATAAAGTTCCTTTTCTTGGAGAAATTCCTGGTCTTGGAAAACTCTTTGGATCGACAAAACTGACGGATAACAATACGGAAATGTTCTTTTTCATTACTCCAAAGATCGTCCTCGATCCCAAGGAACAATTGATTCAAATCCGCAGGGAAGAGCTAAAAAAAAGACCAGGGGATACCCCTGAGTTTTTAAAGAAAGCCATAGAGGCGAGAGAAAAAGAGCGGAAAAAATATTTTTCCAATAGCTTTAGACTTCTTTTTGGATCTTATTAACCTGAGTTTTGAGGTCATTTCAATAGAGCCTTCTCGCGCTTTTCGGCCACTTTTTCAAGATCGCTCCTCATCCATAGCTGCAGTTGCGGCTATTGAATTCGTCGTGATCTTGAAAAATTGTCTCGAAATTCGCAATAATCCTCTATAAATTGAACTCAAAACTCAGGTTATTAATGTGGGTATGGAAAACAATAGGTTACAAGAAACCGCCGATCGCTTTGGAATCGAAATCCTAGAAAAGATTTCTCTATTTCCCTTTGTTGTAAAAAAAGTACACCATGTTCCCTATGAATTTGCCAAAAATAAAACCCTTTTGCCCATAGATGAAAAGGAGGGCAAGCTCATCGTAGCGATTTGTGATCCTTTTGATTTAGAATCTCTTGAGGAAGTGAGACTGCTCACAGGAAAAGAAGTACAAGAAGTGCTCGCCTTGAAAGAGGAAATTGAAGATGCCATAGAAAAGTGTTACCGAAGAAAAGATCAAATGGCGGCGGATCTGCTCGCAAACTTAAAAGAAATTGGGCAAAAGGAAGAGATAGATCAAGATCAATATGATCTTTTAAAAGAACAGTTTTCCTCTTCTCCTGTTATTCAAATTTTAAATGCCATTTTAATAGAAGCAATCGAACAAGGCGCATCAGACATTCACTTCGAACCCATGGAAGCGGATCTTTCTGTAAGGTATAGAATCGATGGAGTACTGCAACTGCGCCATTTATCACTAAAAGAATATCAATTGCAAATTTTGACCCGCATCAAAGTGATGGCAAGATTGGATATTGCGGAAAATCGTCTTCCTCAAGATGGAAGGATTAAATTGAAGTTGGGTGCAAGGCAGATTGATTTTAGAGTAAGCACGATTCCCATCGTGTTTGGAGAAAGAATTGTTTTGCGCATTTTGGATAAAAGCAATGTACTTTTGGGGTTGCATAAACTTGGAATGAATCAGCAGCTTCTTGCAAATTTAAAAAAAATTCTCCATTTAAGCGAAGGGATTATTCTGGTGACGGGTCCTACTGGTAGTGGAAAAACAACGACTCTCTATAGCTGTCTAGCAGAGATTAACTCTTCGCAGATCAACATTATGACGATTGAAGATCCTGTCGAATACAAATTACAGGGAATGGCGCAGATAGGAGTAAACCAAAAAATAGATCTTACCTTTGCAAAGGGTCTTCGCCACATTTTGAGGCAAGATCCTGATGTGATCATGATTGGAGAAGTACGCGATCGAGAAACGGCTGAAATTGCCATTCAAGCCTCATTAACAGGCCACCTGGTTTTTACAACTCTTCATACAAATGATGCTCCTTCTGCTTTGACGAGACTCGTTGATATGGGTATCGAACCCTATCTTTTGTCCTCTTCTGTTATAGGAGTTATTGCACAAAGACTTGTAAGATGTATCTGTACAAGCTGCATTACTTCTTATCTTCCCAGTGAAGCGGAGCTGGTTGAAATCGGGATAAAAAGAGAGGATCTCAAAGATGGGCAATTATTTGTGGGACAAGGTTGCCAAGATTGTTTTGGGACGGGATACAAAGGAAGAAGGGGGATATATGAGTTCATGTCAATTACCCATTCTATCAAACATCAATTGCTCAAAAGTGCAGATAGCGGAGCAATTCAATCAATTGCATTGAAAAATGGGATGAAAACTCTTAGACGAGATGGAAGTCTTTTAGTCGTGGAAGGGGTTACATCTAGCAGTGAGCTATTGAGAGTGACAAGGGGTTGTGAGGATGGCGATTTTTCGATATAAAGCTTTCAACACAGTAGGAAAGAGAATTACAGGGGTAGTCGATGCGGATACCCTTACATTTGCAAAAGAAAAATTGCAAAGACAGGGAATTTTTGTCACAAAACTCCTTGCGACAGCAAAGAAAGAACTTTTCCTTAAGCAGGAATTCATTCTCTCTTTTACAAGAGAGCTTGCTCAACTTCTTAAAGCAGGCCTACCTCTGTATGAAAGTATCCTAATCATAGAAGAAAAGTATCGCCGCCATAAGCTGCACTCTTTTTTTCTAGATATCTCTGATAAGATTAAAAATGGAGTTGCTCTTTCTGCTTCTTTAAAAGATTACTCCACATCTTTTGATCAAGTCTATATAACCATGGTGCAAGTAGGAGAAAAAACGGGATCATTATCTTGGATCTTTGAACAGCTTCATGAACTCATTTCAAAAAAACAAAAATTGAAAAAACAGCTGATTTCTGCTGCGGCATATCCGATTTTTTTGGGATGTTTTTGCCTTTTTATTGTTTTTAGCCTTCTTTTTTTTGTAATCCCTCTTGTTCGGGATTTATTTGAAGGAAGAACTCTCCATCCCGTTACCCAAACGGTTTTATCAATGAGTCGATTTTTGACAAGCCATGGACCTTTTTTAGCCATTACTTTAGTTGCAATTATAGCGGGTCTTTTGCTTTTTTTTCGCAAGGGAAAGGGGAAAGTTTTTATCCAAGCTCTACTATTCCATTTGCCAATTGTAAAAGATCTTCTCCTTCAGACCACTCTTATTCGATTTTGCCGCTGCTGTTCTATCCTTTTATCGGGGGGTGTTCCCCTCGTACAGGCCCTCCATCTGTCAAAGGAAAATATGGTCCATTTTCAAATGAAAAAATCGATAGAAGGAGCAATAAAAAAGATCAACGAAGGAAAAAAGCTGAGTAGCGAGCTTCGCAAAGAAATTTTTCCCTCTCTCGTTTCCAAAATGATCTCTATCGGAGAAGAGACAGGACAACTTGCTAAATCCTTTTGCAATATCGCGGATATCTATGATTTGGAATTAGAGAGGAATCTTTCCGGAATCACCATTTTTTTACAGCCCCTCTTGCTCATCGTAATTGGAGCATTGGTTGGAATCATTGTTTTATCTATATTATTACCGCTGACCGATGTCAGCTCATTTGTAGAGGTATAAAACCCAAAACTCAGGTTTAAAATGAAAAAGAAGAAGACATTGACCCTTTTAGAAGTGATGATTGTCATTTCTTTAATTCTCCTCATTGGAGGGGTTATTGGATATAACATAAAGGGAAGTCTAGATGAAGGAAGAAGATTTAAGACAAAACATGCAATGGAACAAATTGCAGATATCCTCATGTATGTTGCTTCTAGAGATAATATTTCCCTTCAAGAAGTTGCAGAACACTCTAGAGAGCATTTGGAAAAGTCGGGTCTTGTTAAAAATGTCGATGAATTGACAAAAGATGGATGGGGCGGGGAATTTAACGTCAGTGTTAAAGACAATGCAATTGTTGTCCATTCTAAAAACTATATCGACCATCTAAAGAAAAAGTCAAAAAAGGCAAAGGTACAAACAGGCCAAGATGAAGAAGTATCCTCTAACGCTGATTGAGCTATTTCTTACCATTGCCATTTTGATGATTGCAGCGGGCGCCTTATGTTTCAAAATTAGTGGTTTAATTGAAGATCATCGCTGGCACCACAGCGCAGCTCTTTTTCATGCAGAGCTTAAAAAAGCCCAGACCTTGGCCCTCTCTTTTGAAGCTGATATTGATTGCGAGATTATTAAAAAGAATAATGGCTATTTTTTTAGACTTATCTCTCTTGAACCGATAAGATTTTTAGAAAATTTTTCCTCTTTCAAACAACTCGGGGGGGTTAAACGAATTGTTTTCATGGATAAAGAGATTGACAAAGAGGCAAAATTTACGATCTGTTCGAATGGAATTTTCGATCCAACTGGGATCAAAATCTTGTTTTTTAAAAAGGGGGAGAAACAATCCATTTTGATCGATCTTTCCCATCCACTTATGATTTATACTCGAACAAATTGAAAAATCTGATAATCTATTGGCCTTTTAGATAAGGAGGATTGAGTCATGAGAATCATAAGCTCAGCGTTTAAAGAAGGGGGGTATATTCCTGTCATTTACACGTGTGATGGCTACAATTGGAATCCACCATTGGATATTTTTGATATCCCCAAAGGAGCCAAAAGCTTGCTTTTGATCGTGGAAGATCCCGATGTTCCAGAATCGATTCGCCCCGATAAGCTTTGGATTCATTGGATCGTATACGATATTCCACCTCATGTAACTAAAATCAAAGAGCATACCCCTTCTCCTGGAGTAAATGGAAAGGGTACTCACGGACGAACTGCTTATATGGGTCCTTATCCTCCAGAAGGAGAAGATCACCGTTATTTTTTTAAAATTTATGCTCTTGATACCTTTTTTGATTTTCCAAAGGGTCTTGTAAAAGAAGAAGTTGAAGAAAAAATCAAAGGGCATGTACTTGGTTCAGCTGAATTAATGGGAAGATATCGACGGACACCAAGGAAAATGTGAATTATTCAGACTATCGTGCGTTATTAACTTGACAACTAATTTCTTGACTCCTTACTTTCAAGGTTATAGTAGAGCTATAAAGGGGTTGAAATAGTCTCTTTTTTAGCGATTAAATACTATTCATTTAGGAGGAAGGAAAGAAAATGGATGGAATGATGTTAGCCCAAATATTTGGCCCATTTTTAGCAATTGTCGGGCTATGGATGCTGATTTATGGAGAAAACGTTGTCAAAATCATGACTTCGATGAAAAACTCTCCATCAGCACTTTATTTTAGTGCTGTAGTGAACTTGCTTATTGGAATTGTCATCATCAATAATTTCAATATGTGGGATTGGCAACCTATGCTTGTTTTGACCCTCGTTGGTTGGGTCATGATCTTACGCGGTGTACTTGGTCTTTTCATGCCGAAGTTGATCATTGAATGGCTTATGACAAATACATCTTGTATGAAAACAATGGGAATTGTTCCCTTTGTTGCAGGATTGATTTTGATCTGGACTGCGTACTATATGTAATTTTTTTAGACGGGGGTATTAATATTGATATCCCTGTTCTATTTTCGCTTAACTTGCGTCAATAAAGCTCGCCTTTTTTTTCAATTTTGATATTATTATCCCATGTTCTTTAAATACCTATTTTCTCTCATAATTTTCTCTTCGCTTCTTTTTGCTGAGGAGATTGTATTAAAGCCAAGAGAGCCCCATTGGCAGCCTAAAATTATAGAAATTTTTGCTGATGGTCAGCCCAAACAGGTGGTTTTTTATGAACAAAAAGGAGAAGAAAAGGAAAAGCCTGTTAAAAAAATCACTTATCATTCTAATGGTCAAATTGAAAATGAGATAGATTTGGCTATCATTGCAGAAGATTCACCGGGTTTTCGAGAGTGGAATTCCACAATAGTTCCAGATGGGTGTGTTGTCTCCTTTTTTTCAAATGGGAAGATCGAAAAGATAACTAGATATAAAGAAGGTCTCTTAGAAGGGGAAATGAAGCTTTTTTTCCCAGAGGGAGAGATCAAAATGGTTTCCCATTTCAAGAATGGGAAACCGCATGGCTCAACGATTTCTTATCACAAAGATGGGAAAAAAGCTGAGGAGATGCAGTACGAAGAAGATAAACTCGTTGGAGAGTTCATTCGATACTATCCTGAAACCGAAGCAAAAGCAGCTGCGATTCCCTATCACCAAGGTGTTGTTCATGGGATTGCTATGGAATGGCATCCGAATGGAATGTTAAAAAGTAGCAGACAATTTTCAGATGGAGCTGTCCATTCTGATGGCAAGAATCCCGCAGTGATGGTTTATGATGAAAATCGAAATCTAATAGAGGTACAGGATTTTCATTTAGGTGAGCCAATAGGGACCCACATTAAATATCATTCTAATGGAAAGGAAAGCTATCGTGTATTTTATAAAAATGGACAAAAGCAAGGAGAAGAAGTTTATTATTCGACTGAGGGGAAAATCATAGGAAAAGGCGAATATCGAAATGGAGATAGAATTGGAGATCATTGGAGAAATCATCCTAACGGAAAGCCACTTGTGATAGCTCATTATGATAAGAAAGGCAAATTGCTAGAGCCAATTGTGGAATTTAACGAAGAAGGCCAAAAGATTGGGGAGTATACAGTCGCAATAATGGCCGGGAAAGAAGATAAGGGAAAATATGGTTATGAGGGAAAATGCACAGAATGGTATCCCAACGGCAACTTAAGACAGGAATTAGAATTTTTTGCAGGGGTATTGGAAGGAGAGCAAAAGGAGTATTTTCCGTCTGGAAATTTAAAAACTCGTATGAGTTTTGCATATGGTGTAAAGGCTGGTCCCTTTGAACAATGGCATGAAAATGGCAATAAGGCTGTTTCTTGTCTTTTCTCAAACGGAAAAAAGGATGGTCAATATCTCGTTTATTTTGAAAATGGCAAACCTCGACTAGAAGAGTACTATGTTGAAGATCAATTAGATAACCTGAGAAAAGAGTGGCATGAAAATGGATCTTTAAAATTTGAAGGGGATTTTATTGTTGGGAAAAAACAGGGTTGGCATCGAGAGTGGAATGAAAAAGGAGAGTTAATCAGTGAAGCAAAGTATGAAAATGATTTACCCGATGGAATCGCTAAAATTTTTTATGCTAAAGATAAAATCAGACAGAGAAATTCTTTTTCTTTAGGCAAGCGAAATGGTCAAAGCGAGGAATTTTATGAAAATGGAAAGCCAAAATACGCAGGTAAATACCAAGATGATCTTTTAGATGGAGAGGTAAAGGGATGGTATGAAAATGGCTCTCTTTGGTTTGTTAAACGTTTTGAGCTGGGCAAGATGGTTGCTGAGCAAAAGGAATACTTCCCTCCTGAATCTAAAGAAGAAAAAGAGAGAGGATTTGGAAAACTCGCTAGGTTTTTTGTTTACAATTCAACCGGACTTCTAGATGGAGAACAGAGATCTTTTTACACTGGCGGAAAGACACAGACCATTGTGCAATATAAAGATGGGAAATTACACGGAATGAAAGCTCTTTGGGACGAAGAGGGAAATATTGTCGAAGAGGCTTGGTATGAAAATGATAGATTAAATGGAAAATTTTTTGAAAAAGCTAAGGATGGAAAAGAGATTGTTTTCCATTATAAAGATAATAAAAAAGATGGTCTTCATGAAATCTTCTTTCCACCTCATCCTCAATTTGGAAAAATGAAGGCCTTAGAGATTCATTTTCAAAATGATTTACCTGAAGGCGATGTGATTGAATACAGTCAAGAAGGAAAAATTATTTCCATTACTCCTTATCATCAGGGGAAAAAGCATGGAATAGCAAAAGTTTTTCTTCCTGAGGGCTCTCTTTTTATGACCCTCGGTTTTGCTAATGATTTGACACATGGAGAGATGTTGCAGTACTTTCCCAATGGAAAGATCTATAAAAATTGCCAATTTGTAAATGGAAATAAAGAGGGAGAGGAAAAAACCTATTTTATCAATGGAAAGTTGGCAGCTTTGGTCTTTTTAAAAAATGGGAAACAAGATGGCCTTTATCAGGAATGGAATCAAAACGGGATTCTTATTTTTGAAGGAGAGTACAAAGAAGGGTTAAGACATGGAAAATTTAATAAATATTACGATGATGGGAAACCCAAGCTTTTACAAGTCTTTGTTGAAGATCAGCTCCATGGAGTAAAGAAGGCCTTTGATTCAAAAGGAAATGTGCAAGAATCTCAATATGAAATGGGCAAAAAAATCAGCCGGTAATTAGACCTCTATGAACCTATCTCGAAATTCAAAAAACTTGCTTTTCGCGCCTTTTTCTCCATATTTTAGAACCATTTCTTGGTCTACTTATTCAAGTATGTCCTACGAAACGGTTCTAAAATTTGAGAAAAAAATTCATCAAAAATCAAATTTTCTGAATTTCGAGATAGGTTCATTGATGCTATTCTATCAAAATAGTTACCTTTTTTGCCTGAACTCTTCCTGTAGGTCCTTCTCCAATTTCAAATTCTACTCTTTCTCCCTTTTCCAAAGTCTTGCTTAAAGTTTCTATGTTAGAAGAATGGACAAAATATTCTGTTTTTCCGATGTCAGAAGTAATAAACCCATATCCTTTTTCTTCATCAAACCATTTGACAGTCCCCCGTTCCATTTATTAGACCTCTTGCATAACTAAACGCGAACTCGGTTTTTAATCCATTGATCTTCAAAATCTTTTGAGAAATATTAGCATAGGCGCTTTTGCGCAAGTCTCGCTCGCTATAGGGGCGTTCCGC